>JBNGDS010000133.1:0-2538 GCA_049975365.1 Desulfomonilia bacterium | reverse complement strand
ATCGGGGGTGGGCCTTCAGGTTCTACCTGTGCCTGGTATCTCCAGAAGCACGGCGTCCGTACCATTGTTCTCGACAAAGCTCAATTTCCTCGTGACAAACTCTGTGCTGGCTGGATCACCCCGCGGGTCTTCAGGATCCTTCGCCTCGGAGAGGAAGGCTACCCGTACACACTGACAACGCTGAGGCGCATCGAGGTTTCCTTGTTCGGAGTCTCGTTTCCAGTACGAACCACCCAGCATGCCATCAGGAGAGTCGAATTCGACGACTGGCTGCTGAGACGTTCTGGAGTTCCCGTCTATCACCACCATACCCGGGATATCTCCATTCAGCCCGGAGGGTTTGTGATTGACTCCATGTTCAGGTGTCGCTTCCTGGTGGGTGCCGGCGGCACGAACTGCCCAGTGTATCGGACACTATTTGAGCCTCTCGCCCCTAGGAGGCCGGAGCGTATGATCGTAACCCTGGAAGATGAATTCACCTGCGAAGGGATTGATCAGACCTGTCGCCTGTGGTTTTTCGAGAACAGGCTGCCGGGGTATGCCTGGTATGTTCCGAAGGGGAGCGAGTATGTGAATATGGGGATCGGAGCCAAGTTCAGGTCATTACGTGCCGGAGGAAAACACATCCGCGACCACTGGCATGCATTTATGGAGAAGCTGTCCAGACACTCGCTCATAAGCAGACACCCGAGTGCTCCCCGAGGATATGCATATTACCTGAACCAGCCGCACCTGCTAGGCAAAAGAGGAAATGCCTTTGTCATCGGTGACTCCGCCGGATTGGCGAGCGTGGACATGGGAGAAGGCATCGGGCCGGCCGTTGAGAGTGGGATCCTGGCCGCACGGTCCATCATCACCGGAGAGCCATACCGGCCTGAAACCATCGGGAGATTCAGCGCCGTCGATCTGCTTGTGCCTGGTGTGCGTCTCCGGCGATCGATCTGAATCGGAACCTCACCTGCAACCCACCTCAAAACCTGCAGGAGGAGCCAACTGAGAACTCTCATCTCACCAAGATGTCGTGATCTCGATTATGGGGCAGGTGAGACCTTTTGCCACGTTTTGATATGACAGCCAATCGTGTTGAGACTCATCTCTTTTAAGAGGACTACCCGAGGATGAAAGCATAGAGTACCTGATCACAAGTTTTTTACTCTTCTCAAAACCGGAAAGAAAACGAAGAAATCTCTGCTCTGTCGTGAGTGAAGGGTCCTGATAGAAATCCTCGCTTCAGTTCATAGACCAGGGTGTGGATGTCTCCAACGAAGTATTCAATTCTGGAGAATCGTCACATGTGTCACGAACTCTCTCCGTTTGTGTGCTGCAAAATCGATGGGTGATGAACTGACGTGGCATCGGGGTCAGATGCAATGCCGTGTTCTAGTCTCTGCTATTCAGCACTTTCAACATTGATACCAAGCGCCCTGGCACGTTTCATCCAGAGCTTACGAGCCAGAACTCGCATGTCTTCAACTTTATCCGTTTCATCCATGATTTCAATGCCAATCAATGTCTCAAACAAATCTTCGAGTGTCACGAGACCTTTCATTGCTCCGTATTCATCAACGACTATAGCAATATGCTGATGATTCTTGAGGAGATACTCCAGCAACTTTGACAACGATGATGACTCTGGGACTGCATAGATCTCACGTTTTATTGTTTTCAGTGTTTCATCACCCTGTTCCTGTGCCTCTCGAAGTAAAATGTCATCTCTGAGAACAAAACCGGTTATATCGTGGATGTCATTCTTATAGAGTGGCAGGCGAGAGAATGGACTTTGGGTTATGTACCCCATTGAATCTCTTATCTTCATGTCTTCAGGGAGTCCTGAAACGACTGTTCTTGGCGTCATGATATCTGTTACTTTCAACGTTTCGAACCGAAACAGATTTGAAATAATCCGAGATTCGTTATCACTTAAGAGCCCAGTTTTTTCACCGATTCGTGCCATGGCAATAAACTCTGTTCGACTGAAGAGGTGGATTTGCTTCCCGTGTGAAATGATTTTCGTCAGTCTCTCAGAGATCCACACGAGTGGATACAGAGTAAAAATTAGACCGTTCACAAAGTACACTGTTGGTCCTGCGAGCTTCGACCAATATATGGCTCCTATGGTTTTAGGAACGATTTCGGAAAGAAAAAGAATCATCAATGTCATGGCCGCCGAGAATACGCCAAACCAAGCACTCCCAAATACAACGGTAGCTTTGGCGCCAGCCATGATTGCCCCTACGGTATGAGCGATAGTGTTTAGAGTCAAAATAGCTGCAAGCGACCGATCCACGTCATCAAGTCTCAGTCTTGTTAGGAGCTGTGCTCGGTTAGGGAGCTTTTCTTTCTGGGCTTCGATATATGAAGGGGTAATGCTCAGGAGTACTGATTCGGCGATTGAACAGAGAAACGAAAAACCCAATGCCAACAACACATAGAAGAGGAGCAGGACAACATCAGAGTGTGTATTTTCTATCATTGATTCAGTAGGAACGTCTGCGCCAAGACAAAGATTTGATCTGGCCAGCATCAGTGGTGCTACAA
>JBNGDS010000132.1:0-2730 GCA_049975365.1 Desulfomonilia bacterium | reverse complement strand
ATGGTGGACAACCTCTCTCAGTTCAGGCAGGCCGAGCAGAAAGAGCAGGGACAGGGTGAATTTCCCCAGATGCACTTCGAAGACATCCGCTTCAGGAAATACTCGGTCAACGTGGTAGTGGACAACTCGCACCTTGATGGCGCACCCATCATCACGGAATTGAATCCCACCTACAACAACCTCTTCGGCCGCATCGAGAAGGAAGCCCAGTTCGGGGCCCTGTTCACGGACTTCACCATGATCAGAGCCGGCTCTGCCCACAGGGCAAACGGCGGGTACCTGATCCTTCCCGTCGAGGAGGTCCTGCTCAACATTCTCACATGGGAGAGTTTGAAAAGGGCGATCCGCAACCGCGAGATCGTCATCGAAGAGGCAGGTGAACGCCTCGGGTTCATGACCACCCGGAGCCTCATGCCGCAGCCCGTTGCAATGGATATCAAGGTCATCCTCATCGGCACTCCGTACATCTACTTCCGCTTGTACGAACTCGATCAGGATTTTCAGGATCTATTCAAGGTCAAGGCGGATTTCGATATTGTCATGGCCCGAACTCCTGAGAACATGAAGAGCTATGCATCGTTCGTGTGCAACCTCGTGGAGGAGGAAAAGCTGAAACACTTCGACAAGGGTGCGATCGCAAAGATCGTTGAACACAGCTGTCGACTGGCATCTGACCAGGAGAAGCTCTCCACCAGGTTCGGAGAGATTGCCGATGTCATCAGGGAGGCCAGCTTCTATGCCTCCAAGGAAAAGTCGACCCTGGTGCAGGACAAGCACGTCACGAAGGCAATTGAAGAGCGGTTTTACCGGTCGAATCTCCTCATGGAAAAGATCAATGAGATGATCAACCTGGGAACCATCAAGATCGATGTCTCGGGGGAGGAAGTCGGTCAGGTCAACGGGCTGGCCGTGATCGATCTCGGAGATATCATGTTCGGCAGGCCAAACCGGATCACGGCAAGCATCGAACCAGGGAGGGGTGGACTCGTCGACATCGAGCGTGAGGCAAAACTCGGGGGTCCCATTCACACGAAAGGAGTGCTCATCCTCTCCGGATACCTGGCCCATTCATATGGATACGACAAACCCCTGAGCCTTACCGCACGCCTCGTGTTCGAGCAGAGCTACACGGGTGTTGAAGGGGATTCGGCATCGTCGGCCGAGCTCTATGCGCTGCTTTCGAGCCTGGCGGGAAAACCCATCAGGCAGGGTATTGCCGTCACCGGATCGGTCAATCAGAAGGGTGAAGTCCAGGCCATCGGCGGTGTGAACGAGAAGATAGAAGGGTTTTTCGAAGTGTGCCGCATGAAGGGTCTCACCGGAGACCAGGGGGTCATCATCCCCGAGAGCAATGCGAGAAATCTCATGCTCAAGGATGCGGTCATCGATGCGGTGAGGGACGGAAAGTTCCACATCTGGAGCGTAGCCCACATCGACGAAGGGATCGAGATCCTCACCGGGGTGAAAGCCGGCAGGAAGCTGAAGAGCGGCCGGTTCGAAAAGGACACCATCAATGACCTGGTAGACAGAAATCTTCACCATCTCAGTACAACCTGGACGTCCTTCGGAAAGAAGGATTCACAGGAAAAACAATCCGGAAGAAAGAAAAAGGGGTAGGGAGAGACTCCGGGTCTTGACGATTCACTGCGGCAGCACAATGCACGGAATGTACCCTGTACCGTGCCCACGAAAGAGAGCGTGTTCTCGTCAGGGTGCTGCCTTGACAAGACTCTTCACGTTCTCTATCCTGAGCCGGTATTCCTGGTGTGCATTGCTTCAGATATGAAATCCGAAGAGAGTCCATGAAAGGAGGGGAATCATGTACGACTTTTTGCTGACACCGGAACAGAGAGCCCTGCGGGACGAGGTGAAACGGTTCGTCAAAGAGGAGATCACCAGTGAATTCCTGCGCAAGATGGACAGAGACGAGATCGTCTACCCCAGGGAGTTCGTGGAACGCCTCGCTCACTACAATCTGAGGGGGATCAGATTTCCGGAGAAGTGGGGTGGAAGGGGAATGAACTGGGTTGCAGACGTTGCCGCAACCGAAGAGATCGGGTGTCTCGGCATGGCCCTCGGGTGTGCCTTCGTGATGCCGTCCATCGTTGGTGAGGCCATCAACTACTTCGGCACGGACCTCCAGAAGGAGAAGTATCTCAAGCCGTATCTTGAGGGCAAGCTCGTGGCTGCCGAGGCCCTTACCGAACCAAGGGGCGGGTCCGACTTCTTCGGTGCAACCACCAAGGCCGTTCTCGAAGGTGATTACTTTATCCTGAACGGTCAGAAACGGTTCGTAGTGGGTGCAGATGGATCAGATTTCTTCCTGGTCTACTGCAGGACGAATTTCGACCCCAATGCACACAAGTATGGCCGGATCAGCCTGCTCATCGTGGATGCCGGTCCTGGCGTGGAAACCGAGTATCACTACGGGCTCCTGGGCTGCAAGGGAGGCGGCACGGGCAGGCTCGTGTTCCGCGACGCAAAGGTGCCAAGGGAAAACCTCGTGGGTGAGCTCCATGGAGGGGCCCTGTGCTTCAACCAGATGATGATCCCCGAGAGGCTCACCTCTGCTGCCGGGTGTCTCGGGGTGTGGGGGGCGCTCGACCTTGCCGTGAGGTATTCCAACAAACGCGCTGCCTTCGGGAAGCTCATCAGGAAATTCCAGGCAGTGAACTTCCTGGTGGCTGATTCCATCACCCAGCTCGATGCGGCCCGAGGCCTCACCTACAT
>JBNGDS010000131.1:0-3536 GCA_049975365.1 Desulfomonilia bacterium | reverse complement strand
ACATCCATCCGGCTCGACGGAAACGATGTGAAGGAGGTGTACAAAAAGATCGGCTCCGTTGTAAAGTCCATGAGGAAAGATAGAAAACCTCGCCTCGTTGAACTCATGACCTACCGCTGGCATGGCCACATGGAAGGAGATCCTGAGTTGTACCGTGATGAAGCCGAGAAGGAGGCCTACCGGAAAAAAGACCCGATTCAAAGGCTGATCAGCGACATGGTGAAAAGGAAAGCAGCCACCCAAAAGGAAATCCAGAAGATCCAGAAAGAGGCGAGCGATGCCGTGAACAAGGCGGTGGCATATGCCCTCAAAGAGGAAGATCCGAAAATCGAGAGTCTTCTCGAAGATGTATTTACGCCTGAGGACAGCTCCCTTTTCTCTGGAACCATCAGCCTGACAGCGACTGCACCGGGAAGGGAGATATCTCTGTCCCAGGCTATCAACGAGGCCATTGCAGAAGAAATGGAACGTGACGCGAACGTATTTCTCTGGGGTGAGGACGTAACCCTGGGTGGATATTTCAACGTGACCGAGGGGCTGATAGAACGATTCGGAAAAGAACGGATTATTGACACCCCCATCAGCGAATACGGCATCATAGGAGGGGCCGTAGGTGCCGCCATGACCGGCATGCGACCCATTGCCGAGATCCTGTTTGCAGACTTTCTCACCTGCTGCATGGATCCCATCATCAACCAGGCAGCAAAGCTCAGGTATATGACAGGTGGACAGGTTTCCATCCCTCTTACCATCAGATCTCCCCTTGGGAGCGGGATCGGAATGGCTGCACAGCATTCGCAGTCTATGGAGAAATTCCTCTTCGGTGTCCCGGGGCTTATCGTTGTTGCGCCATCCGATCCCTACACTGCCAAGGGATTACTGAAATCTTCCATCAGGGTGAACAATCCGGTCATATTCTTCGAACATAAGCTGATGTATGCCGAGGCCGGCAAGATACCGGAGAAGGAATACACTCTGCCCCTGGGCAAAGCTCTGATCAGGCGAGCCGGGAGTGACGTGACCATCGTCACTCACCTGCTTGGTGTCGGTATTGCCCTGGAAGCTGCCTCCATCGTGGAGAGCGAGGGGATCAGCGTCGAGGTGATAGATCTGTGCACGCTTTATCCCATGGACAGCCAGACGATCCTGCAGTCTGTGAAAAAAACCGGCAGGATCATCACGATAGAGGAAGGTCCACCCACGGGCGGCATAGGCGCAGAGGTGATTGCGCGGGTGACCACCGCTGCACTGGGCACCCTGAAAACATCACCAGTGCGCATCGCTTCTCCAGAATGTCCCATTCCCTATGCCAAGGCCCTCGAAAATGCCATGCTCCCGAGCCAAGACCTCCTTGTGAAAACCATGCGAGCCATGATGAGCTGAAGGGGGAGACACCATGAAGCACCGATTACTGGGGAATCAGGGATTGCGGGTTTCGGGGCTTGGCCTGGGCTGCATGGGGATGTCGGAATTCTATGGCAGGGCTGATGAGAAGGAATCCATCGCCACAATCCATAGTGCACTGGATATGGGTATCACTCTCCTCGACACGGCAGACATGTATGGCCCGTTCACGAATGAAGAACTCGTGGGCAAGGCCATCCGTGACAGACGTGGCTCCGTCGTACTCGCGACCAAGTTCGGCATACTGCGGAGCAGCGATCCTTCCTATCGAGGCATAAGCGGCCGACCGGAATATGTGAGAAAAGCATGTGACGCATCTCTTCTCCGGCTTGGAGTTGAGCACATTGATCTCTACTATCAGCACCGAGTTGACCCTACCGTTCCCATAGAGGAGACGGTGGGCGCCATGGCCGACCTGGTGAAAGCCGGCAAGGTGAGGTTCCTGGGACTTTCTGAGGCGGGGCCCGGGACAATCCGTCGCGCCCATGAAATCCATCCTATCACAGCGCTGCAGACTGAGTATTCACTGTGGAGTCGTGATCCCGAGAGTGAACTCTTCCCCCTGATCAGAGAACTGGGGATCGGGTTCGTTGCATACAGCCCTCTTGGAAGGGGTTTCCTGACAGGAACGATCAGAAATTTCGAGGATTTTGCTCCGGACGACTATCGCCGGTTCTCCCCTCGTTTCCAGGGACGAAACTTCGAAAAGAACCTTGAACTGGTTCACCGGGTGAGAGAAATTGCCGCCCAGAAAAACATCACTTCCGGGCAGCTGGCGCTGGCATGGGTAGTGTCACAGGGTGATGACATCGTCCCGATCCCGGGAACCACGAGAAGAAAGCACCTGGAAGAGAACATCGCGGCACTGGATATCACCCTGAGCGAGGAAGATCTGTCAGCGATTGAAAAAGTCATGCCTCCGGGAGCTGCGAGCGGGAGCCGCTATCCAGAAGCCATGATGCGCCTGGTGAACCTCTGATAGGAAGGAGAAGCAGATGCACCCACTCATTGATGAACATGTGGTGAAGGCAATCCGGTCAACCGGGAACATGAACGAGACATTGACGAACAGAGTGGATATCCTGGAGGCCTACAATCTCCCCTATGATCGTAGTGCCGACAATGTCATCATCTCAGGATGTCAGATTCCCTACTCCATTCCCGCTGTGCTCCAGAAATTCTCCCGCATTCTCGATAACGGTGGGATCAGCTTTACATTTCTCTCACAGGAATACTGTTGCGGAAATACCCTCTATCGTCCTGCAGTCAAGGAACGAAACGATGATGCACTGAATGAATGCAGATCGCTTTCCAGGGAATTCATTTCCCTAAACCTGCAGATGGCGAGAGAGCTCGGATCACGAAGAATCGTCATTTTCTGTTCACCCTGTTATCCCATTTACAAATACGCATTCCCCCAGGAAGAGATCATCTTCTATCCCCAGGCACTCCTCGAGGCAATCTCCACGATGGAGTGGAACCATGAAATAGACTACTATGCAGGCTGTTACAGACTTCATAGAAGACTTGCCCCGGTCCCTATGGAACTGCAGTCAACCAATGCAGTCTTCAACAAGATTCATGGGCTGGACATCAACAGAATCAGTGCACCGGCTTGCTGTTACACCCCCGATGGATTGAACCACATGATAAGAAATGTAAAAACACGGTATATGGTCCATGTGTGTACAGGCTGTTATCTCCAGGCGCTGCTCCATATGCCTGAAGACGCGAAGACGCAGGTGCTCATGCTCCCTGAATTTCTCTGCATGCTCAATGAGGAAGAACATCCAGGGGAAAACATATCATGACCCTCGCCCCGGTGAACGGCACGACGATCCATTACCGCCTCGACGGTCCGGAAGGAGCACCGGTGGTCATGCTCTCCAACTCCCTCGCCTCGGACCTCACCATGTGGGATGCACAGGTCCCATCCCTCGTGAATGCCGGATACAGAGTTCTGAGATATGACAGCCGTGGTCACGGGCAGTCTGCGGTACCCGCAGGGCCGTACAGCATTGAACTTCTTGCGTCGGATGCGGTGGCCCTGTTGGATGTCCTTGAAATTGAGAAGGTTCACTTCTGTGGACTTTCCATGGGGGGAATGGTTGGGCAGGTGCTCGGTGCCGGTC
>JBNGDS010000130.1:0-3746 GCA_049975365.1 Desulfomonilia bacterium | reverse complement strand
CATAGGTCATGACGGCCATCTTTATCAGCATGGGCATTCTCTCGGCCATCGCCCTCGTGGGGCGGATGGTGCACCGGATCGGCCAGTCCTCCCCCCATAGTCTCACCAGACACTGATTCCAGAGAGCAGCTATCTCCCACCGGGCATCCCCCCGGTGAGAACACAACCAGACCCCCCTCCCCTTCGGGTGGGGATTCTGTCGTTGAGAACATCAGCCAGGAATATAACGGGATTATCCTTTCATCCTGCTGGTCACAGACGCCAACCCCAATGCTGTACAGGGTCATTGCATACGGCGATGAGTCCTTTCATTTCCAGGAACGATCCTTATATTTATACAGGAAACCACAGAGCAATCATGGGAGGATACTCATGACAAAGAAACCCTTTGAAGACCCGTTCTTTTCCCGCATCGATCAGGTGGATGTCTGGGCAGGAGGGAGAAAATGCAAGCTTCCGATTTTCTACCGCGACGCGAGGGCCTTTGTTGCCGTATTCCCGGCGAGCGTCATGGCCCTCAGGAGTCTGCTGCCAGATGTCCGGTTCAGGCCCGCCCAGATCGTTCCCGGGATCGGAGCAGTGAGTCTTGCCTGTTTCGAATACCATGACACGGATGTCGGGGCATACAATGAGTTTGCAATTGCGGTGCTCCTGAACAACCCGGATATCCATCAACTTCCAGGGTACAATCTCCTGAGGCAGCTTCTCCAGTTCCAGTTCCATCCGTACATCCATCATCTTCCGGTAACCACGGAAGCTGCACTCAGGTGGGGCATCGATTTTTCCGGGTTTCCCAAGTTCATTGCATCCATTGATTTCGAAGACACTCCGGAATGGCTCCAGTGCGAAGTTAAAGAAGATAGTGAACTGATCTGTCGCCTGAGGGGAAAGAAGATAGGCGCCCCCATGAGGCGGATACTGAAGTTCTTTATCCGCCTGTATCAGTACCAGCAGCCACAGTACACCGAATTCAAGATGAACGCCCGGCAGCTCGGGCTTTCGCTCAACCCTGCGCACGTCACGCTGGAACTCGGTCCATCGCATGCGATTGCCAGGGAGCTTTCCCGCACCATCCTCATGAATCGGTGCCTCATGTATTTTACCATACCAAGCGCACAATTCATTCTCTATGGTCCGGAGAACATGTCCCTTCCCCTGATCACGTTTCTCTTCCAGAACGGGATGCGCATTCCCCTTGATGACCTGAAAAAATCCCGGCAGCGAAGGAAGAAAGCCGAGTCATCGTCCTAGAACCGCCGTTCCCAGGGAGATGCTGGGGGTATATTCGAAGGAGTGCGCCTACTCTCCGCCTTGCTCCAGAGAATCGATGCTCACCTTGCGGATGCTGTGGATGGTGTGTGCATGTGCAACAATCTGGCCATCCTCATCATAGATGTCCGCCTCGAGAGCAGCTGAATTCCGTCCCCGTCTGAGAACCCTGCCCTCGGCTCTGATGAGGCCCTTCCTGGCCGGCTTCAGGTACTGTACACTGAGCTGCTGGGTCATGACGAATTCGTCCTCCCCCAGGGTACTGGCCAGGGATATCCCGCAGGCTGAATCCGCGATGGATGCTATGGCGCCACCGTGAGCCACTCCCCAGATATTGATGTGGTGGTCTCTGACGTCCATTGTCATGATGCAGCCTGTGTCCGTAAATTCGATCACCTGCATGTTCACGTGGCGGTAGAACGGTGAATTATTCACTTTCCGTGCGATTTTCTCGAGTCGCTCCCGATGGTGGGTATCTGAATTCATGAATCCTGTCACCTCGTGTTTTTTCACAATCTCTCCCGATCAATACTCAATTCCAGGCAAAAAGTCATCCCGATACATGAGAACAGGCACTTCACCGGTTCCGGGACTGTGCAGAGGAGTGCCCGGCCTTGCAGTGGTGATGCACATCAGCGCTTATGCATGTATTCTCGGGGGTACAGCATTCCTTTCTGAAAGGCTGCATCCAGCGGATAGACACGGTCTTCCTTCATGATCCCGATATGGATCTGGTATGGAGCGGCATCTGATGAATCTGCCGGAAGGGAAAAGGTCAATCCCTTTCTGTCAGACGATGACCACCGAGTTGTCGCAGTCACCAAACTGAGTGCGCACATACCTGTCCGCACTGTCATCGTTTTCCCAGGTTGATCCGTCCAAAAGGTAGCGGAACTGGTATTCTCTCCCCTTGGGCAGGTTCAGGGTGATCGAAAAGGACCCGTTTTTCTGAACTTTCATAGGACTTGCCAGGTGATTCCAGTCATTGAACTCACCAACAATGAATACACTTGAAGCCGAACGTGACATGGTTTTGGGAAGCGTGAACGTGACCTTACAGACTGGTTTTGTTTTCAGATACTGTTTCTTGATACTCATCCCTTCCCTCCTTCTGTTCTCCCTGAAAAAATGCATGCGGGTCTTCCTGGACCATGGAATCATTATTATCACGAGATGGATCCGAGTCAATACCCACTCGCACTTTCCTCATCATTTTTTGCCTGGTGTCCTGAATCCGGGTGCTCATGGCAGACCTGACCTCAGAAACGTGTGTAGAAGACAGCGCTTCTTACTATCACATCTACTAGATATCAATTGTTTTTTAGAGAATTCATGCTATTTCATCATCTTTCATATCATAATTATTGATTAATAACCATTATCGAAAATTTATCAGCCTGATTTGTCATTTTAGGGTATTGACAACGCAGGAAAGATCCTTTATCGCTTGTTAGCACTCTATCTAAAGGAGTGCTAACACACGAAGGTGACGTTCTTTAAAAGGAGGAATGGCATGAAGATACAACCGTTACAGGATCGAGTCATTGTCAGGAGAATCGAAGAGGACCAGAAGACCAAGGGCGGGATCATCATCCCGGATACTGCAAAGGAAAAGCCCCAGATGGGCGAGGTGATCGCGGTAGGAAAAGGCAAGAAGACCGAAGAGGGAAAGACGATCCCGCTCGATGTGAAAAAGGGGGACAAGATACTCTTTTCCAAATACGCCGGGAACGACATCAAGATCGACGGTGAAGAGCTGCTTATCATGAGGGAAGACGACATCCTTGGGGTTATCGTCAAGTAAGGAGGGAAACCAATGCCTGCAAAGAAAATCATATACAATGAGGAAGCACGGACCAAGATTCTCGCGGGAGTAAACAAGCTGGCAAACGCTGTCAAGGCCACCCTCGGCCCGAGGGGCAGGAATGCCATCCTGGACAAGATGTTCGGCGCCCCGAATGTGACCAAGGACGGGGTGACAGTGGCCAAGGAGATCGAGCTCAAGGACAAGTTCGAAAACATGGGGGCCCAGATGGTCCGAGAAGTAGCCTCCAAGACATCCGATGTCGCCGGCGATGGAACCACGACCGCCACGGTTCTGGCTCAGGCAGTGTACACGGAAGGACTCAAGTACCTGGCCGCAGGAATGAATGCCATGGACCTGAAACGGGGCATTGAAAAGGCGACACAGGAGGTTGTGGAAGGACTGAAATCCATGAGCAAGTCGGTGGAGGACAAAAAGGAGATCGAGCAGGTTGGAACCATATCAGCCAACGGCGACTACGAAGTCGGCCAGATCATCGCCGATGCCATGGACAAGGTGGGCAAGGAAGGCGTCATCACGGTGGAAGAGGCAAAGGGTATGGAGACCACCCTGGAACTGGTGGAAGGCATGCAGTTCGACCGCGGCTACCTCTCCCCCTACTTCGTCACCGATGCCGAACGGATGGAAACCGTCCTCGATGATCCCTACGTCC
>JBNGDS010000129.1:0-3924 GCA_049975365.1 Desulfomonilia bacterium | reverse complement strand
GTGCTGTTCCCACTGCAACCACCACCCGGTACGGCAGGGCCCGAATGAGAACGAGTGCTGCCTCGAACAGGAGAGACTGGATCCCTTTGGAGATTCGGGTCCAGATCTTCATGATGTCATGTCCTCCAGTATCCACCGGACAGCCTCGGGCAAATCCCGTGCCGTAAATTCAGCACAGTGTTCGTGAGCATTTTCTCTGGTCGTCTTCAAAAGGATTCCCTTCCCCCCAACCCTGTGGATGGTTTCAATATCCTCGGGCTTGTCGCCTATCATATAGCATGACGGGAGGTCCAGGCAAAAATCTCGTGCAGCTTTGAGGAGCATCCCGCTCTCGGGCTTTCGGCACGTGCAGGGTATCGCAAATTTTTCGACGCTCCCCTCTATGTGGTGCGGGCAGTAGTAAAGCGCATCGATGCAAGCTCCCTGATGTGAGAGCAGTTCGAAAAGCCTAGTATGAATATCCTCGAGGATCTTCTCATTCAGAAGGCCCCGCGCAATACCCGACTGGTTCGTTACGATAATGACCGGGATGCCCCGGTCATTGAGCATCCTGAGTGCCCGGGGTACACCGGGCAGGATCTCGATCTCCTCGGGGTCACTGAGGTAGTTCTTGTCTTTGATGATGGTATCATCCCTGTCGAGAAATACGCCTGTCCTGGACAATGTCCTCTATCTCCTTGAGGAGGATTCCCATGGAATCCATCCTGATGCCTATGCGTACCGCAAAAAAAGAATCACGCACCCCCGAAACCAGGTGTGGGTCGATCTTTACCATATCCTTCTCCGTCGTGACGATCAAATCCGAATCTTTGGCCTCTTCGAGGATCCTCTCAATATCCGCTGAGGAATAGGTGTGGTGGTCTGCATACACCATCGAGGTTACCTGCGCACCGAGCCCCTTCAGTTCTGAGAGAAAATTTCCCGGACGTGCAATGCCGCAGAACGCGAGGAGCTTCTTGCCCGAGAGAACGCTCAGATTTTGAGTTGTTCCGGAAAGATCTACGAGGCAGTCCAACTCGAAGTGCGCCTGAAGAGGATATGTAGAGTTCTCTTTGGTTGAGATGACGTAGTTGGCGCGCTTCAGGCATGAAGGTGGTTCCCTGAGGTGACCCAGGGGGAGGAGATCTCCTTTCTCGATGTCACGAGAAACAAGCACGATATCGAGATCCCGGTGGATCCTGCGGTGCTGGAAGCCATCATCGAGAATGACGATGTCGCACCCCAGTTCCCTGGAGGCAAACTGTGCCCCGGCCACCCGGTCGGGAGATTTTACCACAGGCACCCCGGACATGCGCGCCATGAGCAGTGCCTCATCACCTACATCCTTGTTCAGGTGACGAGCTGTGACGAGCAGCGGGCCCGTGAGTCTGCCACGATACCCCCTGGTGATGATCGCGCATCGGTAGCCCCGTTGCTTGAGTTTTTCTGCAAGGGCCATGGCAAAGGGGGTCTTTCCGGTTCCTCCGACCTCGATGTTGCCAATACTGATCACGACCGGAGGTGTCCTGAGGGTCCGGAGGATTCGTGCGTCATAGAGGATGTTGCGCACGGTTATGACCAGGCCGTAGATATGTGAGAGAGCCTTACGCATGGGAGAACTGGAGAGAATAGAGCTTTGTGTAGTAGCCGCCCAGGGCGAGTAGATCGTCATGCGTGCCCTGTTCCACAATGTTTCCCTTGTACAGGACGATGATCCAGTCCGCATTCACGATGGTGGATAGCCTGTGTGCGATGACCAGCGTAGTCCTGCCCTTCATGAGCTTGTCCATGGCAGTCTGGACCTCCCGCTCGGATTCTGTATCCAGGGATGATGTCGCCTCATCCAGAATCAGGATGGGGGCGTCTTTTATGATCGCCCTGGCAATACAGATCCGTTGTTTCTGTCCGCCCGAGAGACGCACACCGGCTTCTCCTATGATGGTCTCATACCCCTGTTCCATGTCCATGATGAAATCGTGGGCATTGGCGGACCTGGCCGCTCGAACGACCTCATCCATTGACGGATTTTTCGTGCCGTATGCGATATTTGCCTTCACCGTGTCGTTGAACAGGATCATTTCCTGCGTCACCATGGCGATGTTGTTCCGAAGGGAGGCCATGGTGACATCCCTGATGTCATGTTCTCCCACCAGGATCTTGCCTCTTGTCACATCGAAGAGTCTGGGCAGAAGATTTGCGATGGTGGTTTTTCCTGATCCAGACTCTCCTACCAGGGCTACCTGCATACCCGGTTTTACCTGGAAGCTGACTCCCTTGAGGGCATATTCATCAGTGTGTGCGTAGCTGAACCACACATCCTGGTAATCAAATTCACCCTCTACTCTGCCGAGTTTCACTGCAGTATGTTTCTCAGTGATCTCCGGTGTGGTATCGAGAACAGTGAAGATTCTCTTTGCAGCGGCGATTCCTTCCTGGATCTCGATATTCACATTGTTGAGCTTGCGTATGGGTGCATAGAGAAGGCCCAATGCAAGGATGAACGAGCCGAATTCCCCCGGAGTAAGAACCCCGTTGACCACCTTCATTCCGCCTATCCAGAGAATACCCGCAGAAGCAAGCCCTCCGATGAGTTCCATGAGAGGCCCGGAGATTGCGCGGATCGCGATTCTCCTCATCCAGTTGCGGTAGTATCTCCGGTTTTCCGTTGAGAAGCGGTTTTTTTCATACTCCTCCATGTTGTACGCCTTCACGATCCTGATGCCGCTGATGGCCTCATCAAGGATACTCATGACGTCGCCCATGACCTTCATGCTCTTGGTGGAATAATGCTTGAGTTTCCGTCCAAACCGGGTGATGGGGTAGATCACCAGGGGAAAGACCACCATGGAGATGATGGCGAGCTGCCAGTCGCGGTAGAACACCACGAGAATAAGTCCGACCAGGGTAAAGGATTCTCTGATGAGTCCCGTGACCGCATTGGTAACAGATGACTGCACCAGATTGACGTCATTGGTGATCCGTGAGATGAGCACCCCCGTAGGGGTTTTCAGGAAGTACGGCATGGACAGGGTCTGGATGTGGGCATACAACTGATCCCTGAGGTCCATGATGATGCGCTGCCCCACATCGGCAACAAAGTAATAACTGAAATAATCACTCAAGGCCCTGACGAGGTAGATGACGATCACCAGAATCGGGAACATCTTCAGCATCCAGATGTCCTGTTTGATGAGGATATCATCCACCACGTACTTGAACAGCAATGCCAGCATGCCCGTTGTCGCTGATATGAGGAGTGTGAGGACCAGGGAAAAGGCGAGTTTTGCCCAGTAGGGCCTGATGTATCCCAGGAGCCTTGTATAGATGCCTGAATCCTGGATGGTTACAGGATCATCTCGCAGATCCACTGTGCGACTCCTTGTGAGGCGACTTTGTTCCCCAGCAGTTCCCGCATGCGGGAAAATGCATCCCTGGTTTCATGATACACAGACCGGTTCTCGATCAGGCTCAAAAGCGATTCGGCCAGGCGCTCCCCGGTAAACTCGTCCTGAATGAGCTCTGGTACGACCCGTTTCCCGCAGATGATGTTTGGCATACCGATATACTGCACGTTCACGAATGCTCTCGCAATGGCGTAATTGATCCTCGATGTTCGGTAGCAGATGATCTCGGGGATGCCACGGATGGCCATCTCGATGGTCGATGTCCCGGACTTTACCATGGCGAGATCCACCTGGGGAAGGTCTTTGGTCAGCTGGATGTCTTCGTCAGCCGATTCCGCGATGTCTTTCCAGTGTAGTCCCGGTGCCACCGGGAGGTGCCAGGTGATTTCAGGGTGTGTCTTCTCTATAATGCGTTTCGCCTCGAGCATCACCGGAAGGATCCGCTCGATCTCGTGTTTCCTGCTGCCCGGGAGCAGGGCAATCCGCTCTGGAGGCCACGAGACATCGACCATTTCCCGAATCGATTCCATGATTGGATGCC
>JBNGDS010000128.1:0-3977 GCA_049975365.1 Desulfomonilia bacterium | reverse complement strand
ACCTCTTGATGGTCCTGGCCTTTGCAGGTGACTCTACGATCACAAGCGATTTAGCCATTGCTTCTCCTTGGTGAAAATCTGTTTCCCTCCAGGCGGGTGACAGTCCCCGCGAGTTCGAGCATGCTCACCCTGGTGGTGATCTCCTGGATGTCCTTCCCGAGGGCCTGGGCAATTTCTTCTATGCTCAGGGGATCCGTGCTTATGAGATCAACGATCTCGTCATGCTGTTCACTGAGCTGAACAGGTGTATCCAGCAGAGTCTTCACCTGGGGAGCGATCTCCTCCAGGGCGTCATCAGCGCTCTGAATCAGGGTTGCACCCTGACGGATCAGCTGATGTGGCCCTTGGGTACGGGCGTTGATCACAGAACCAGGAAGGGCCATGACAAGGCGGCCTTGTTCCGAGGCCAGACGTGCAGTGATCATGGCCCCGGAACGGAGCGTCGCCTCGATCACGATGGTCCCCGCCGACAGGCCGGAGAGGATCCTGTTTCTCCTGGGGAAATTCCTGGCATCAGGGTTTGTGCCAGGTGGAAATTCCGTGATGATTGCCCCGGTCTGTGCAATCTGATCAGCGAGAGGCGCGTTCTCCGGGGGGTAGATGACATCAAGGCCCGATCCGAGAACGGCAATCGTAGCCCCTATTCCCTCCAGCGCCCCGGTGTGGGCCTGTGTGTCGATTCCCCGTGCAAGGCCCGAGACAATGCGCACCCCCTTTCTGCTCAGATCCCTTGAAATGGTATAGGCCTGCTCCTTTCCATAGTGCGAGGGGGCTCGAGTTCCCACCACCGCGATTGCGGGTTCAATGGATGCAATAGATCCCTTGCAGAAGAGCACCACAGGAGGGTCGGCGATATCTTTCAAGAGCCTGGGATAGAGGGCGTCATCCATGCCAATGGCATATGCGTCGAGAGAATGCAGGATCCTGATGACCTCTGCTATCTTTTTCTCATCGGGGCCTGCTGCGAGGGACGCGATCTGGGCCTTGTTCAGGATCCCGAGGTCCTTAATTTCCTGGACCTTGGCAGAAAGGATCGATTCAGGCGTGTGGTAGATATCGAGCAGCTTTGTGATACTCCTCGAACCGATGCTGTCCATAAGGTCCAACGCGATCCACGCCTCTATTCCTTGCATCAACATCTTCCCCCCTTCAGGAATTGGCAGGCTAACGGAGATCTGATGTGCGTGTCAAGAATGTTTCTCTCTCCCTCATGCATAGTGAGTGTGTCAGGACATCGTGAGAACATGTCCAGGATGTGTGAAGGGAGTTTCCCATTTTTGTCAAGATCAAATATCATACGGGTCAGCATTCTTGAATAGAGGTTTCTCGGTCTATCCACCTGCTGGGATTGAGGTTCCTTTCTCAGAAAAGGCTTGACAGTGGATTCCTATCAGGACATATACATAGCCATGTTTGAAATCGCATGCACATCATCAACCCTGTATTATTACTATTTTTATACCAGGAGAATATGCCCATAGGCCAGACTCTTGAGAGAGGACCGGAAAAGGCCATGGGCAAACCCCATGGTCTTTTTTTCTATCTGATGAAAGGGAATGCGCATGAAGAAGATGTTGAGCGGAAACGAAGCAGTTGCCCGGGGGGCATATGAAGCTGGGGTCTCGTTTGCTGCTGCCTACCCCGGAACGCCGAGCACCGAAATCCTTGAGACCATTGCCAAGCAGTATCCTGACATTCATGCAGAGTGGACCCCCAATGAGAAGGTCGCCCTCGAAGTGGCAGCGGGTGCATCATATGCCGGTGTCAGGGCACTGGCAATTATGAAGCACGTGGGTGTGAATGTTGCAGCCGACCCTCTCATGACGCTCCCCTACACCCTCATCCGCAGCGGGATCGTCCTGATCAGTGCCGATGATCCAGAGCTCTTTTCGTCCCAGAACGAGCAGGACAACCGTCACTATGCGAGATTCGCCAAGATTCCCATGGTGGAGCCCGCGTCATCCCAGGAGGCGAAGGATTTTACGATCCAGGCATACCAGATCAGTGAGGAATTCGGCACTCCCGTCATGGTGAGGACCACAACACGGATCTCTCACTCAATGGGAATCGTGGAACTCTCGGATCCGGAAAGACAACTCAATCCAAGCATTGAGCGGCATCCTGCGGAGTGGGTGATGCTGCCGGCGAATGCACGGAAGCGGCATCCGGTGATCGAGGAGCGGATGGAATCGTTGAGGAAGTATTCGAACACCTGCTCCCTCAACAGGGTGGAGTTGGGCGATCTATCGCTGGGAATCATATCAGCGGGTGTGGCGTACCAGTATGCGAAGGAGGCTTTCCCTCAGGCCTCTTTCCTCAGACTCGGAATGAGCTACCCGCTGCCAGATGATCTCATCAGGGACTTCGCCTCGAAGGTCAGGGATCTATGGGTTGTCGAAGAACTGGATCCGTTCATCGAGGATCAGGTCAAGGCCCTCGGTATTCCCTGCCACGGGAAGGACAGGTTGCCCATGTTCGGAGAGCTGAACCCGGACATTGTCAGGGCTGCGATCGAAGGAACAGATCATTCAACGGGATCTCGACATGCACTGCCGGGAAGACCTCCCAGCATGTGCCCTGGTTGTCCGCATCGGAGCATGCTCTGGGCCCTCAAGCGCAACAAGTGTTTTATCGCCGGTGACATCGGCTGCTATACACTGGGCTTTCTGCCCCCGCTGGATGCAATTGATACGTGTCTATGCATGGGGGCGGGCATCAATCATGCGCATGGCATGGCAAAGGTTTTCGGCCAGGAAAAACAGAAGATTGCGGCGGTGATCGGTGATTCAACCTTCTATCACTCAGGAATCACAGGGCTGCTCAACCTCGCCTACAACCGTGGTGCAGCACTTGTGGTGATCCTGGATAACAGCACCACAGCCATGACAGGCTCTCAGAATCACCCGGGCACCGGCATCACACTCGGGGGGGATCAGACCATCCAGATCGACCTCGAGGAGCTGGTGAGAACTCTGGGTATCCCCTGGGTTCGAACCATCAACCCCTACGACGTCAAGAATGCCAGAAAAGTTATCCGAGAGGCGATTGATTTCGACGGGCCATCGGTGATCATCTCCAAGGCGCCATGTGTGCTCCTGAAATCACGACTGGTTTCTGGAACATCTCTCATCGTCGATCCGGAAAAATGCACGGGCTGCAAGGTGTGCATCGGCCTCGGGTGTCCTGCTATTGAATTTGTCGATGAGAAGGCGCATATCAATGGAATATGTGTAGGGTGCGGCGTGTGTGCTGATCTCTGCCCGGCAGAGGCTATCGGAGGTGGAGAATGAATGTTCTGATGACTGGAGTCGGCGGGCAGGGCATCATCCTGGCCTCGGACATGCTCTCGGAGGTCATGATGCGCCACGGGTATGACGTGAAGAAATCAGAGATTCACGGCATGGCCCAGCGAGGGGGGAGTGTCATGTCACACGTGCGGTTTTCCCATGCAGTGGCATCTCCGCTGATACCAGCCGGATGCTGTGACATCCTCCTGTCGTTCGAGGAACTGGAAACAGCCAGGTATACCTCATATCTCAACGAAAGCTCCCAGGTCATCATCAACCGGTTTCGTCAATCCCCCCCTACCGTGATCTCAGGGAAAGATACCTATCCAGATATCACCCCGATCATCAGGGAAAAGACTTCGCACATCCACTTCATCGAAGGCGATGCCATGGCTCGCGAGATTGGGAATCCCCGGGGAGTGAACATCATTCTGCTCGGGACACTGTCCACCCTGCTGGAGCCTGGTGAAAATCTGTGGATAGACTGCATCAATACCATGCTCCCGGAAAGGATCAGGGATGCAAACGTCAGGGGGTTCTTGAAGGGGAGAGAAGTCCCGATCCAGTGATGTACTCGAGAGAGGAGGTTAATTGATGATTTATAACGAAGAATTTGAAACACTGCCACGGGAGGCTCTGGAGGCCCTCCAGCTCAAGAGGCTCAAGCAGGTGGTGGAACGGGTGTATCAC
>JBNGDS010000127.1:0-4178 GCA_049975365.1 Desulfomonilia bacterium | reverse complement strand
ATCTCCAACGGGGCAGAGATGTTCGTCCGCCCTGAGTATGGCGAGATCATTCGCTCAGGAGATTCACGTGCCCTTGCTGGAGCAATGAAAACAATGATAGAGTCGGGAGGCAGGAAATTCAGAAAGCTCCCGTTTGATTCGGATCGTGAGGTATTCGAGAAGGTAGAGACGGTCATTCGAAGTCATGGGCTATAGAGTGCTCATCCTCATCCAAGGCACGGACATTGCGGCGAGCAGGTATCGCATACTCCAGTATATCCCGTTTCTGCAGAGTCACGGACTGGGGTGCGATGTTCATACATTTCCCTCGGGGATCCACCACTATTGGTCGCTGTTCAGGGCGCTTGCCGGGTATGATTGCGTCTTTGTGCAGAGGAAAAGGTTCCATTTCCCGGTTCTCCCTTTCTTCCGAATGAGGGCGAAGAGGATCGTGTATGATCTGGATGATGCGGTCAT
Organism: Desulfomonilia bacterium; assembly: GCA_049975365.1. Classification (GTDB taxonomy): domain Bacteria; phylum Desulfobacterota; class Desulfomonilia; order UBA1062; family UBA1062; genus DSBG01. Next base: position 3,722 of record JBNGDS010000127.1, on the reverse strand, counting down.
GTACCGCAACAGTCTCGGAAAATCTCCGTATTCCAGGACCCGGGAGAGACGGTTCAGAAACATGGTGCGATCGTGTGACGCTGTGGTTGCAGGCAACACATTTCTGATGGAGAAGGTTCAAGCGTATACCCCGAACGTGGTCGTCATACCGACCTCCATACCCGTTGATCGCTACAGTGTGAAGGATTACTCCATCCGGAAAGAGAAGATCACCATCGGGTGGATCGGGGATCACGGGAGTATTCATTACCTCGAACGTCTCAAACCCGTATGGAACGAGATCGGGAGGCGATTCTCTGGAAAGGTTGAGTTGAAGATCATTTGTGACACGTTCTTCGACTGCGAAGAGATCCCGGTTCGAAAAGTTCCCTGGTCAGATCTCACAGAAGTCGTGGAATTACAGGACATCGATATCGGTGTCATGCCGCTCATCGATGACCCGTGGTCATGGGGAAAATGCGGACTCAAGATACTGCAGTACTATGGTGCGGGTGTCCCCGCAGTCTGCACACCGGTGGGCATCAACCGTGATGTTGTTTCGGATGGTAGAAATGGCTTCTGGGCACGAACAGATGAAGAGTGGGTCAAGAAGATCAGTGTCCTCATTGAAGATGATGAGCTGCGGGAAAGAATGGGCATTGCGGGGAGGAAGACCCTTGAAGAAGCCTATACAGACCGGGTCAATTCCTTAAAGATTCTTGGAGTCATAAAGCCTGAGGGATCCGTATCATTACATCCTTTGCACATCGATTCGCCGGGAAGGATTGTGCTGAACTGACATGAACAATCCCACGTCAAAAAGGATAGTGTACTGGTCACCCGATTACACTTCACCGGTGGGAGGGGTAAAGATTCTGTACCGTCATGTTGATGTACTCAACGAGCATGGGTTCTCCGCCACGATCCTGCACCGACACAGAGGATTCAGGTGTAGCTGGTTTGAAAATGCAACGCAGATTTCCTACCTCCGCGGCGAGGTCTTTGGACCTGATGATATCATTGTAGTTCCCGAAACCTACGCGTCACTGTACGGGAGATCATCCCCCCGACAGAAAGCCCGGAAACAGTTCCTCAAGGTTTTCACGACACCTGCAAAGAAAGTGATATTCAACCAGAACACCTACAACACATTCACCGGAGATGTTCATACCCGTGACGAGCCAGCGAGCATCTATCGTGACAAGGATGTCCTTGCAGCCATGGTCGTGTCGGAAGACAACAGGAACTACCTCCGGTATGCATTTGGAGCCATTCCTGTATTCAGGATCCATAATTCAATTCACCCAGCACTGTTCCCGTTTGAGGTTCAGAAAAAAAGGCAGATATCCTTCATGCCCAGAAAGAATCATGAACATGCTCTCCAGGTTCTCTCCCTTTTGCGGCACAGATGCGCCCTGAACGATTTCACTATCGTTCCCATTGAGAACAAAACAGAGAAGGAAACTGCCGCCATCCTCAGAGAATCGCTCATATTCTTAAGTTTCGGGTATCCGGAAGGATTTTCCCTGCCGCCGGCAGAAGCCATGGCATGCGGGTGTGTCGTGATAGGATATCACGGGATGGGGGGAAGGGAGTATTTCCTGCCCGAACACTGTTATCCTGTGGAGATGGGAGACATCCTCGCCTTTGCAAAGACCGTGGAGCACGTGATTCACCTCTCTAAATCGGACCCGCAAATTCTCGACGACAAGAGACAGAAGGCGTCGGCATACATCCACGCAGAGTTTTGTCAGGAGAGAGAGACGGCTGATATCCTTAAAGCCTGGGGCGAGATCCTGACGAGGTGATGCACAGAGGGTCGCTTCACGGGTGCTGCATGGCGGGATCAGGGATGAGCCTGGACCGGATTCCTGTATCCCCCGGAACCGGACCCACTCAGCTCAAGGTATTCCTTGCAGCAATGTTTCATGGACTGCCATATCTTGATGCCCATACTTCTGTGCTCATTGAGGATCTTCTTGAGCATGTACTTTTCAGTATTGGGGTTCACGGTTATTGCACGCAGTACGACGACTTTTCTCGGTGCATACTTCGTTGATTCCAGTCTGGTCCTGGACACAAAGGACATGTCGTGTTCCCGTATGGTCTTGTGGAGTTCAATGTTGATGCTGTCGATGATCTTGTTGATGGAACGGATTTTTTCCGCATGTGCCCGTGGATCCTCCATGAGCCCGTCAAGCAGGAAACTCAGTTCCTCAGGGACGAACCGGTAGTTCGCAATGAAGAGTTCCGGACAGTTCATCAGTTCGAAGAGGGGATCGTTCTCTATGAGCTGTACGAAGGTGTGTTGAAGGTCTCGTGCATGGTCGAAGATGAGCCTGAAACCGCTCTGGCCAATAATTTTGACGGCTGCCCATGGCTTCAGACTGGAAAAAGAGCGCGATCCTTCCAAGGTGAATCTCCCCTGGTCCACAGAGCCCTTTCTGATAATGTAATTCGACGTATGGTAGAGGTGTCTGGAATCCTGAATATTCCTGAATACACAGATTCCCATTGAATTCGGCGCATAGAGGAGCTTATGGGCGTCAAGACTCACGGAATCAGCCTTCTCAATCCCATTCATCATCTCCCTTCCGCCCCTCATGAGTAGTGCACCACCGCCCCAGGCTGCATCAACATGGTAATGGGCTCCGATCTCGGATGCAATTTCTGCCAGTGCCGCGAGGTCGTCGATGTTCCCTGTTTCTGTAGTTCCGGCGATTCCAATGAGTGCGACGAACTTTGTAGGTCTGCCGTCGAGTTTGTCTTGTTTCCTGATCTTATCGAGGGTGGAACGGAGTTTCCCGATATCGATCTTGTTGAGGTAAGGAAGAACGGGAACGTGGTGTACGCCCTTCATTCCAATACCGAGAATCGTTCCCGCCTTACATATGGAGTAGTGGCCGCGTTTGGAAACGAGCATGACTGCCTGCCTGTACCCGTAGTATTCAAGGGCACGAGTGAGACCCTCGATACGGAGTCCCTTGAAGGAATTCCCGTCTGGAGGGAAGGCCTTCGCCATTGCCAGGGTCAGGGCGGTGAGATTTGCTATGGTGCCGTCAGAGGTGATATTCCCCAGAGCAATTCTGGGATTCTGAATATTCTTGGTGTAAAACTCCTCATCTCTGCTGAAGATGAGCCGATGAATCCAGCACAGAAACTCCCGCTCTACGAATGACGATGCCTTTGCACTCTCGATCTTCACCTGATTCTGGTTCAGGCTTACAGCAATCATCTCCAGCAGGATCATGAAGTAAGGGATAGCGCTCGTCATATGGCCAATATAGTAGGGATTGGCAACCTTGACTGAATGTTTGATGATATTGTTCTTGATTTCACCCAGGACATCCCGGATCAGGTGAGGTTCTTTCGGAATCTCGGTGTTGTTGAAAATCTTTGCCAGGTTTGACATCGAAATAGATGAATGAATCCCACCCTTTTCCTTGAAAAAGTCGTGGATCATATCAAGAAGATGAACGCCGAATTCCACGAATCTGTCAGAGGAGTCAGGCATGATGAAGAGCTTTTTCATGTACTCACTGGTTGCTTCAATCTTTTTGCAGAAATTCTTGTTGTTAAGCTTGAGTGAATCCATGAGTGAGCCTTCCCTCTTTCATATTGACAAACACTTTCTATACCATAATTGAATATCTATACAAAAGAGTAAAAAGTAGATGAATCTGTATGGAAGAATCAACCCTTTATCTCATTCCAACTCCAATCGGAAACCTGAGGGACATCAC
>JBNGDS010000126.1:233-4280 GCA_049975365.1 Desulfomonilia bacterium | reverse complement strand
GCAGGAAGGACATGAGGATCTTCGGACGTGAACAGCGTGACCCTCTCGTGGTGACACCCGGTACTCGGGAGAAATCCATCATTGCTCAAGGGAGTGGAATACAAGTCCTGTGGGGACTTTAGGATAGAAGAACGTGGATTTTCTAGGCATTCTAATCCCGGCTTCTGCGATCTCCATCACTTCCTGGATACTGGTAGGATTGAGCAGGAACGCGATATCCGCGTGTTCCCTGGCCACCATTTCGATGGCCTCTTCTGCCCTGCTGGTGTACTCGATGCGTTTCGTGTCAAGCGAACTCGTGATGCCGATTATCGGTTCTATGATACACTCCTGGAGAATAGTGACATCGAGTTTTCTGAGAAGTGGATGGGTGCTTATGGGCATGTACTTTTCCACATCCGCATAGTCAGCAACCTGGAGGAGATAGTACCGGGGGATTCCTTTCACGAAAAGCCCTATGGTTCCCCGGCCGGCCTTCCCCAGGGCTGTTAAGAAGACTTTCCGGTTATCAAAGGGGATCATATTGAACATCTCCTTGATGCGGTACTCAAGGTCAACAAGACCAACACCCATGCTGTCGAGGATCACCCTGTGCGTGGGGAGTATTTTGATACCCTCATCCATGTTCACCAGGTACATCTGGATATAATCGTAGCTCTGATTCCCGTCCTTCTTCCCTGTTGCAGCCCTCATTCTGTCCCGGTAGATTTTTGCCGTCTCGTAGCGGTGATGTCCGTCGGCGATCAGGATTTTTTTCTGCTGCATCATTCTCCCGGCCTTGTCGATCAAGGCCTGGTCAGTGACCATCCATATCCTGTGAGATTCATCTTTGGTCCCGAATTCCACAGCCGGGTCCCTCAGGGTCGGACAGATGATATTCTCGAACATTTTCTTGGAATCAGAGTAGATCCCGAAGATGGAGCTGAAATTGGTATTCACTTCACTCATGAGGCGAAGCCGGTCGATCTTGGGCCCTTTCAGCGTATACTCATGGGGCCTGATTGTCTTCTTTTCATCGTCATCAAGCCTCACTGAGGTGATGAATCCCTTTCGTACGTGAGGTTTGTCCATCAAGGTATAGGTGTGCTCATGGTAGTACAGGGAGGGTATTTCATCCTGAATGAGTATTTTCTCCTGTAACCATTGCCGGTAGAAGTCTCGGGAGCGCGTATACCGGTTGTTATCCCTGGTGTCCTTGGGGAACTGTTTCCCCAGGACGAGCCTTACGGCGTTATACGGGCTCTTCCCATAGAAGTCTTCCACCTGCTGAGGACTCATCACATCATACGGGGGGCATATGACATTCGCAAGGTTCACCTTTTGAGGATTGTACCGGATCCCCCTGAATGATCGTATCTTGGGCATACACCTGCTCCTTTCGTGGTGTGGATAAGGAGAGACACAAACAGGGCTATATATATGTGCTCTGGGAAAAATTCAACTGAATTTTCTGAAGATTCATGCTTCCCAGTACGCGGAGAACCCAGACTCCGCGTCAATCCAGGCTGTCGCCAGAAGAGAGTTGCGTTCAGGCACTATGCTGCGTTATAGATGGTGTGTGTACGGTCTCAAGACCCTCATTTCCATAGGGATTCTCTTTGTTCTCATTACGTTCTGCGTCAATAACACCGAGGCCCACCTCCTTTCGTTCATGGGCTACCGACTCCACTATCCCATCCAGCTCTGGGTTCTCATGCTGGTATTCTTTTTTGTCGGAATGCTCCCTGTCATCTTCTACGGGATGCCCAGGAAAGCTGCCCACAGGAGAAGGATGAGATCATTCAAGAACAAGATCAGGAAGATGGAAGACGATCTCAGTTCCCCTGACTAATGACCCCGCAGGATAGATTTCCCCAGTGTACGGATCATGCGCACAATCCTGGGGGGGAACCAGAGCATACTCAGCGTATTCCCAATGCCCAGCCATCGTCTCTCGTCGGCTGAGATGAGGTCAGGACGCAGCCTCTCTTTCACCTTGAGAAACCCCATCCAATCGATGGCGCACAGGAGTTTCATGATAATTCGTGGTCGGGGGATGTAGATGCTCGAGGCAAAATCGAGAAGATATGGGGCCCCTGCATCATCGATCCCGTAGTTTCTTCTGTTCCTGAGATCGAGGTGGACCACGCTTCGTCGGTGTATGGACCGTATGAGGTTCTTCAGCGCATCGAAATATGCTCCATCAACGGCATCTCTGATTTCCTTGAGATTCTGCCCCCCCATGAAGGAGGTGGTAATCGTGTATCGATCTGGGCTGATAGTACAGGCCGGTATCCCCTGTATTCCCGAGAGTTTTACATAGATATACGCTTCCCAGCATACGAGAAGAGAACCCAGGATTCTCACCGGCAGGATTTTGTCCCGATAGGTCTTTTCAACCACCACTGAATCAGAGAGCACCAGGACATGGACATCCGGGCCGTAGATTCGGGTCTTTTTCAGGGATCTTGTGCTGATCCCGTTCCCTGATGCATTGTGACTCATTCCTGGTCCTCATCCCTGAGGATCTTGAATGCTGAACAGGGGATAGGAGCACGTGTTCCCTGGATGGTGGCCATTCCCTTCATGTGGTCGCCTGTTTGATCCAGGATTCCCTGAATGTTCATGCGTGCATTGGTCATGACCAGAGATCTTTCCGCGGAACAGGAAATGCTCATGTCCTCACAGACATCCCTGTTTCTGCTCTGCACCGTTCCTGAGGGAAGAATCGTGATATCGACCATTCGTGTTTGGGTCGGGTAGTGAAGCATCAGGACCCAGTCTCCCTGGATAGTCTCAAGCAGGGAAGAGTCTCTGGTCTGACTGTGGACAGCCGTTTCCTCACCGGAGATGGCCTGGGCCAAAGTTTTTTTGACAGGACTCTGTGCCTCTGCCCTCAGGATGGATGGAAGGAGGAGTATGCAAAACCCCAGTGCAACAAGAGTATGTTTCCTCATCCTCTAAAAAACCCTTTCCAATGGGCTCCCTCCCTGTGGTGTGTCAAGAACTATCATTGCGGGGATAATTATGCAATGATAGGTTTAGCATCGAGATGGGAAAGAAATATTTGAAAGCACAGGGGAGAGTCCTCTGGAACCCGAAGGGATATGCCTTCCTCTCAGGGCAGGGTCCCAGTGAGGATATCTTCATCCCGCCTGAAGGACTCAACAGCGCCATGAACGGCGATCTGGTTGAGGTTCGTGTCTATCGAGACAGAAAAGGCCTTCGGGGCATGGTAACCGCAGTCCTTGAACGGTCAGGGACAACGGTAACAGGAATATACACACGATTGAAGAAACGGGGTGTGATTGAACCCTTTAGACCCTTTCCCTACTCAGTGGTCGTTCCCCACGGATACGAATCAACAGCCACAAGCGGTGATACCGTAAGCGCCACTGTCATCCCCCCAAAAACAGTCAAGCGAATCAGCTCCGTTTCCGCGAGGGTAGACAGGACGATCAATATTCCCGATGCCGTCGGAGATGATCTCAGGTCAGTTGCCACCAGATATGGGATACCCTGGAACTTTCCAGACGAGGTGGAAGAGGAGGCGGAAAAGGTTTCTGATATTGACATGAGGACAGAGCTTTCCCGGAGGGTAGACCTTCGGGAAAGGATGCTGTTCACCATTGACGGTGTCTCGGCAAAGGATTTCGATGATGCGGTCGGCATCGAACGGCTCGATGATGGAGCCTTTCTTCTCACTGTTGCCATTGCGGATGTCTCTCACCTGGTCATGAGGGGCTCATCCCTGGATAGAGAGGCATGGAACAGGGGATTCAGCGTGTATTTCCCGGAAACGGCTGTTCCCATGCTTCCTGAGGTTCTTTCCGCCGGTGTCATGAGCCTGAATCCGGGCGAAGACAGGTTGGCAGTGGTGGCTGAAATGCGCCTCGGCCCTCGGGCCGGTATCCTCGGCTTTCGGTGTTATGAAGCCGTAATCAGGTCTCGTGCACGGCTCACCTATGAAGAAATCGGACCGTTCCTGGAAGGAACGGCCCTGTCTCCCGCGAACGATCCAGAGATTGACTGGCGGTTGAAGGCCTTGCACACGATGGCCTCACACCT
>JBNGDS010000126.1:0-223 GCA_049975365.1 Desulfomonilia bacterium | reverse complement strand
TTTTCCAGACGGAAAAAGCGGGGAAGCCTCGACCTTGACATTCCCGAGACACAGATTCTGATCAAAAAAGGTGGTGAGGTGGAGGATGTATCTGTTGTTCAGCGCGGGCCTGGTGAGCGGCTCATCGAGGAGGCGATGCTCTGTGCAAACCACACTGTATGTGCATTTCTGCATGATCACCATATGCCGGTCCTGTACCGGATTCATGAACACCCTCGTGAGG
>JBNGDS010000125.1:0-4377 GCA_049975365.1 Desulfomonilia bacterium | reverse complement strand
GTAGCTCCCCATACCCACAGATACAGATATGAACACGACAGGCGCCCCCGGTTCATACCCTGCACCCCTGACCGGCAGTATCTCCGACTCGGTGCACCTGTCGTGTTCTTCTCCAACATATCGTCTAGGCCAATAGCCCAACTCACATACCCCCTTCTCCCCCCGTCATGGGGGGAGATGAGCGGGGTATTTTTCTGCCCCCCCCTTTCCCGTACGTCCCGCGTACCACATATCTCGAACAAGCGGTCCACCAATTTGCCGGGTCAATATATGTTATTTTATATCTATATATAATTTATCATATTTATGGTTGAACATAATAAGATGGCTGTGTTACACTTCATCTGTTCAGGACGTGGGTGCCATCTCACTGTCGGTACACCCCATGCAGTGAGATGGGTACAACGCGAATATGAAATTGCAGTGCCTCGAGGAGAATCGTTTCATGGTGCGGGCAGACTCTTTTCTAGGATTCAGGACACGCTCGAACACGTCCCGGGTTTCCTTTCTCGCGTCCATAGCCATCCTCGTACTTTCATTTTCCCTTCTGCTTGCCCCTTCCCTCCAGGCTGAGCGTATCTTTTTTGCAGGCTACAAGGGTGGGTTCTACATCAAGTCAGAAGAGGAAGGGGGCATGGAGCTCCGCCTCGGCGGATCGTTCCAGGCCGACTATCGCTACTATCTGGAAAACGAGCGGGCAGACAACCGCTTCGATATCCGAAGGGCCAGGCTGATATTCAGGGGACAGCTTACCAGGTGGTTTAGGTTCGGTATGGAATACGAATTCCAGGGAAACGAAACGAACAACTTGGTGGATGCCTATGGCGAGTGGGTGATCAGCGGCCTCCAGGCCCTCAGATTCGGTCAGTTCAAGGAGCCGTTCAGCCTCGAGTGGCAGACCTCCACCAAGGCGATCTTCTTTGCGGAACGTTCCATGGGGTACTATCTCACACCCAAGTACGACATCGGGCTCATGCTGCACGGGTCCATGATGCAAGACAGCATCAACTATGCGTGCGGACTCTTCAATGGAGATGGTGATGACGGCTCTACCCGGGGTGATGAAACAGATACACCAGAGATTGCCGCCCGTATTGTTGTACATCCGTTTGGTGAAGCATTCTCCCGGTCACTCCAGAACGTCCAGGTCGGGGGGTCTTTCACCTATGCACAGATCGACCTGGCAAACCTGGATCTCAAGATCAAGAGCACAGGCATGGCAGGGTCCAGCAGGAACATCTACGTGCTCGGGCACGACACCAAGTTCGGGGTGCTCCAGGATGTGGACACCCGCATTCGTGCGGGTCTCGAGCTTGGATGGGCAAATGGCCCCCTGGGCTTCATGAGTGAATATATCTGGATGCGATACAGCGATCTGAAGCCTGCAACCGGCCCATCGGAAGATGCAACGCTCTCATCCTGGTATGCGAGCGGGGTCTACTGCCTGACTGGAGAGCACCTCGTCTTTTCAGGCGGTGTCATGAAACCCGTGTACCCCAACAGGTTCTTCAACCCCGAAGAGGGCACCTGGGGTGCGTTCTGCATCGCTGCCAGGTATGAGCATTTCGATGGAGACGAGGCCTGGATCAGAGAGGGCACATCGGTGTCGGTGAGAGAGGCAGATGCCCTCAGCGCTGCTCTCACCTGGCATCTCTTCCCCATGTATCAGATTCTTGTGGACTACACGTACACTGATCTTTCAGACCAGATCAAGGTCCGTGTCAACACGGATGGGAGCATCGATTACATAGACAATGAAAACGTCCTTACCCTGCGCTTCAGCATGGATTTCTGATCCACTGTGCAGCGTATGGGAGAGGAAAACAGTATGGAAGGAGGGAATACGGGCATGAAGAAGGTATGGATAGGAATTTCGATTGCCGCTGTTCTGTTCCTCGTGGTGCCGATGGCATTTTCGGCATACCATCACGAGGGGGAGATGGATGCTGACAAGTTTCTCACCGCCTACCCGAACAAGGCCGGCACAAAGCTCGACCACTGTGCCTTGTGCCACAGCGGCGGTTCGTACGTTGATGACAGGGGGAGGACGAACGTCCTGGGAAGCTGTCAGTGGTGCCACTACAGCTATGGGTACGATGGTAGCGGCAGCATCCTTGACACCATGAACGAGTATGGCATTGACTACCACGACAACGGGAGGAACGCCGCTGCCATCACAGCGATAAATTCTCTCGATTCCGATGGTGACGGCTACACCAACGCCCAGGAGATCCTGGCGAACACGTATCCCGGGAATCCAAACGACAACCCGTCGCTGGAGGTTGCACCCTACAGGATCTATACCCTGGGCCAACTCGAGGCCATGGACCCGCACACACAGTTCCTCCTCATGAATACGTCCCGTTCCGGGGATTTCTACGCAGAGTACACGGGCGTGCCCATGAAAGACCTCCTCGACGATGCCGGGATCCTCTCCTCTGCAACAGGGATTCTCGTATATGCCCCTGATGGATGGTCCCAGTACCACCCCCTCGAGTACGATGCGGACATCGAGATGTACCACGTGTACGGGAACGAGCCGGGAAAGAGCTACCAGTATCCACCCACAACGTATTTCTACGATGTAGAAGCGGATGTCGACCTGAACCCCGAATACGGCTGGTGTGACTACAGCGCGCCATCGTGCGTGGGCAGGAGCAATGGATCTGCCATCACTGTGGAAGGCGGCCTCAAGGCGATTCTCGCGTACAAACGGGAAGGATCGTACCTCGACATCGGTCAGCTCGACGATGAAAACAGGCTAGACGGTGAAGGCCCCTTCAGGGTGGTTGTGCCGCAGAAATATCCCAATGCGCCTGACCAGTCCAGCAGGTCTGATTACCAGGATGTCATCTGGCCGAACAACTGGGACTGGGATCACAACGCCGGCGCATGCAGCAGGTCTGCAACGATCATCAAGGTACAGCCTCTGCCCCAGGGCACGACCGACATCGACATCCTCGAGGCCGGCTGGTCATACGTGGACCAGGGCAAGATCATCATCTACGGAGCCATCGACGGAACAGACTCCAACGGAAACGGGATCCTGGACTCCGAGGAGGCTGCGGACCCTTCCAGTGACTACGACAACGACGGCATCCCGGACTATCAGGATTTCAATACCGCCCTGCTCCGCCATGCAAACGGCATCGATCAAATCATCCTGCATACACCCAGTGGACAGTTTGCGAACATGGAGGCCCTGGATGATAGCGACACGGCCGTCACCCAGACAGGAAAACCGAGCATGGATTTCCCCTATGGCGTGGTGAAATTCACCATAACTGGCCTCACACCGGGCCAGACAATGACCGTATCCCTAGTCTTCCCTGATCCTGTTCCCACTGATGCGAAATACTACAAGATAACAGCTGCATCCGGCTGGGTCGAGGTTCCGTTCGGAAGCAACGATGGCGACGAGGTCATCACCCTGACGCTCACTGACGGGGACGCAACCACCGACGCTGACGGTCTCGTCAACAGACAGATCGTCGATCCCGGTGCCCTTGCGGTTCCTGCTGCAGGAGCTGGGGATGACGATGATGACGATGGCCTGTGCTTCATCACGACAGCACTGTCTTCTTCCCCTGCCCTGGGGTATCTTGCCCTGTGCGGATGCCTGATGACCGTTCTTGCCCGTTTCACATATCACAGGAAACAGAACTGACAAAATTCAGTAAACGAATGTGCTGGTATGCATTCTTCGGGTGAGCCGATTGCGGCTCACCCGCCTTCTTTTCATCTCCGATTCATAATCATGGTTTTTTCAGACGCAACACCTGCCCCCCTCCCTGGATACACAGACGTCCCTCGTGGGTTCGGTGTCACATGCACAGAAATCGTAAACCAAAGGCGCTGTCTGTACGATAAGAAAGGATGGACGAGGTGATCATGCGAACTCTAAGAAAGCCTGTCGACGACTCTCCCCTGAATGACTACGACATTGTCTCGTGCCTGCTGAGGTTCTTTTCGACAGCGGCATTCGGCTTGATCGTGGACATCGTGCTCGTTGCGCTCTTTCTCATCATGTTCCTGATGGGATACAGCCTGGGTCTCTCATCAATGTTCACAATCCTTCTGGCAGTGCCTCTTGTTTGGGGAATTCTCGGAATTTTCTTCTTCCAGGATATCCTTGATATCACAAACGAGATCTTCAGCACCTTTTTTTCGTCTTTTCGCTGATTGGAACCTGCCACGCTCCAGCTTTACGAGTGGGCCTGGTGTGGATTCTCGATTGAAATGGAAGCTCCGCAGCCGGAGCAGACATGCCGTGTTCCCTTGAACCCCGGTGACAGTTCAAATGGTCTTCCGCACGCAGAGCAGAGAACCCTCTGCCACTGACCCGGCGTCCTCGATACCAGCTGACTGGATTCTTTC
>JBNGDS010000124.1:0-4402 GCA_049975365.1 Desulfomonilia bacterium | reverse complement strand
CGATGAGGCGGGTCTTGCCCACCTTCACGGCAAGGGCCATCACTGCCTTGTCTTCGATGCGGTCGATGCACGCAAGATTCTCGGGATGCACGATCTCCACGTAATCGATGACAGCATCGGGCGTGGAAGAGATCATGTCCACGACTTCCTGCTTTATGGCAGCTGCATCACGCTGGCCTGATTTCACGAGTTCTCGGGCCCGGTTCAGCGATCTGTGGAGGACGAGGGCATTCTTCCTCTGCTCAGCGCTCAGGTACGTATTCCGCGAGCTCATGGCAATGCCGTCTTCCTCTCTCACCGTCGGGTGGGCAATGATGGCAACATTCATGTTCAGGTCAGCCACCATGCGCTTGATCACCATGAGCTGCTGGTAATCCTTTTCACCGAATACCGCACAGTCGGGGTCGCAGATATTGAACAGCTTTGCACAGACTGTTGCCACCCCCCGGAAATGACCAGGCCGTGCTCCCCCGCACAAGCCCTCGGAAATTTTTTCGACGTCAATATAGGTGGCATATCCCTCCGGGTACATCTCCCTGACACCGGGATAGAAAATGCACTCCACCCCCACGGATTCCGCGAGCTGTTCGTCCCGTTCGAAATCCCTGGGATACTTGTCGAGGTCTTCAGTGGGACCGAACTGGGTAGGGTTCACAAAGATGCTTATGATCACATGATCCGCGAGTTCCCTGCCCCTGCTCATGAGGTCGAGATGCCCTTCGTGGAGATACCCCATGGTCGGCACCAGGCAGACGGTCTCTCCACGGGCATGGATATCCTTGACGTAGGCCTTCATGGCGCTGACTTCCGTGATCACGACCATGGAACCCTCCTAGCTCTTGTAGCAGTACTCCTCGGATGGGAATTCCCCGCTTCGCACTTCAGCGGCATAGGTGTTGACCGCGTCCTGGATGGTGTCGAACAGGTCCGCGTAGCGTTTCACAAACTTCGGTTTGAACTCCTTGAACATGCCCAGCAGATCCTGGATCACCAGGACCTGCCCGTCACAGTGCGGTCCTGCCCCGATGCCGATGGTGGGGATGGAGAGTGCCTCTGTCACGTCTTTTGCAACATCGACGGGCACGCATTCGAACACGATGGAAAAGACCCCCGCCTCCTGGAGTGCCAGGGCGTTCTCCTTCAGGAGCCTGGCCGCTTCAACCCCCCTGCCCTGGACTTTGTGGCCGCCGAGAGCATGTATGGACTGTGGCGTGAGGCCCAGGTGTCCCATGACCGGTATGTCGGCACTGATGATTGCCCTGACCTGTTCCAAAACACGTTTTCCGCCCTCGAGTTTTACTGCCTGGGCTCCCCCTTCCTGGAGAAGCCTCCCGGCATTGCGCACTGCATCCGGAACCGAGGTCTGGTAGGAAAGAAACGGCAGGTCTGCGACGACCAGGGCCTTCGGCCTTACCCTGGAGACACACATCGTGTGGTAGACCATCTGATCCATTGTTACGCCGAGGGTGCTGTCCCCCCCCGCCATCACCACACCCGCAGAGTCTCCGATGAGGATGATGTCGACATCTGCTGCATCTACGATCCGTGCCATGGTGGAATCGTATGAGGTCACCATGACAATGCGGTCCTTGCCCTTCTTGCCCAAGACGTCCAGAACTGAGACGGCTTTCTTCATGTCATGCCTCCTGTGTTTGGTGGAAACACCGTACTATTGAGCGAAAAAACTATCAAGGGAAATCGCCCTGATCTTTGCCGATTACCAGTGAAAAACAAGGGTGTTATGTCCGCACTTTACGTTTGCACCATCGTTTCTTCCGGGTGAGGCTTCTTCAGCTGAACAGGCGCTCCTTCAACCCTGCGGACCTTTATGTTGAGCATCTCGACAAACACGGAAAATCCCATGGCAAAGTAGATGTAGCCCCGGGGCATGTGCATGCCGAGACCGTCGCCGATGAGCGCGATGCCGATCAGCAGGAGAAAGCTCAGGGCGAGCATCTTGATTGTGGGATGTTTCTCTATGAACCGTATGATGGCACCGGATGCGATCATCATGAAGGCGACGGCGATCATGATGGCGATGACCATGACGATCACTCTGTTTGCAAGCCCGATAGCGGTGATCACGGAATCCAGGGAGAAGACGATGTCCAGGATTGCGACCTGGATGATGACGCTGATAAAGGATGCGCGCAGGCGTGCCTTAGGATGTTCGCGAGTACCCTCGAGGTTGTCATGGATCTCGAAGGTGCTCTTCGCAAGCAGAAAGAGACCCCCCGCGATCAGGATCAGGTCACGTCCTGAAAATGCATGGCCCAAAAGCGTAAAGATCGGGGCAGTCAGGCGCAGCATCGCGGTGAGGAACAGCAGCAGCGCGATCCTGGTGAACATCGCGAGCCCGAGCCCGAGACTCCTTGCACTTTTCTGCCGCTCAACGGGAAGTTTGCTCACCAGGATCGAAATGAACACGATATTGTCTATCCCGAGCACGATCTCGATCGCGGTCAGCGTTACGAGTGCAAGCCAGATCTGGGGGTCAAAAAGCCATTCCATCTTATCCTCCTCAAAGACACCTGCGGATTCTGCCGGGTCTTAGGTGTTTTTCCCACCGCAGTCCACCACCGCGATACCACAGGGAAATACCCGTGTCCCTCTCGGCATGACTCTTCCTGGAGTGCATCCTGATACCTGAGAGAGCCAGTCCTGCGGCTTCCAGTTCAGGAACTGCTGAACTCACAGGTCGTGAAGCCAGGACAGGGCTTTCCCGAGAATCCTGGCATGGACTTCTTCCTCTGACATGTCCGACGACGAGGGCATCTTGAACGAGTGCTCCCCTCCTTCGATGATTTCCAAGGTGCACGGTGCACTGAGCTTCGACAGAACACGTTTCAACGCATCGATGTCACAGAAGGGATCCCGTGTGCCGGCGAAGAACAGCATGGGTACTGTGATCCGCGAAAAATGCGCATCCCGGAGGAATTCCTTTTTCCCCGGTGCATGGAGAGGATACCCCAGGAAGATCAGACCTGCAGCATCGACCAGCCCGCTCGCCACAACCTGAGATGCGATCCTGCCCCCGAGAGATTTCCCACCGATCACGATCGCTGACGGTGAACATTGGGGGTGTGACTTCAGGTACTCAAAAACACTCACCCAGGCAGCACTGAGAACGTCCTCACTGTCAGGCGACTTCCTGCCCCTGTCCCGATAGGGAAAATTGAACCTGAGGCAGATATACCCGGCCTGTTCGAGGACATGTGCCATGTGCGAAAGCAGCGGGTTGAACATGTCGTTCCCTGCACCATGCGCAAGGATGACCCCGGGTTTCATGCCTGGCTGAAACCCATCGGGGACTGAAATGAGACCGGTGATCTTCCCTTTTTTCTTGAACGGTATGAACACATACTCATCTGAGACCATGAAGTGCTTCCTCCCTGAACGACACTCTCTATGCGCACACAGTGCTCTCGGTCCGATGCCTGTTGGGTACAGAAATCCCGGCATGATTATCCGTCAGTCCTGTTCTCCCTCGACAGGCTCGAACCCATGCTCACCCTTATATCACTGGTTCCGGCGCTTTTCAAAGCACAGGGACAGATGTGAAACGAACCTTGCAATTTCGACACGGTTCTCCTACTCAAGAGATGTGAAGGCAGGAAAGAGAAGGTGGATCATATTCAGTACAGCACTCATCACGGTCTTTTTTACCGGGATGAACCTGCTGAAGGGTGAACAATCTCCCGATACCGGGAAGCCGGGTGGAGACACCAGCACGTACAGCCTGCGTCAGATCGCTGAAAACAAGATGCATCACGGGAAAGACAGCTTCGTGAACCCTTTTAATCCAGACATGCACGGCAGGATGTGGGAAGTGCTGAAGTGGAAAGTCTTTGCAGAAAACACGTTCAAGGATTTCTATGCGGATGAAAAGATAGTCCCCGTCACGATAGACTGGCAGGAGGTGCGGGAACACTCCAGCGTGAGCGTCACCTTCATCACCCACTCCACCGTGCTGATCAAGGATGGTGACTCATACATCCTGGTAGACCCTGTCCTGTTCGGTCTGTTCTGGCCCATACGAGACTTTACTCCCCTGGATTTCGATATCGCCTCCATGCCCAGACCCGATATCATCCTCATCACGCATGGCCACTACGATCATCTCGACAAACGGTCCCTCTCGCTGTACGGTGACCATTCCACCTTCATCTCCCCGCTCGGATACTCGAAGATCCTCGACAGTGTCGGCGCAAAAACCGTTCGCGAACTCGACTGGTATGGCTCCTACACGGACGGATCAAGAGAAATCATCCTGCTGCCCTGCAACCACTGGACCATGAGAAATCCGCTCACCGGGCCGAACACCGAGCTGTGGGGATCGTACCTGATCAAGACATCCACAGGGCAGACCATCTACATCTCGGGAGACACCGCGTACTTCGAC
>JBNGDS010000123.1:0-4429 GCA_049975365.1 Desulfomonilia bacterium | reverse complement strand
GTATACGCCTGGTGAATAGCCTCTCTGATCTGTTCATCCATGATCATCTCCTCTCATCAGATTAATTTCTCCATGTCCCACTCATCAGTTCCTGAAAAAAACGAGGGCACTGGGTATCGCTTCTGATACCCAGCCTGGTCAGAGAAAAATCATACTTGACCGGATCCTCGGGTGACACCATCCTGAAGGTATCAGTTATCTGGAGTGCTGTCCTCAGGTCTGCCTGCCTTCGTGTCGTCATTCCAAGTGCTGTACAGATCCTGTGCATATGTGTGTCCAGTGGAATAACTAGGCATGACGGGTCAATCCCGTCCCAACCGCCGGGATCGACATTGTCGTGTCGGACCATCCACCTCAGGTAGAGATGAAACCTCTTGCACGCACTCTTCTTGTCCGGACAGGGGAGTAGACTGTTTGTCGATCCACGTGGGGTATGCTTCCTGATCTCCTGAACGAAGAGAGACAACGCTTTTGTGGTGTCACGATCCATTTCCCTAAACCCGCGGACAAAGCACGTCTGGAGTGAGCCGTGCTCCCGGATCACTTCACGAAGCGCCCACAGGACATCTACGAGTTCTGCGTCTGTTGTGAACCTGTGTTTGAATCCATGAAAGGTTTCCTGAAGGGAATCAGGTGATGCCTTCTCGAGGAATGCCCTGGGAGAATGTCCCATGGGGGAGAGCACTCTGGAAACGCTCCGGCAGATCTGCATCACTCTTCCGTATGCGAGTCCTGCACAGATCACTCCCGCAATCTCCCTGTCACGGATATCGCAATAGGATACAAGGAACTGGAGCGGATCGGGTGTAATGAACTCTTCTCTGTTGTAGAGCGCATAGAGTTCATCGAGGAGCCTCTTCTTTTCCGGGGGTGCGAACTGCATGCCCTCTTATACCATCGAGGAGATCATGAAGAAACCATGAACTCCTCAGGAGGGTCTGTCAGAATCAGTGCAGCCGTTGAATTCCCCTCTCTGGAACCCGCCCTGGCAGACAAAGCCGCCAGGATGGGATCCTGGGATCATTCCGGCGAAAATTCATCCTTGGATGCACCACACACCGGGCATGTCCAGTCTTCAGGCAATTTCTCAAACGGTGTGCCCGGAGGGATGTTTCCTTCAGGATCCCCTTTTTCAGGATCATAGATATACCCACAAACACCACACACGTACTTCTGCATTTTACCCTCCATGATCTTTCTTCTCTGTTCAGATTTCAGTGCACCCATGCACGCGGGGACATTCTTCGAAGCCGTTCCTTTGGTACCATTTCGGTTATTTTCCCCCATGTGAACATCGGTGCTCGTGTACGCCGCCAGCGATCGAGAATGCTATGCATTCCCGGAGATCTCCTTGAGTCTCTTGGCGATCGTATCCCCAAGAATATAGCACTTCTGCAGCGTCTCGTCATCCGGAACATACTTTGCCTTCAGGGGTTCTGCCACGAGATCAACCTTCATCTCGTTCAGGATATCCTGAATTTGACCCGGTGATTCCCCACTCCATCCGTAGGACCCGAATGCAGCCCCGATGAGATTTCTTGGTTTCAATCCCTTCAGATAGGTGAGGACATCGGCCATGGCTGGGAGCATGTTGTTATTGAGCGTCGACGAACCCACAATCAATGCTCCGGCATTGAGGACCTCGTATGCAATATCGCTTCGGTGGAAGGACCCCATGGACATCATCTTCACCCGTGCTCCTCCGGCTACAAGGCCCTCCTCAATGGCCCGAGCCATGAGCTCGGTACTGTGCCACATGGTATGGAAAACCACTACGGCCTTGTTCGTAGGTCTCTGGTGTGCCCATCTCTTGTACGACTCGAGAATCCTCCCGAGATCCTTTCGCCAGACCGGTCCATGATCCGGAGCAATGATGCGGATATCGAGCTGTGTTTCTGCGACCTTTTCCAGCAACTTCAGCACAAGCGGTGAATACGGAAGCAGAATATTCGCATAATAGGTTGCAGCTTCATAGTCGAGGATTGCATCGGAAATCTGATCTGTAAACCGTTCATCTGTCGCAAGGTGCATCCCGAAGGCATCCTGGGAGAACAGAAGCTTGTCCTCGTGAAGATAGGAGAACATGCTGTCAGGCCAGTGAAGCATACGGGTCTCCATGAAACTCACGTTCACATTGCCGAGATGAACGGAATCTCCATCCTTGAGAGGGACAATGTCATCCTCGATAGAAAAGTGCTCCTTCAAGGCCTTCACACCCATCTGGGAGGCAAAGACCTTTTCGGGTCGTATCTCACGAATGAGATCTGCGAGACACCCGGAGTGGTCCATCTCCGAATGATTGGAAATGATATAGTCGATCTCTTTCGGGTCAATGAGAGCGGATATCCGTGAGAGCAACTCTCCCTTGAACGGGGCCTTGACTGTATCTATCAGCGTAACTTTGTCTGCCAGGATGAGGTACGCGTTGTATGTACTCCCCCGTTTGGTCGTGTATCCGTGGAAATCTCGGATACACCAGTCTATGGCCCCAACCCAGTAGACATGTTCACTGATCTGTATTGGCGAAAATACTCCTGGCACTGCTATACTCCTTTTTGGCTCATTTTTTCCCCAGGGAGGAAAGGGTATCACCGAGGAGAACCACGTGTTTCATTTCCTCAACAATGATCCTGTCCACCTTTTCCTTTCCAAGTCTATCCGGAACAATGCCCTTGATTCCAGTGTAGAACACGATGGAATTCTTTTCCGCTTCAATCCCCATTTTGAGAACATCTTCCAGAGACACCCCACTGGAGAGCCTGCTCGACGGGTCAAGTGTGGTGTCGAAGACGACGCCTTTCGTCATGGCGTGGAGGTACGAGGCTGAAAGATCATCAGGATCGAATCCTTTCGTATATGATTCATCCCTGAGGAGTTCATCCCTCATGGTGGAGAAGACCATCTGATGATCAGCCTCCATGTGTGCAAGCCCCCGGAGCAGAGACTGTTTGGCGGTGTCCTCAAACAGGTCCGCGGCTTTTAAATAAAACTGTTCGCCCTGTCTTTCGATGTCAATGGCCATCTGAAAAATTTCATCAGCATTGAAGATTATATTCGTGTGTGCAGCCATGGATGGTTCCTCCTGTTTCGTCCGGTGATTCAGAATATCACGGCAAGCATTCTGTTGGGAATGCTCTCTTGTCCCCCCGTTAGTCCTTCTCCTGGGTTGCGGGAAGTGTGAACATGCGTTGCGATAGTTCCCGATCCATCATGAAAAGGCCGTTGCCGCTCTCTCCGAGGAGCTTCAGCTTCTGGAGAATCTTATCGGCACTTGCCTCTTCCTCAACCTGCTCATCCACAAACCACTGAAGCATTCCACGGGATGCATGATCCTTTTCTTTGATGGCAAGATCCATCAGGCTGTTGATAAGAGCGGTCACTTTCTGCTCGTGTTTATATACTTCCTGGAACACGGCCGATGGAGATGACCACTCTGCTGGCGGTCCATCAATAGGCTGCAACGTGACCCTGCCTCCCCGTTCCACGAGGTAGGTATAGAACTTGTCGGCATGGGCCATCTCTTCAAGCGCCTGGATGCGCATCCAGTTTGCAAACCCGTCGAGATTGATGGAGTTGAAGTAAGAATTCATGGAGAGATATAGATACGCAGAATACAGTTCTGCGTTGATCTGCTTGTTCAGCGCTGCTTCCATTTTTTTACTGATCATACATCACTCCTTATGGATTACGCCTTCCAGAGACCATGGATGTTGCAGTATTCGCGCGCGGTAATTTGACTCGCCTCGATACAGAATACCGCTTCAGGTGTCTGGCCTGGCTTGAGAAACTCCCGATAGGTCTTCTTCCCATCAGCTATGACTTCAATCCACTCGATATAGTGCTTCTCTTCCATGGGGTGGGCAACGCTTCCAATCTTCACTTTGAATCCATCTGAGGTCTTCTCTATGACAGGAACGTGCTTTTCTTTTGCTGCATCTACCGTGTTCTCCTTGAAGAGTTTCATCGGCTGTCCACAACAGACCAGTTCTCCCTTGCCCTCATGAACCATCTCCACAATATTCCCGCAGATCTCGCACTTGTAAATTTCAAGCCTTTTTGTCATAGCATCTTCTCCTTTCGCTTATTATTAAGAATGATTCTTAATACTATTAATTGTCCAACCTGTTGATGTCAAGTGCTTTCTAGCAATATATAATAACACCCTTTTTTCGAGAATCAATTCTGCATGTGTTTTTGTCTTTTGTGTAGCCATCCTGCCAACACAACTCGTGAGAGATGTCTGTCACCGCGTTTCACCGAAGCCTGTCAGGTGACAGGAAAGGAGATGCCGGTTCTGTGTCACAACTTAAAAAAGCGGCACATTTTCCTTATTGACACCTCATGTATTGGTTGTTATTAACACTTGCACGATTTTGCCGAAGTGGTGGAATTTGGTAGACACGCCATCTTGAGGGGGTGGTGGGTAACT
>JBNGDS010000122.1:0-4635 GCA_049975365.1 Desulfomonilia bacterium | reverse complement strand
GTCAGGTATGGATCCTTCCAGAATATTTTTTCCGTTGCCACGTGATCCTCCCTCCACGAGCATTCGAAAGGGAACGTGCTGATTCTTGCAGGAGATTTCCTTCACTGTCAAGCAGGGCGGGACATACCATTCTTTCTAGTTGATATCACGGGAAAAACAGGTACAATGTTCTCAGGAGGTCAGGATGCAGTTTACCCATCTGTTCTCACCGATCACCATCAACTCCATGACGGTACCGAACCGGGCCGTCATGCCCGCCATGGGCACCGGGTATGGGAATGCGGACAGCACGGTCAGCAACAGGCTTATCCAGTATCTTGCTCGCAGGGCTCAGGGTGGCACCGGGCTGATCATCACCGAGGTATGCGCCGTCCTTCCCCGGGGCAAAGGATTTCCGAACGAGATCGGTGCATGGAGCGACGAATTCATCCCGGGATTGAAACAGCTCACTGATGCGATTCATAGCCACGGGGCAAAGACAGCACTGCAACTCCACCATGCAGGACGTGAAACGTTTGAGATCGCTGCAGGGGCCATTCCCGAGGCTCCCTCTGCCATACCAAGCGTGATCCTGAATCAGCCCTGCGAGGAGATGAGTCTCGATCGCATCAGAGTCGTGATCGATGCCTTCGGCAAGGCTGCTTTCCGGGGAAAAATGGCCGGGTTTGATGCCGTTGAAATCCACGGCGCTCACGGGTACCTCCTGACTCAATTCCTCTCCCCGTTTTCCAATCACCGCAGTGATGCCTACGGGGGATCGGATGACAACAGATCGCGATTCGTCCTGGAGGTAATCGAGTCGGTCAGAAAAGAAGTGGGGCCGGATTTTCCGGTTATCATCAGGATCTCTGCAGATGAGCTTATCAGGGGAGGATACGATCTGACATTCATGGAGCGGCTCTCACCCCGCATGGTATCTGCCGGAGTAGATGCGATCCACGTCTCGGTCGGTGTGTATTCAACACCGGGCAATCTCAGTATTGCATCATTCGACACGGACCCGGGGTTCAACCTTTTCCGGGCCCGGGCTATCAGGGAGGCTACCAGGGTTCCGGTCATCGGTGTAGGCCGTATCAATCATCCCCAGATGGCTGACGAAGCTATTGCCAGGGGTGATGCAGACCTTATCTCCTTCGGAAGGCAGCACCTTACCGATCCTGATTTCATCACCAAGGCGCGCCAGGGCAGGCTTGACGATATCCGCTGGTGTGTAGCCTGCAACCAGGGGTGCATCGAGCGCCTGGGGTTTGAGATGAAGTCTGCGACGTGCACGTTCAATCCTGAGTGCGGCAGGGAGTATGCCGGGCCTGCACCAAAGGCAGAAACGCCAAAGAAAGTGTGGATCATCGGAGCGGGACCCGCAGGTTTATCTGCAGGGATTTCTGCACTGGACCGGGGTCACGATGTCGAGGTTTTCGAAAAGGATGTCTTCCCCGGTGGCCAGCTCCTCCCGGCAAGCAGCCCCCCGCATAAGGACATGTTCATGAGATGGCTCGACTGGGCAGTCAGGGAGTTGACTCGACGGGACGGGAAGATTCACTGTGAACATGAGATAACGCGGAAGATCCTGAAGGCTCGAAGACCCGACGCCGTAATCCTCGCAACAGGGGCATACCCGGTCACAGCGGCCATTCCAGGAATCAAGGGTGAGATCGTATTCGATGCCCGGGATGTACTCGTGGGAAAGGTGACCCTGGCGAGCCCGGCTGTTGTGATCGGTGCAGGATATGTGGGCATGGAGACAGCCGATTACCTGATCGCCCGCGGCATTGAGGTTACAATCCTCGAGATGCAGCCGTTCCCGCCCGTGGGAAAACATACGGCCCATGGGTACTGGCTTCACAAGAGGATGAAGCAGTCGGGTGGTCACGTGGCATTCAATGCCGTGGTCACCCAAATCAGCACCAACGGCAGGGTATCCTACACAACTGGCGAGGAAGAGAACACGGTGTCTGCTGCCATGGTCGTAACCGCCATGGGTGCACACTCCGATGCTGCCCTGAAAGAGGTGCTCAAAGAGCTCTCCATTCCATACAGCATAGTCGGTGATGCCAGGGAGCCGAGGCGACTCCTCGAGGCCATCCACGAGGGCTACAGAGCGGGGCTGGAAATCTGACGGGACTGGTTTTTCATGTGCATGAGGTGGCATGACATGGCCCGTGGGCAGGCCATCAAAATGCCTGAGTCTGCTCCTGTCTGATGGAAATTCACATATTTTCATGAATGCCTCGCGTTCATCTGTCCCCTTGTACCCTGGCCTGGATTCTGAAATAACCGAAGTGAATTATAACCCGGAAGGAGACATCCATGGCCTTTCACGATGCAGCAAGGCGTATCGAGGAGCTCAAGCGCATGTATCCGGAAAAATTCCTGAGTCAGGGACAGATCTTCAGCCACATTCATCGTGGCGACAGGATCTTCGTGGGAACCGGGTGCGCAGAGCCTCAATATTTGGTCCAACAATTCACGGACTACGCAAAGAAAAACCCGAAGGCATTTTTCGATGCCGAACTCTCACACCTTCACACCTTTGGCGTCGCATACCCTTCCTATGACACGTTCAGACCAAACTACCGGCAGAATGTGTTCTTTATTGCAGACAGCACAAGAGATGCCATAAACCAGGGCCTCATGGACTACACACCCATTTTTCTCTCACAGATCCCCAGGCTCTTCTCCCGACAGCTCATTCCTGTGGATGTCGCCCTCATCCAGACATCTCCACCTGATGAGAAGGGCAGGCTGAGCCTTGGCATCGGGGTGGATATCACCAAAGCTGCAGTGAAGAACTGCTCGGTGGTCATCGCCCAGATCAATGCACACATGCCCTATGTTCATGGAGACAGCCTCATCGATCTGGAAGACGTTGATTTCATCATACACCATGACGAGCCCCTGCTCGAATACGAGGTGGAGGACCCGGGAGAGAGTGTCCAGCGCATCGGCAGACATGTGGCAAAGATCATCCCTGACGGCAGTACCATCCAGGTGGGATACGGGGGGATCCCGAATGCGATCCTCGCGAATCTGAGGGACAAGAAGCACCTGGGGATCCATACCGAACTGCTCACGAGCGGCATCGTGAAGCTCATGAGAGATGGAGCAGTGGACAACACGAAAAAGACCATCGATACCGGGAAAACCGTGGCCTCACTGTGCCTGGCAAGTGGTGACACGTACGACTTCCTCCACGATAATCCATCGGTCATGTTCATGCCCATCGACTACACGAACAACCCCCAGATCATCCTCCAGCAGGCAAACATGGTGGCTATTAATTCTGCTCTGGAAATCGATCTCACGGGCCAGGCCACAGCTGAATCGTTGGGGGAAATGTTCTACAGCGGCATCGGGGGGCAGGCGGATTTCATGCGCGGTATTGCAGCATCCCCGAACGGCAAGACGATCCTGGCGATCCAGTCAACGGCAAGGAGCGGCACAGTTTCCCGCATTGTTCCGTTCCTGAGCCGCGGTGCAGGGGTCACCCTGAACAGAGGTGATATCCACTATGTGGTGACCGAGTACGGAATCTGCTATCTCCATGGAAAGAATATCCGTGAACGGGCCATGTCACTCATCTCCATCGCCCATCCAAAATTCAGGCCCTGGCTCATCGAAGAGGCGAAGAAACACCGGATCATCTTCCAGGATCAGGCCTTCTTCCCTGGTGAAAAGGGCGAATACCCCGATGACCTCGAGACTCACCGAACGACCAGAAAGGGGCAGACCGTGCTGTTCAGACCCATCAAGATCAGTGACGAACCTCTCCTGAAAGAGTTCGTCTACTCTCTGTCCGACGAAAGCATCTATAAGCGTTTTCTCTCTCCCCGGGCTGAGATTCCGCACGAGGATCTCCAGAAACTGGTCGTCATCGACTACACGAAGCACATGGCGATCCTCGCCATCCTGGAGCACGAAGGCAGGGAGGAGATCATCGGGGTGGCGCGGTGGGCCGTCGAGGGTGACATGCACACCGCTGTTCTTGCAGTCGTCATCCGGGATGACTACCAGAACCAGGGGATCGGTGATGAACTGCTGTCGTACGTGACCTACCTGGCACAGAAGCAGGGTCTGCTGGGGTTCACTGGAGAAGTCCTTGCCAACAATCGGCCGGTCCTCCGGCTCCTGAACAAGTTCAGAGAACGGGGCTTCGAGGTGTCACGTTCCATCAGTGAGGGCGTGCTTTCCCTGAAAATCATGTTTTCCGATTCTGCCTGAGGCACACACCGAGAGGGTGCCGGGGAAATCCCTTTAGGGTTGTCTCCGAGGCTTGCACACCCATCGGAATCCTCTTATATTAGTGCAGTATATGAAAACGCTTTTCCAGAGGAAAAGTTGTTTGCGCAGGGTGGTCTTGCCACCGGGCCTCGTCATCCTCATCATGGTCATCTCGAGTGTCGGCTACACCTGGTCGATCCATGTCGCTCAGGAAAATCTTCTCCTGGCGAGTATCCTCGCCAATGTGGGCGCACTCCTTATGTTCATCAGTATCTGGCTCGGAGCCTTCATCGCTCACCCCATGGCGCTTCGTGCCGGTGCGAGTTTCGGGGAACGGATCCTGGTATGCCTGATTCCGCCCTTTGCCTGGGCGACAAAGGAGATGGTCGGCGCTGCGTGCATCTATAGTGGTTTTGA
>JBNGDS010000121.1:0-4845 GCA_049975365.1 Desulfomonilia bacterium | reverse complement strand
CTCAACACTGTCAGGACCCCACATGGCAAAGGCATTGAGCACCACCTCGGTATCCGAAGTTCCTCTGAACATAACTCCCAGTGATTCCAGATCATTTCTGATATCGGAATAATTATAGACCTCGCCATTGTAGGTGATGGTGTACCTGCCGTCATGGGTAGTCATAGGCTGGTGCCCGGTCTCGGTGAGGTCGATGATGGTGAGTCTGCGGTGGCCCAGTGCGAGACCTGATGAGGTATCAACGTAGAGACCCTCATCGTCGGGTCCGCCAGGTGTCATGGAGTCACGCATGGAGGTGCAGACAGGCGCTAAGTCCTCAACGTGCTTATTTTTCCATATACCGTTTATGCGACACATTGAATGATCAGTTTTACTGAAGTTGTGTTGTGATGAAATCCAACAACCTATTGATCTTCATCCGGTAATCCATGTGTTCCACGGCATAGGAGTGCATGTCAGTTGATAAAGACTCACCATGGCTGCGATACAGCTGCGTTGTGAACTGATGCACGTGATACATGTCAATGGGGCTGTCATCGGCCGGGGCCATGAACACATAAGGAAGATCAGGGGTGAGATCATCATCTGTGTATGAGATAATGAATGGGATCCCCCTGGCCATATATTCCCGTACCTTCAGGGTAGAGCCAAACGTCAGGTTTTTTCTGTGCATGCCCAGGGTTCCCACCGCGATATCGCAGTCATCAAACAATCTGTCCAGAGAGATGCCCTCCAGATATCCATGGTCATGTATGTGGTGTTCTACGCCCAGTTTCTTGATGAGCTGTCTGGTCGATTCATTTAGAGTACCGGCCACATGGAGCCCGATTTGTGCATCTCCATGGTAGGCTGCAATTCCCTCGAGGACACGATCGAACCCCTGCCACTGGGCGGTATGAGATCCCACGTACAGAAGCCTGAGATGATCCTTTTCTCTAAGGAGAGTGTTTTTTCGAGGATATGAGTCGACATCAATGCCGTTGGTCATTGTATATGATGGGATTTTCCGCTTCACACACGCGAGTTCATAATGGGTGATTTCCTCGGTTACCCCGATTACGGCATCAATGTTTCTGAGAACCTTGTCCCTAAGTTTCTGAATAATTGGAGCTGCCATCTGACCTGCTGTGCTCATCCGGAGTTCCTCGATTTCCTTGGCCTGGTGCTCCGAGATGAAGCAGATTCCAGGGTGAACTTTTTTGGGATTGAAGATCCCAGGCACAGAAGTGATGTTGAATCGCCAGATGATGGCGTCCGGCCTGTATGATGCTATCTCGCTGTAGGCCTCAGAATATGTCGGGCGGATACGGAAGATCGAGCAGAATAATGGCACACGGGAGAATATCTTATATGGAAAGGACGGAATCCTTTTCAGTTCAAAATGATCTCCATAGCTGAGGCATTCCCGATCTCTCCCGGAAGTAGTGACTATGCACAATCCCCTGCACTCGATCCCCCTTTTCTTTCCCTCTTCGCCGAGGAATGTGCAGAATTCGCGTTCCTTTCTCAAGACCCCCGGAGAGGATGCTGGATCATTGAATGACATGTACAGTATTTTATACATGCTGGTGAAATTGCTTTCCGGCAATCGTTTGGCTTATCAATTCTTCAAACGCACAAGAGAGTATATGCATGATCAATTCTGCAGCAGCTCCTTCACTCTTTTACGGAGCAGTTCTTCCGAGGACTCGAAACACAGCACATCAGCAGCCCTGTGGGAATTCTGCTTAAAACGGTTCACATCCTCACAGTTAATACGGTTCAATGCTGCTGCCAGCTGTTCCGGGGTGAAATCCTTCGATACGATGCCGCAATCGTACTCCTGGACATACTGAGACATCTCAGGAGACGGACCTATTGCCAGAGCTAAGCGAGCCTGTACGAACTCAAAGAATTTGTTGGGAAGCGCATTGAGATAATTGAATGTTCTGGGTGGCAGGAGGAACAGGCCGATATCATATTCGTTCAAAGTGCCGGGAATTTCTAAAAGGGGAACAGGTGGTCTGAATCTGATGCGGGGATTAGACGATGCCTTCTTCTTGAGGTAATTCAGGTAGTCGAGGTTTTTCTCGATGAACATGAAGTCCAGCGTAAACCTTGCGTCGAGGTGATCCATGAGCTCGATCATGAGCTCCAGTTTGCGGGAGGTTATGGCTTTTCCATGATGGATCATCCGTATGGTCGTGCCACAGGGTCTTGGATCAAGGTTCTGGTGATATGGCGCATTCAGGACGATGAAAGGCCTGGGAATATTGAAGTGGCGTGAGTATTCCCGGGCAATACCCTCACACACGGTCATGATCGCATGTACCCTGAACAGGTGTTCCCTGCAGAGAAACGATGTCGTATACTGCTGCGAGAAGAATGACCATCTGAGATTGTCCTCAAACTCTCTAGGGGCGTATTCATGAGCATCAAGCAGGATTTTCGCGCCATCAGCAATCCGCAATGCAAGAGGCAGTGTCTCCACATCGTTTGCTATGATGAGATCGTATGATTTCCCGCTGAGCTTTCGGCAGGCGTCCTGAATATCCGGAAGGCTCCAGTAATAGTGCTCGAACTGCCTTGTTTTAAGCAGACATGCCCCACGGATTTGGTCAAAGATGCCCCTGTTTCTCGGGGGAATGGGGATGAAATTCATGCCTGGTTCGGGTGTCCACGAACGCCCTGTAACCAGGATGTCATAGCGGCCTTCCAGGGCCTTGATCTGACGACTGACACGAGGATCGCTGTCAACATCAGAAAAGGTGAGTATGAGAATTTTCTTCATTGATCACTGGATATGATGGCAGGAGTCTCTGATAGATATTGACCAGTTTCTTCATTTCGTTGTGAGCATTGAGTTCATCTGCTGCATTTCTTGCAGCCTGCCGCATGGTGTTCCATCGCTCTTGTGTCGTATTGTTCAACGCTGAGGCTATTTCATGAGGATTGAACGAGGAACAGACAATGCCAAGGCCGTACCTGTCGACGATTTCTGCCATGGAGGGGGAGGGACCGACGGCCACAGCCAAACCCGAGCAGATGAAATCGAAAAATTTATTCGGGAGGCAGGCATGATAGTTGTAGTTAACAGGAGGGATCGGGAAGAATCCCACGTCGTAGAGTGCAATGGTCCTGGTGATATCTTCCGGGGCAACAGGATCATTGAAGAACACTCTGCCTGGGGCACGTCTGTCTGCAAGGACTTTGAGTTCTTCGACATACTCGTTTGGAAGGAACATGAGGTGGAGGGTGTAGCGCTCGTCGCACCTGGCTACGGTTTCGATCATGAGTTCCGGATGTCGAATGGGACTTGCGACACCATGGTGGATTAATCGAACGGAATTATCCTGCTTCAAGTGTGGTAGTGGCGTCAGTTTCTCTGGCGCATTCATGATAACCGTTGGGTCCAGTCCAAATTCGTCCCTGTATCTTTGTGCAATGAGTTCGGCCACGGTTATGGAAGCACTCACCATGGGAGTATATTTCTTCAGGACATATGTTATAAAGCGTTGTTGAATCCACCATCTCGGGCGGTTTTCGTATTCGAGAGGAGCATATTCATGGAGGTCGAGCACCAGAGGAGCATTGTTTTTCATAGCGGCATCGGCCGCCAGGGGCAGGGTGTTCCAGTCATTTGCATGATACGCATCGCATCTGGTATTGATTATCTGTCTCCATGCCTCACGGTAGTTAGGCTGCCGTCTGTACCAGCCTCTGAAAAGGATTGGGATGTAGAGGGATATCTTGTTGAATACCCGTTCCCAGAATCGGATATTTCCCCAGTCACGGTTCTTTAGAGCAGTAACGAAGTTTGGGATGTATGACTGAGATGGCGGATTGACCGGAATCCATGTAATGTTCGAATTGTTTGAAAGGTTTGAGGGAAACGGGCCGTATCCAATGACCTTCAAGTCATACAGCGGAGCCAGGTACTTGATCTGTCTGAGGACCCGGGCGTCCCGGGCGATGGGTGACAGGGAAATGATACAGATGGATTTTTTCATCTCTGCCTCAGAGGAGCCTGTCAAAGATATTGATGAGTTTCTTCATCTCTATGCCAGCATTGAGTTCACGAGAGGCATATCTGGATGCTTGTCGCATGCTAATCCATCGATCTGCAGAGGTCCTGTTGAGTGCCGAAGCTATATCGTCGGGATCAAAAGTATCGCTGATCACCCCAACGCCATATTTTTCCACAAGTTCTACAGAGGACGGAGACGGTCCTATGCATACCGCCAGACCGGCGCAAATGTAATCAAAGAACTTATTAGGTAACGTTGCAAAGCTGCTGTAATTGACAGGAGGGAAGATACTCAGGCCCACATCAAACTCTGCAATGCGTTCGAGTATTTTTTCCGGAGGGACAGGATCATGAAAGAACACACGGTTTGGGGCTATCCTGTCTGCAAGATTTTTCAGCTCTACTATGTATTCGTTAGGAATGAGCATGAGGTGAAGGCTGTAACGTTCATCGCATCGTGCTATGGTTTCAATCATCAGCTCTGGGTTTCTGCCCCTGCTAACCACCCCGTGATACATAAGTTTGATGGACGATGGATTTATTGCTGGTTCAGGTAGAGTGATCCTTTCCGGGGCATTCATGATCACTCCGGGAAAGAACCCGAATTCCTCATTATATCTGAGGGCGAACGTTCCTGCAACGGTGATAGAGGAACTAACCTTCGGGATATATTTTGAAATTGTATAACGTACAAGTCTTCGTTGTTTTTCCTGATCCGGCCCTTCCATGTATTGAAGGGGAGCATACTCGTGGAGGTCGATCACCAGAGCCGCATTGTTTGTTGTTGCTGCCCGCGCCGCCATGGGGAGAGTGTTCCAGTCGTTGGCCAAGTATGCGTC
>JBNGDS010000120.1:0-4964 GCA_049975365.1 Desulfomonilia bacterium | reverse complement strand
GGCCCCCCTCCGATGATGGCAACGTCGGTTTCGATCATGGCAGAAGAGCTCAGCTGACCCGGCAGTGGGGTTGAGCCCGTGATGGTTTAGTCATGACGACCTGCCAGACCTGACAGTAGCGTGAGCGAAACGCCCCGGCACAGCTCAGCAGATAGTAGCGCCACATGCGGTGGAATCTCTCATCGTAGATTTTCTGCAATTTCGGCCAGGCACGTTCCAATCGTTCATACCAGCACATCAGGGTCTTGTCGTAATCCGGGCCGAAGTTGTGCCAGTCTTCCATGATGAACAGGCCCTCCATTGCCCTCGCCAGTTGAGCTATGGATGGGATCATGCCGTTGGGGAAGATGTATGTCTGGAGCCAGGGATCACCGTTAACCCTGCTCGTATTTCCCCCGATCGTGTGGAAAAAGGCTATCCCATTGTCTTTGAGGGTTCTGTCGACTGTGTTCATGTAGGTGCGATAGTTTCGGGCGCCGACATGCTCCATTACGCCAATCGACACAACCCGGTCATACGTTCCCTTTACATTGCGATAGTCATCCAGGGAGATGTCAACAGGGAGACCCCGGCACAACTCCCGCCCCAGGCTGACCTGCTCCCTGGAAACCGTCACCGCCGTGACGTGTGCACCGTACTGCTCGGCTGCATAGCGGGCAAAAGACCCCCAGCCGCATCCGAGTTCGAGCACTGTCATGCCTGGCTCGAGTTCTATCTTCCGGCACACCAGATCCATCTTCGCGATTTGCGCGTCATCAAGATTGCGGGCATCCTTCCAGTATCCGCAGGTATAGAGCATGTTCGAGTCCAGCATGGCCTTATACAGATCATTGCCGATGTCATAGTGACGCTGGCCCACCTGGAAGGCACGTGATCGTGACTGCAGATTGAACATGCGTGCCCTGATCAGTGGCCACAGCAGTGTCCAGTTTCCCCGCACCTTGTGGGGCAGGCGGGCACGCAATATGGTGTCAAAGAACTGATCCAGTGCTTGGCACTCCCACCATCCATCCATATAAGACTCACCCAGGGCAAGGGAGCCGCCCTTCAGAACACGTTCGTAGAGGTTTTCGTTGAATACCTGGATATCGGCCGGACCTGGACCGTTTAGGGTAATGCCTGCCTCGGCACAGAGCCGCTGTACAATATCTTTTGCCTGGAATGATGTCATGGCCGGTTCATCCCGTCTCTGCTCTTCATCACCCGTTGCAGGGAACAACAACACATAAATACACTATAAAGTGGCACCAGTTCGATGTCAAACTCCTCTGATGAAAAGTGCCCGTCCCCTGCTCCCTGGAGGGTATTGTCTGAGAATGGCTCGTAGCTCCTACGAGAAGGCGCCTCCAAAAAACGATGTACGTCGAGACGACAATGCTTGAGTTGAATCGGTCAGTGATTGTGGCGATGGCGTTTTAGATGAGTATCACAATACATAGGTTCGTGATAAAAGAGTACATACTTGCCTTGGATGGTGTCTCGTCAATGGGAGAAGAAGATCGAGGAGAGGTTTTTTGTACAAAGAATTGTATCCAGGGAGTGTTCATATGCAATCAACAGAGATGTACTTCGAGGATTTCACAGTTGGCCAGAAGTTCACCACACGCACGAGCACATTGACGGAAGATGAGATTATTGATTTTGCAGGAAAGTATGATCCGCAGCCTTTTCATGTTGACAGGGAGGCTGCACGAAATTCTCTGTATGGAGGCCTGATAGCAAGCGGTTTTCAGACTATGGGGTTGTGTTTTCGCCTGTTTTATCAGGAGGGGTTGTTATCGAACAATCTGGGATCTCCCGGGATTGATAACATTCGCTGGCTGGCTCCAGTTCGTGCGATGGACACATTGAAGGCAGAGGTTGAAGTGCTGGATATCCAACTTTCCACGTCAAAGAACGACCGTGGACGGATCATGATGCACTACCGAGCCGTCAATCAGGACGGTTCGATAGTCCTCTCCATGGATATCATCCATATCATCAGACACAGGCCAAACTGTGGTCAGGCGGGATAGATGGGCCGCTCCACTGAATCTATTTCTGAATATCTGAGTTCGGGGTTATACAATACAACTCGATCGCGTTTTTCCCAAGCACCTGCTCCAGCATGTCATCCGTCAGGGTGCTCCGGGTAAACCATCTGATCTCGCGGTCCCATGCGTAGGGGATGTTCGGGAAATCAGAGCCGTACAGTATCCGGTCCGGTCTCATATCATCGAGTTTCACAGGATTTGGTATGGGCAGATAATCGGCCAGTGCCATCGTGGTATCGAGCCAGAGATTTTCGTACTTTTCTATCAGGTTCTTGTACTGAACAAATTCATCGGCACCAAGATGCGGTACACATACCTTCAGGTTTGGGTAGGTTCTGATCACGTGTTCCACTTTCTCCGCGCTGCACATCACGTGGGGATCGCACTTGTATGCAGGGCTCTTGGGTTCCCTCCCCGCGTGGATCACCAGGGGTTTCTTCTCAGCTGAACACACCTCGTAGATGACATCCATGTCCTCGCTGGTCATGTCAAAGCACTGCACATGAGCATGGAGCTTCACACCATTCAGGCCGGAAACAAAGGCGTGTTTCAGGATTTCCTCACTGCTGTCCTCGCCTGGAAAGATTGTGGCCATGCCCGTGACCCTGCCGGAGAATTGGCTGCACAGCTCTGACATATACTGGTTCAGGTTCCAGGCAATTCCGGGTTTGTGCGCGTACTGGAGGGCAACCACATGATTCACGCCGTGGGACAACAGGAATTGCAGAACATCCGGAGACGAAAGCCTGTAGCGGATGGGCCATGCGAATTGATCGAACCACGTACGAATGAGGGTGAAGATGGAATCCGGAAACACATGAACATGGGCGTCAATGATGGGCGGCAGAGACGGTGGTACGCTGTCTCCCTCCGGATCATGCAGTGCCGGAAGTGGTGTCTGCATCACAGTATCGATGTTTTCCCTCTCTTTCATCCCACCAGGATGCACCTGACAAAATGTGCTTTCCACATAAGACCAATGAGTCAGGTTTTGTCAACCGCTCTGAGAACATTTCCCCCGTGTGCTCCGGAATCTCTTCTGGCGATGCTGGTGGTTCAGTATTGAACCGGGGAGGGAAGAATGTATTGACAAGACGAAGACGACCGGTTCATCGTATCTTGTTGTGAGGGAGCTCTGATGAACATGAAGGTGGCACAGAGTACGGAGCCCATTGAAGCATGTGCAAAAGATATCTTTGACCATGTGTTGCTCCCGTGAAGACGCGGTATGTTTCGAAGAAAAGGAGATAATCGGGATAATACACAATGAATGCAAGGAGAGAAGGGGGGAAGCAATGGAAAAACAGCATGTGTATGAGAAACTGGGAGGGCATCTGAACCAGGGCGTTGTCGGCGCACCGATGTCACCCGCCCTGATGGAAATTCTCACAATCATGTTTACCGCGGAAGAAGCGGAGATCGCCTGCAGGCTCCCGTTCGAGAAGAAGACGCTCAGTGAACTCAAAGATCTGTTTCCTGAAAAATCCGAATCTCTGGAATCGCTCCTTGCTGACATGGCAAAGAACGGGACGGTGTATACCGAGCAGAAACCAGGGAAAGAACGGAAGTACTGTCTCCTGCCCACTGTTGTCGGCTTTTCGGAAACCCCCTTCTGGGCAGGCCTCGACACGGAGAGGGCCAGGAAGCTTGCACCGCTGTGGTGTACGTACTGCAATGAGGCATTCGGGCAGGAGCTTGCCAGAAATATCCCAGCAATGAGAGTCATTCCCATCGATCATTCTCTGAAGAACAAGGGGGAAATCCTCCCCTTTGACAGGGTAAGGGACATGCTCGATGCTGTCTCCTATTATGCTGTTGCGAATTGTCCCTGCAGGCAGATGATGTCCTATATAGGGAAGGGGTGCGATCATACCGTGGAGAATTGCCTGCATTTCAACGACATGGCCCGCTACATGGTGGAACAGGGCATGGCCAGAGAAGTGACCAAGGACGAGGCGATCAGTATCCTGGAGGATGCGGACGAGGAAGGACTGGTTCATTCCTGCGATAACTTAAATGGCTACCTGTCCACGATCTGCAACTGCTGCGGATGCTGCTGTGTGTTCCTCCAGACGCTCAAGGATATGAATCTCAAGGTGATCTCTTCGTCCAATTATATCTCGAGTGTTGAATCAGCGACGTGCATCGGGTGTGGAACCTGTGAGGGGAGATGCCCAGTGCAGGCTATTGGTGTTGGGGATGATGAAACAGCACACGTGAATCCCACACGCTGTATCGGGTGCGGCATCTGCGTCTCCACCTGCCCGACCGAATCAATCTCGCTTGGGCTTCGGGCGAGCATCGCGCCGCCGCCAGATATTGCCGAGTTCCTGGCTCAGCGCTACCTCATGCCAACTGGGTGAAGGAAAAGAGGATACCCATGATGATCGAAGGGAAATGTCTGGATTTCCCTGATTAGGCCCGATCCTTTGAAATTCTCTGTCCCTCCAGAAAACCCGTGCAGAGAGAATTCGATGGTTCAGTGAATACTGAGGGCTGCTTCAAACCCTTCTCTGATTGCCTCGTACGCCTTGCGCGGGCTCTTGGCATCTCCTACCACGAAACAGTGATCGACCCTGTTTTTGATTGAATGCTCCAGGCTGTTCAATGCAGCTGTTCCTACCGCAACCACGACCGTGTCGCACGCGATATGATCCACAGCCCCCTGCCGGTCCACGACAACACCATCGGGAGTGATCTCAGTGACTGTAGTGTTGGTGATCGCCTCTACGCCATAGAGTCTCAGCATCTGAAGCTCCACCCAGCGTGTTGACATGCCGATGTCTTTCCCCAATCTGGGCAGCATCTCGATGATTTTCACCTTCTTGATCCCTCTGGTGCTCAGCGTTCGAAGGGTCTCCGTGTCCTCTGCCTGGTGCAGGAACAGGAAATGGAGGGTGTGCGGATCCAGGGTTCCGATCTTGGCAATGT
>JBNGDS010000119.1:0-5404 GCA_049975365.1 Desulfomonilia bacterium | reverse complement strand
GCCCTAAGGCCCATGGCCGAACGTGAACGCTCCAGCGAGCAGATCGCTGCAGACCTCAGACAGAAACTGGCCGACATCCCAGGCGTGACGATCAGGACCCGTGCCGGGCAGGGGTTGTTTCTCCTGAGAATATTCAGCGGAGGAGACACCGAGAGGGTGCAGATCGAGATCAGGGGATACGACCTGGAGACATCGGATGTCATCGCCCAGCGGGTCAAGACACTTGTGGAGAACATCGAAGGCGTCACCGATGCCCAGGTGAGCAGAGAAACCGGCAGCCCCGAGGAACTGGTTTTCGTTGACCGGCTCAAGGCGGCGGACCTGAAGCTCACCGTCTCGCAGATTGCAGACATGCTCCAGACCGTTCTTTCAGGAACCACTGCCGGCAGATACCGGGAAGGCGGTGACGAGTACGACATTCGTGTAAAGATCAGTGAGGCCGATAAAATGGATCTCAGGGAACTCCTCGACCTGACAATAACCGGTGCTGAAGGCACCCCGGTTGTTCTCAGGAACGTGGTGAGCGTCCATCCGAGGACAGGTCCGGTCCGTATCGAACGGAAGGATCAGGAACGGGTCGTGACAGTATCAGCAAATATCAGCGGAAGAGACATGGGCTCGATCCTGAGCGATGTCCGTACCGCGCTTCGATCCATTGCCCTGCCCCGGGACTTCAGCATTGTGTTCGGCGGAGACTACGAGGAACAGCAGAAAGCGTTCAGAGAACTTCTCCTGAGTCTGATTCTCGCCGTGCTCCTGGTGTACATGGTCATGGCATCACTCTACGAATCAATCAGGTATCCCCTCGTGGTCATGTTCTCGGTCCCCTTTGCGTCCATCGGGGTCATTTTCATGCTCTTTTTCACCAATACCTCCTTCAATGTCCAGTCATTCATCGGCTGTATCATGCTGGGCGGTATCGTGGTGAACAATGCCATACTCTTGGTGGATCACATCAATCTGCTCCGCCGCAGGGACAATCTGTCCATCAGGGACGCCATCGAAGAAGGCGGCAGGCGGCGTCTTCGCCCGATCTTGATGACAGCCATGACAACGATCCTTGCCATGGTACCTCTTGCGATCGGACTCGGTGAAGGCGGCGAGGTCCAGGCACCCCTGGCACGAGCGGTCATCGGGGGGCTGATCAGCTCCACACTGATCACCCTGCTGATCATTCCTACCGTCTACATAGTATTCGACACGTATATGATCAGGAAAAACCCGACTATGGGGAGGCCTCCTGAGGCATGAAACCCAAGAACCTGAAATATATCCTCACAGTATATATCATCATTGGTGGTTTGTATTTCCTGGTTCCAATCCATATCTGTGCGCAAAACGCTGCACAGGAAGACTATATCGGTCCTGCACAAGGAACTCGGCACGGGGTGGATGCCACACCATCCATCAAGGACCAAGACCCATTGAGGATAACGGTACAGAGCGCAATCCTGATGACCCTGGATAACAATCGTGCGTTACGAGTCGAAAAATTCAATCCCGATCTCAGACGTGCCGCTGAACAAGAAGCACGATCAGTGTTCGATCCGGTCCTTGGAGGAGGATATTCCCGTTCCAGGGAAAAAATCGATCTCGAGGAGCTGTCAGGAGATGACCGTGACAGAACAGAGATCGATGCATCCATTGGGGTTTCTGAATACCTGCCTTCAGGAACAGATATAGAGCTCGGACTCTCCACCCAGCGGTCCTGGTCTGACCTGTACGGCGATGACATCTATGAATCACGATTGGGCCTCAGTGTCACCCAGGCACTCCTCAAGGGACTCAGTCCGGGGTATAACCTCGCGATCATCCGCCAAGCACGGCTCGACACCATGGCTTCACAGTACGAACTCAGAGGATTCTCAGAAGACCTGGTGGCACTGGTGGAAGAGACCTACTGGGATTATGCACTCACCCAGCGCCAGATAGAGATCTTCCTTGAGTCCCTCACCCTTGCCCAGCAGCAGAAACTCGAGACAGAAGAAATGATACGGATCGGCTACCTGGCCGAATCAGAGCTTGCCGCAGCCCAGGCCGAGATCGCCCTGCGGCGGGAAGGCCTCATCAACGCAAAGAGTTCTCTGGAGAAGATCCGCCTGCAACTCCTGAAACTGCTGAATCCGCCGGTAGAAAACCTCTGGCACAGATCTGTCGTTCTCCTTGATCAACCCTCCATGCCCCGGGTAACGCTCGACGAGGTAGAATCTCATGTCGAGGTCGCCTTGAAGATGCGGCCAGACCTCAACCAGGCCAGGCTTCAGGTGCAGCAGGGAGATATCGAGATCGTGAGGACAAAGAACGGACTGCTCCCGAAATTGGATTTTTTTATCAACCTTGGAAAGACAGGGTATGCGGACTCCTTCGGCAGTTCTGTCAGGAAGATCGACGAAGACTCGTATGATGTCGGGGCAGGTGTTGTTCTTGAATTTCCTATCGTAAACAGGGAGTCACGGGCGCAATACCGCGCGTCCCTGCTCAGTCGCGCTCAGGCAGAAGAGGCGGTCGAGAACTTTGTCCAACTCGTCCAGGTGGATGTTCGAACAGCCTATATCGAGGTATGCCGCGCCCGGGAACAGATCACCGCAACCTCTGCAACACGTGCTCTCCAGGAGGAGAAGACTCGCATCGAGGTGGAGAAGTTCCATGTGGGGAAATCCACCACACTCCTCGTTGCACAGGCCCAGCGTGATCTCCTTTCGAGCAAGATTTCAGAAATCCAGGCCATCACGAATTATCTCAAGTCCCTCATAGAATTATACCGGCTTGAGGGATCGTTACTCGAACGACGCGGTATACGAGCACCTGGCGGCGAACCGGTGGGGAATTGAAGCGGCAAGCATCTCCTGACGATGTCTGCTGGATCTCTTTTTGTCCTCTCCAAAAACCTGACAATACCACATTCAGAACTTGACCGCACCTCCCTCCGGTGGGAAAATAGCATAGTGAAATGCATGTCAAGACTGGAATTGCAGGTATCCCTGCATGCTCTCCTGCAGGGAGGGCAGGCTGAAAGGAAAAGGAGCCGGAGAAATGGACACAGATATGCAGCAGTACCTTCAACCGACACCGATCATCGACTTTGAGACACCGGATGTGTGGGAGTATGCCCAGAAGCGTGCAGGCGGTTCCAGTGAGCCCAGGGAGCAGGCTGTCAGCCTGTACTATGCAGTCCGGGACAGTATCCGCTATGATCCGTACACCCTGGACCTATCCATCGAGGGGCTCAAGGCGAGCACAACGCTGAGAACCGGCCGGGGCTGGTGCGTTGCCAAGGCGATCCTCTTGGCTGCATGCTGTCGCGCTCATAAGATTCCAGCGCGACTTGGATATGCGGATGTCCGCAATCACCTGACCACCGCCCGGATGAGAGAACAGATGAAGACCGATATCTTCTTCTATCACGGATACACGTCCATCTACCTCGATGGAACATGGCTCAAGGCGACACCGGCCTTCAACATTGAACTCTGTGAGAAATTCAGGCTCAGGCCCCTGGAATTCGATGGTCTGAACGACTCGATCTACCACCCGTTCGATCTCGACGGGAAACGGCACATGGAATACCTGAACTACCGCGGTGAATACGCGGATGTCCCCATCGATGACATCATTGCGACGTTCACCAGGGAGTATATCGTAGACGGTTCCTGGAACGAAGCGGATTTTGACCGAGAAGTGGATCAGGAAACAGAACACTCATGAGGTGAGTATGGGCTTCGATTCACGAAACCACAAGCCGGGGAAAACACTCCCGAGCAGGGAAGAACTGGAAAAGGTCCTCGAGCAGGCACGTCAGGCAAGGATTGAGCGCATGAAAGGCTACAGAGAGCAGTCTCTGCGCATCCACCCCTGGGTGTGTGCCCGCTGCGGAAGACAGTTCACCAACAAAACCCTCCACCTGCTTACCGTCCACCACAAGGACCATAATCATGACAACAACCCATCGGATGGGAGCAACTGGGAACACCTGTGCGTGTACTGTCACGATCACGAGCATGGGAGGGATCTTGAGGACACGTCCATGGAGAACGACCTCGATCAGGAAGAGCACTCCCCATCGATGTCCCACAGCCCCTTTGCCGGACTGTCCGACATGATCAAGAAGAAGAAAATTTCGTGACAAGCTGATGAAAAGACGTGTCACAGCAGTCCGATCCGTATCCTGCCCACTGAGTCAACAGACAGGTACGAGTCAGTGCCGAGAGATTCCTTTTCCATCACGGTCCTGGTAACAGCGAATCTCGTCCCGCTCAGTGGCGTCGTCCTATTCGGCTGGGACGCAGCAGTCATTGTACTGCTGTACTGGTCTGAGAACATCATCATCGGATTCTACAACATCCTGAAGATGGTGTTCCTGATGGATGACGGCAGGATTCTCATCCCCGGAAAGGTCTTCATGGTCCCCTTCTTCTGTGTACATTTCGGTGGGTTCTGTGCAGCCCACGGGTTTTTCCTCATGACCTTCTTCAATCTCGGGAGTCCTGAACATGCGCTTTCCTTTCCCCACACCTGGCCTGGGCCTCTGGTATTCGTACAGATGCTTGTATCCGTCATTATCCATCTCTGGCAGAACCGACCGCCCGGGATGGAGTGGCCCCTGCTCTGCCTCGTTCTCAGCCACGGCATGTCCTTTGTACAGAACTACCTGGGGAGGCAGGAGTATACCTCATTCAGTTTGAACACGCTCATGGGCCTGCCGTATAAGAGAATCGTCCTCATGCACGTCGCAATCATTGCAGGCGGTCTGCCAGTTATGGTCCTTGGCTCTCCAGTCCCGCTCCTTATCGTCCTCGTCTTTCTGAAGATAGGACTGGATATCTGGCTGCACCAGAGGTCCCATGATCATGCACACAAAGGAAAAAGAGGCATCAGACGAGATCGCCAGGACGTGCAGATACACACATAATCCCCATCCCTGCTGATTTCTGGTGGGGTTTTCCGGATCTGCATGATAGTATTGCTCTTGGAGGAACCATGAACAGAAACCCTGACCGGGATGTGGAAAAGTCATACACCACCAGGCAGATCGTCCTGAAGCTCCGCCGCCTGGCAGATGCCCTGGAGTCGGGGAAGCCCTTCAGGATCCAGATTGATGGGGAACGCATCACGATTCCCTCACATGCGTCATTCACGATCGAGCATGAGCGTGAAGATGGGAATGAGGAAGTGGAGTTCCAGTTCACGTGGAGGGTTCCGTGAACACACTGAACTGCTTTCGAGGTACAGCAGGGTGGAGTCCAGGGGTGCATCGCCGAGCAGTGTACATGGAGGTGTGGATATGAAAGGGTGGTCTGAAGAGGAACTCAGGAACCGTGATCTCATGGCCCCATGCGGTCTGTACTGCGGTGTGTGCGGGGTCTACATCGCCACACGGGACAACAACACGAAGTTCAAGGAGGTC
>JBNGDS010000118.1:0-5661 GCA_049975365.1 Desulfomonilia bacterium | reverse complement strand
GTTTCAGGGCAACCTTTCCCGGGTATCTGTGAGCAAGCGTCAGTGCAGAAACAATCATGGCGGCAAGTCCGCCTTTCATATCACTCGATCCCCTCCCGTATATTCTGTCGCCATCGATCTCTCCCCCGAAGGGATTCCGGCTCCACTGCACCGCGCCCAGCGGTACGGTATCGATGTGCCCTGTGAAGCAGATCGGGGGTGTATGCTGTGCACCAATATCTGCAATGAGACTCGTTCTCGCCTGATCAAAGTCAACGAGATTGACACGGAATCCTGCTTCTTCAAGTATCCGGGCGATATAGACGGCACATTCCCGTTCATTGCCTGGTGGGTTGATCGTCTGGAAAGAAACGAGAGCACGGGTCAGATCAATCGTATCCATTCCTCTCACCATGTGAACTCCCTCCTCTCACTCTTCGGGCCAGGAATTCTTCAGATTAAACATGAGATCTTGAATTTACCTTTTGACCACGAGAACGGTCTTCTTCGATTTTCTGATAACCTTCTCGGATACCGATCCAAGCAACATTTCAGCGACATTGCTGATTCCATGGGAGCCGACCACGATCGCTGATACATTCTCCTCGTCAGCAACCCTCAGAATCTCGCAGAAGGGTGTACCCTTCTCCAGTCGAATCTTGACGTTCATTCCCTTGTTTTTCAGCCTGTCTGCAATCTGATTCATCTTCTCCAGAGACATCTTCTCTATAGACTCTTCTATCTCCTTCGCCCTGAACTCACTATCGTGGACTGCAAGAATCTCGAATTTATGATGATCAATGACATGAAGTATGACAACCTCCCGTGTACCGGCTTCCTGAAGTCGCTCTACAAAGTCAAGCCCCTTGCCGGCTACATCCGAAAAATCGGTCGGATACAGAATCTTATCGAACATACGGTCTCCTCTCTCTTAACAGGACATCCTGTGTCGTATCTAACGTTCCCTCCCGGTATTCCCTCCAGGCTATCTTATTCTTTGTGTGAGACTCACGATCGATGCAGCAGCTTATCCTGTTCTTCAAGGATCTCGATAGCCCATCGGGTTGCATTTCCCACGACAGACGGGCAATGCTCAATGTGTCCCCCTGCTTTTTCAAATTCCTCCCACTGCTGGGGATCGAACAGATAGAACGAACTCCCCATAAGCTTCTTCTGGATCTCGCCACAGGTCACGGTCCCGTATTCCTTCAGAAATCTCTGAACCATCTTCTCTGCAAGCCTGTATGCCACATATCTCTTTTTCTCTGGATCATCGATCTCTTCGATCTCCCGGCCATAGAGTTGACTGAGCACCATCACGGCTCCTGTCAGGGCCCCGCACTGACCGAGGGTGCTCAAGCCTGTCCCGGCTGCCAGCCCGCTGGCAGACTTGAACACATCCACATTTTTCATACCGGGAAGAATCTCATAAACCGCCCCGATCACGCACTGGGCACATCCGTGATAGTTCTTCTCAAACTCAAATCCCCGTTCAAACCCTCGCAGCGCTGTATCGTTCTTCATCTCCGATCACCGTTCCCTTCGGGATAGAATGTTGAAAAAATCTACACCTCTCGTGTCCATACAGAGGCCATGGCCGGTCCACCTCCAACGCACAAGGATGCTCCACCAATGGCCTTATCGAGCTTCAGCAGCTCATAGTACAACGTCACGACAATACGAAGAGCGGTGCATCCTATGGGATGCCCGAGAGCGATCCCAGAACCGTTGTGATTTACCTTGTCCATGTCGACTTCGATTCCAAAATTCTCTTTGAGCATACGCCCCACTCCCAGGAACTGAGAGGCGAATGCCTCGTTGATCTCCCAGTAATCTACGTCCTCAAAGCGCATATCCGCCTGGATGAGACATTTCGGTATGGCAACAGCCGGTCCCAGACCCATCACTTTCGGGTCTACCCCTTCACTGCAGATCCCGAGCAGTTTCATGAGAGGTTGTATCCCGAGTTCCTGGGCCTTCTCCTTCGACATGATCACCACTGCAGCTGCTGCATCATTGACCCCGGATGCATTTCCGGCAGTGACGACACCCCCTTCCTTGAATGCGGGCTTCAGCTTTGCCATAGACTCGAGGCTTGCGTCCCTTCGGGGGTGTTCATCGATATCAAAGATCTGGATGCCCTTCTTTGTCTTGATCTCCACAGGAACGATCTCGTCGGTGAATTTTCCTCCATCGATTGCGGCAACAGCCCTCGTGTGGCTGACAAGCGCAAGTTCATCGCACTCCTGTCGAGAAATATCATACCGGGCAGCAATGTTTTCAGCCGTTACTCCCATATGGCCAGGGACAAGTTCATCAAACAGCCCGTCATGGATCATGTGATCCTCGATCGTTCCGGCATTCATGCGATACCCGGTCCGTGCTTTCGGGAGGAGATAGGGGGCATTGCTCATGCTCTCCACTCCTATCACGAGCGAGATCTCTGTCTTCCCCAGCATGATATTGTGACATGCGATCTCGAGGGCCCTCATACCCGAGGCGCAGTTCTGGTTCACCACACAGGCGCTGCTCCTCATGGGCAATCCGATGCGCATCCCCACCTGACGTGCTGAAAGAGAGCCCTGCATGGCGGTGTACACCTGCCCCATGCAAATCTCGTCCACCATATCAGGATCAATTCCTGCCCTCCGAATTGCCTCCCTGCCAACAGTCATGGCAAGATTCCTCGCCGGAACGTCC
This sequence comes from Desulfomonilia bacterium, assembly GCA_049975365.1. Lineage (GTDB taxonomy): Bacteria > Desulfobacterota > Desulfomonilia > UBA1062 > UBA1062 > DSBG01. The sequence goes on along the minus strand of JBNGDS010000118.1, from coordinate 2,982 downwards.
TTGAGTGTCCCGAGGAAATCACCGATCGGCGTCCTGCATGCGCTCACGATAACAACATCTTTGATGCCCATCTCCATACTCCCTTTCTTATTGGTTTCCTCTTCCCTCGTTCTTTGTCTCCCATCATGAACCAGGTATCCTTGCCTCTTCGTGAAAGATCCCTCTGTTCAGGGCAGGAAGGCGGAATGCAGGAAAGGAGGGGTTGGGTGTGTGTAAGGGAATCTTTGCTGAACATTCCGCCTTCCATGGGGCTACCTCTTCTGTACTGTTCATCAAAATCCAGATCGATCCATCCTCACCACGGGAACGAACCATCACGCACCAGTGGGTGCTTTCTCATTTCAGGTCGTTTCTCTCACAGACGAGTCCATCTCCGAACGTGGGGGTCTTCTCAATATCCTGCGTATCATCGAACTCTTTGTCGATGCCTGCAAGGTACCTGGCAAGGTTTCTCCTCGTCTTGTAATCATACTCGATCCCCAGGGCAATGGTCTCCATGATGGGGGATCCACCACCATGCACGCCGGCTATCTCGTACCAGGCCGTCATGGGAGAAGCCCCCACATTCTCCACGAGTTTCCAGATCTTCAGAGAATCCTCTGCAGAGAGATTGGGATTCCGAACAATGAACCTTTCCAGATGGTCCTTGAAGGGACCAGCCTCAAAATCCTCTCCAAAGGGAAGCGTCACACTGATCCCACCTGCAATTTCGGTGAGGGTATTGTACTCGTTGTAGATCAACTCCCCGGTGATCCTTCTGCCGACATTCGCGTAGATGTTGTTGGGGAAAAACACACCCGAGGCTGTCTTTTCTCCGAATACAGCGGCTGCAATCCCTGCGGCGAACGCCAGTTCGGCTGTCCCGGCATATTCGGTCAGTTTCTCTCTCACATGCGATACCTTCTGGATACCATTCGCTTCTGCTGCAAGCGCAGTGACTCCGCAGAGAATATCTGAGACCCCCGGCTTGCATCCGCAGTAGCTGTGCCTGTGAGAATCGGCAAACAGGAGTGCAATTCTCCTGCCGAACTCCCATTCCCCGCACATGAATACACGTTCCTTGGGAATAAAGCAGTTTTCAAACACAATGACCGAATCCGAAACCCCGTATTTGCAGAAGGGCGCCGCGTTCGGTTCATCTTTTTCCCTGAGCCATACAGGCCTGGTGATCAGGGTCATGCCCTCCCAGTCTCCCGGAACGGCAAATGCAACGGCGAAGTCCCTGTCGTCTTCCATCAGTGCCCTGGTGGGCAGCACAATGATCTCATCCGCGTAGGCAGCCTGGGTGATGGACATCTTGAATCCACTCACAACGATACCATCCTTGCGCTCCTCAACGATGTGAACATATTGATCGGGATCAGCCTGCTGGCTCGGTCTTTTAAGTCTGTCTCCCTTCGCGTCGGTCTGCGCGCAGCACCCGTCCAGATCCTTCTTCTGGTATTCCCTGATATAGTTGATGAAGCGCTGGTGATAATCGGTGCCCTTCGCCATGTCGATTTCCTTGGTGCAGATGGCAAGGGCGTTGATCGCGTCGTGCCCCATGCACCGCTGGATACATCCCCCCACTCTCCTTGCAGATAGCCTGATCAGCTTCTGCTTCTGCATCAGGTCGTACGGGTTCTGAGGGAGGTGACCCCACCGGTTGACTTCCTCCCCGGTGATGGCTGATGTTGCCGTTGCAAGCCCTTTCCATTTCGGATCCTGGGCGAGTTCATAGGTCAGTTCCAGAACATTGACGCCGGGAATCAATCTTTGATCATCCCTCGTGACAAGCTTTCCTCCTATGGAAACATTCGGCTTCATGGTGAACAGCCTTTCCCGGTATTCCTCTTTCGTCCGTAGCATCGTTTGCCTCCTGTATTTTTAGAATTCACCGTTGCTTGTGATATTCATCTCCTGTGCATCCACCACAGCATCCTGCCTAGGGAATGGTGTGTCCACCATCCACATAGAGTTCTGCCCCAGTCAGAAATGCCGGGCAGGTAGCCAGGTACAGCGCTGTTGATTTCAGTTCTTCAAGCTCGCCGACCCTGTTTATGGGGATCATCCTCTTCACCAGCCCTTTTCCCGCTTCAGAGCTGAAAAAATCACGGTTGAATTCCGTGAGAAAATATCCGGGGCACAGCGCATTTACCTGAACATTGTCCCTGACCATCTCCAAGGCCATGACCTTTGTCAACTGAATCACTGCCGCTTTGCTCGCGCAGTAGCCCGACATGTTTCTCGCCGCAATCTTTCCGAGAATCGATGATATGTTGATAATCCTGCCGGATTTCCTCTCCCTCATGTGTGCGGCAACTGCCCTGGAAGTCAGAAAAATGCCCCTGAAATCCACATTCAGGACATCATCCATGTCATCATCGTTCATGTTCAGAACAGGCTTCTCACTCCCGGTTACCCCAGCACTGTTCACCAGGATGTCAATCTTCTCAAATTCTTCGATGATTTCCTTGACTACGGCATTCACCATTGTAGTGTCATGAACATCCATTGACTTTCCGATCGCTCTGACTCCAAATCTCTCCGAGATCTCTTGTGCAGCCTTCTGGCATCCTTCGAGGCTCCGTGCCACCACTGCCACATCCGCCCCGGCTTCCGCAAAGGTCTCGGCAAAAAGCCTCCCGATTCCTTTGTATCCGCCAGTAATGAGAGCAGTCTTCCCTTTAAGGGAAAACAAGCGTTCAAAAAAATCAGATCCCACATCCCTCTCCTTTCGTGATGGTCTTCTTACACCTATTGATGAAAGGATGTTCCTTCCCGATTCTTTACATGGCCCTTAACTCGCAGCCATCGGCATCCGATCGAGCTCCCCGGAAAGTCTGTCAACAGCCTCCTCGTGGTAGAGGACGTCTTCGGCGTACAGGGTCTCGATGTACTCATTCGAATGCCCGAGCACCTCCGTGAGCACGCTCTTGTTGTGCTCACCCAAAAACGGACCGTAGTTCCGAATACCGCAGGGTGACTCGGACATCTTCAACG
>JBNGDS010000117.1:2520-6040 GCA_049975365.1 Desulfomonilia bacterium | reverse complement strand
ACATCATCCTTCGCAGAGACTGGAAAACGATCAGGGATACCAATCCATTCCTGGTTATCCTGATCGCGACAGCACTGATTCTTCCATGGATCGTAGCCTTATATGGGAAAGGGGGCTGGCAATTCGTGCGCGAGATCATCGTGGTAAACAACATCATGAGGTTCACTGGGGCACCCGAGGGCGCTGTCCTTGGCCACCAGCACGGGATGTTCTACTATTTCGATCTCTTTCCCCGGGCTGTTCTTCCCTGGACTCTCTTATTCATTCCAGCTTTCGTATCCTCTATTAGACACTATCGACAGAACCCGTACCTGGGTCTGTTCCTCGGGCCGTTCGTCCTACTCACCATCGCATCAACCAAGCGGGGAATCTATCTTACTCCCCTGCTCCCAGCAGTAGCATGCATGGTGACACACTGGCTGATGAGCTCCTCATTCAAGCGATGGGAATCGTATCTGATCAAGGCAACCTGGTTCATTGCCATACTGGGATGCGTCCTGCCCCTTGCAGGGATATTCCTGGGCCAGGCCCTGCTCGGCATTCTTCTTGGAGGTATCTCCCTGACTACCCTGTTCATGGTCAGGAGGAAGATTGAGACGAGTTATCTGAAACCAATCTTTCTTGTTGCTCTGATATATGTCGGGCTGATCGCTTCTACTACTGTCTACTTCAGCTATATGACTCCGCACGAGGATTTTCTGAGATTTGGCAGAGAAGCAGTGAAAACGGCTGACGGAAGGGAACTCCATGTACTGAAAGGGGACGAATTGTTCCCGGGCCTTCTCCCGATGATAACGGGAAAGACATACCATGAGATTGATACAGCTGATACTAGTCCAGGTCTCTACATGTATGCAAACCGGTACAGCGACGATTCAACCCCATTCCCCCATGGAACAGAGATCGACATCCTCATAGAAAAAAAGGTCGGAACAAAGCGTGCAGTCCTGGCAGAGGTTTTGGCAGGTTCTCAACAAATCAAGCCGCAGATGCCTAGGGTAGACTATACCTTTCAAGAGAGCCTCCAGGATAGAATTACCATTCCCTTTTAATGAGTGAAAGCAACCCACCGGATACTATGAGGAAGAAATGATACATCTACAGAATAGTTCTGAACATGAATTATTGTAGGCTTTCGAACCTAAGATATTCTCTTGAGGGTTTATTGGTTACATAGGACATGAGGAAAATACCCATACTTGTCTGCATACTGGTTCTTGCCCTGCAACTCACGGGCATCTTCGATCATTCCCTGTGGACCCCTGATGAGCCAAGGGTCGCGGAGATCTCACGGGAGATGGCTGCTAGAGGGGATTACCTGATTCCTCATCTGTCCGGTCGGCCCTTCCTCGAGAAGCCACCGGCATACTTTACCGTGACCGGCCTGTTGTTCACAGTGTTCGGTACGGGAAACGAGGGGTTCGGGAGGCTCTCCTCTGTCTTCTTCGCCCTGGCAACCATTGCAGTGGTCTTCTTTTCCCTGCGAACGCTCGTTGGAGAACAGGTGGCTGCCCTCTCCACGATTGTGCTGGCAACCTCGTTCAAATTCTTTGAGATATCCCACAAGATGGTGGTGGATATCGGTCTCGTATTCTTCATTGCTGCTGCCATGTTCTCCTTTCTCCTTGCCTATGAACAGAAGCTCCGGAGGGGATACATCCTGTTCTGGATCAGCATTTCTATGGCATTTCTCATAAAAGGCATCATCGGGCTTGCCATACCGGCTGCAGGTCTCGGCATCTTCGTCCTGTGGCACAGAGACTTTTCCTTGATCAAGAGGGTGTGGTTCATCCCGGGGGCCCTCCTCGTGCTCGGTGTCATGCTCATCTGGGGCTGGATGCTGTATGACCGGGGCGGCATGGAATTCGTCAATACCTTCTACGTCTACAACCAGTTTGGGAGATTCCTCCATGGGAGCAGCTACAGCGGGGGACACGTGAGGCCTTTCTATTTCTACATCACCACCGTGCTGGCGGATGCGGCCCCCTGGTCGATCCCCCTGATCCCGGCCATGATCACCGGATGGAGAACATCTACCACCTCCCGGTTCTTCACCTCATGGCTCGCAGGGGGATTCATCCTACTGAGCATATCGTCCACCAAGAGGGGATTGTACTTCCTGCCCATGTTCCCCGCCATGGCAGCAATGACAGGGATCTGGATGTCACGGTTTTCAGTGGGAAAAGCTGCTTCCTGGGAGAGGATCCTTCTCTGGGTTGTTCTCTGCTTCATCTGGACTGCATCGATCCTCATCCCCGTCGCGTACATGAAGATCGGCGGGTCATGGATTTCTGCCCTGATCCTCGGAATGTGCCTGGTCGTTGCCTGCAGTATTATCTGGAAATCATGCAGGAGGCATCTTTCGTTGGCAGCGACCCTGACATGGGCTGCTCTCATCGTGATCAGCATCCCCCTTGTCTTTCCTCAGATAGACGAGATCAAGTCCTACAGGCCCTTTTTTATCGATGCGGGGCATATTGTTCAGGGAAAACGCGTGATCGGATACAGTCTTACCGAGACAGTGGAGGCCCTGAGCTCATTCTACGGTAGGTTCTGCGTGGAATCCATCGAACAGGAAGACCGGGCGCTTTTCATGCAGACACTGAGTGCGGGTGAGGTTGAGTTCGCCCTTGTTCTTCCAAGCAGGCTCGATGAAGACCTGAAGGGCCTCCTGAAAACAGTTGGGATAACAGTTCTCGAGATAAACGGCGACACGAGAAAACAGACACAGCTCTGGAAACTCCAAACCACGCAACTCATGAGGAGAGATACATGAACGATTTCATACCCATGAGCAGGCCCTGGATCGACAGGGAGGAGATCGATGCGGTAACAGAGGTGCTTGAATCCGGATGGATAACCACCGGTGCAAAGTGCATCGAGTTTGAAAAAGAGTTTGCAGCCTATACCGGTGCACACCGTGCGATCGCGCTCAGCTCAGGAACCGCCGGGATGCACCTCCTCCTGAAAGCCCTCTCAATCGGGAAAGGCGACGAGGTGATTACTCCATCCATGACATTTGCCTCAACGATAAACCAGATCGCACTTTCCGGTGCACGGCCTGTATTCGCCGATGTTGACTACGAGACCCTGCTCGTGAGACCGGCGGAGATCGAGAGGTGCATCACGAAACATACCCGAGCAATCATCCCTGTGCACTATGCCGGTGCCCCTGCCGATCTGGACAGCATTCTCGAGATCTCCGGTGATATCCCTGTGATCGAGGATTCCGCCCATGCCACCGGAACCTTTTACAAGGGCTGTCATGTGGCAAGAGACAACATCGGGATCTATTCCTTCCACCCCATCAAGAACATCACCACAGGTGAAGGCGGCATGCTCACCGGAAACGACAATAGCCTCATGGACACGGTACAGATCCTGAAGTTCCACGGCATCGAGCGTGATGCCTGGAAGCGCTACGGGAAGGCATCCGACCCCACCTATGATATCGCAGTGCCAGGATACAAATACAACTTGACCGATATCCAGGCAGCCATCGGAATCGTACAACTGAAAA
>JBNGDS010000117.1:0-2510 GCA_049975365.1 Desulfomonilia bacterium | reverse complement strand
GCGCACCGAGATTGCCATGGAATACCTCAGCGGACTCTCGGATATCGATAGCCTCGACCTTCCCGGATTTCCCCCCTATGAACACACCCACTCCTGGCACTTGTTTGTGGTCAAGGTGAATTCTATGGAAAGAAAGGATTTTATGGAGGCCCTTGCAGAGCATAACATCGGCTATGGCCTTCACTTTCCTGCCTGTCATACCCTGAGATTCGTGAAACAGCTCTTCGGTGAGACACGGCTGCCCGTAACCGAAGAAGCCTCGGAAAAGATCCTGAGCCTCCCGCTGTACCCGGGAATGGAAAAAGACCAGGTACACCGGGTGATCGAGGCTGTGAGGGGAATCCTGAGGTGAAACGCGCCCTCATCGTCACCGCTGTTCTCGCAGTACTCGCATTTGCCTTCGTCGGGATGTGGGTTGATGTCAACCAGATCAAGCCCCATCTGAAAGGCTTCCCCTGGGTCCTGCTCCCTCTCATTATGGTGTTTGGCTTCTGCAATGACCTTATCAAGTTCATCCGGTGGCAGATCTACCTGAAGAGACTGGGAATCAGTATCCCTGCATGGAAAAGCCTCAACATCTTCATCTCAGGCCTTTCCATGAGTGCAACCCCGGGCAAGATCGGGTTTCTCATCAAGAGCCAGATGCTCAAGAACGTGTCCGGGAGACCCTTCCTGGCAACCACGAGTGTGATCGGTGCAGAGCTTTACATGGACCTCATCGCCTTGAGCGTCATCTCCCTTGCAGGGCTCCGTTTCCTCGAGTCCGGGAAGGTGATCATGCTCCTGCTCTGCGTGATTCCCCTGGCAGGGCTCATCCCGATCGTGCCGCGCACGGCAGTCACCCTGTTTGAACACATACCCCATATCTCGCACCGTGCGAGAACCCTGAAAAAAGTCGTCGAAGACATGTTCAGCCTTTTCGGCCCTGGGATTCTCCTGCTCGCCCTGGGTGTGACCCTCCTGGCATGGACAAGCGAAGGGGTCGCACTCCACCTGATTATCCAGGGCATGGGGTTTGAACTGGGGATTGTGGATGCAACCATCCTGTTCGGTCTCTCAACGCTCATCGGTGTCCTATCCATGCTTCCGGGCGGTCTCGTAGTGACTGATGCGAGCCTGATGGGGCTCCTGATTCGCTCCTCAATCCCAGCAACACCGGCTGCTCTGGGGGCGATCATGGCACGATTGTGCACCCTGTGGCTCTCCGTGATCATAGGAACACTGTTTCTAATCGTGAACAGGAGTTTTGTATATGCACAAGAACGGGTGGCAAAGGCATGACCCAGGCTAAGATTTCCGTGATCATCCCAGTGTTCGATGAAGAACAGGTGCTCCCGAGGCTCTTTGAACGACTCGTTCCGGTCATGGAGGGTATGGGGAGAGACTATGAGGTAGTGCTCGTCGATGATGGGAGCAGGGACCGGTCTCTGGAAATCATTAGGTCGCATGCAGGAGACAGGGTCAGGGTCGTGGAGCTCTCGCGAAATTATGGCCAGCACTCAGCGGTGTTTGCCGGGTTCGAGACCTCTACGGGCGAGATCCTCATCACCATGGATGCAGATCTCCAGAATCCGCCCGAGGAGATTCCGAGGCTGGTGAACACCATGGAGACCGGAAACTTCGAGGTCGTGGGAACAGTGAGAAAGCTGAGGAAAGACTCGATCCTGAGGCGGGTCCCCAGCCGAATCATCAATGCCATAACCAGGCGCATCACCGGGGTCAATCTCACGGACTGGGGCTGCATGCTCAGGGCCTACCGGAGACATGTGGTCGAATACATGCTCTCAAGCCGCGAACACTCGACCTTTATCCCTGCCCTGGCCACCAGTTTTGCCAAGGACATCACCGAGATCGAGGTGAAACACGAAGAACGGTTTGCAGGAGAATCCAAGTACTCCCTTGCTAAACTTATCTCACTTCACTTTGACCTGGTCACATCGTTCTCGGAATTCCCGCTGAAATTCATGCTGTATACCGGGTTCTTTCTCGCCTTCCTGGGGATCGGGTTCGGGGTTCTTCTGGCCGTGGCCCGGCTTTACTTCGGTGCAGTATGGGCTGCAGAGGGGGTATTCACTCTGTTTGCCGTACTGTTCTTCTTCGTGGGAGCCCAGTTCCTCGCCTTCGGGGTCATGGGTGAATACGTGGGCAGGATCTACCGCGAGGTGAAACACCGTCCACCCTACACCATCAGGAGGACTTACCCGTGAGGGCAGTCGTATTTGCATACCATACCATGGGGACCATCGGCATCTCCATGCTCAGAAAAACAGGATTTGAGATCCCCCTTGTGTTCACACACCTTGACGACCCAGGCGAAACAATCTGGTTTAAATCAGTATCCGAGCTGTGCACCGATACGGGCATTGAATGGGTCGCACCGCCGGATCCAAACAGTCAGGAGTGGATTAATCAGATCCGTTCGCTGGAACCGGATATCATCTTCAGCTTTTACTACCGCTATATGCTCTCCACACAAATCCTCGAGATTCCACGGCTCGGGGCATATAACC
>JBNGDS010000116.1:0-6157 GCA_049975365.1 Desulfomonilia bacterium | reverse complement strand
CCATAGAACACTACAGCGACGATGCCATCATCGGCCTTGCTCACGATGGAACGATCATTTCGTGGAATCACGGGGCCCATCAGATGTTCGGCTGGACTGAAGAAGAGGTCATTGGGAACTCGTGGCTGATGATCGTACCGGAAGACTACAGTCAAGAAGCTCATGAGATCATGCAGGAAGTGAAGGCCAAGGGCTTCGTGAAGGATCGGGAGACCCGGAGAAAAAACAAGAAGGATGACGTGCTTGATGTTTCGCTTTCCATGAAAACGTTGACCGATGAGATGGGGGAGACGTTTGGGTTCACGGGGATCATCAAGGACCGTACCGAGAAAAAGAAGATGGAATCAGCCCTCATCCAATCAGAAAGACTTGCTGCTGCAGGCAAGCTCTCTGCGAGCATTGCCCACGAGATCAACAATCCGCTCTACGGTATCCGGAGCTGCCTCAACCATATCCTGCAGGTTGATACGCAGAAGATCGATCACCAGTTCGTCAGGCTTGCCATCAAGGAGACCGACCGGATCGCGGATCTCATCAGGAATATGAAAACATTCTACCTGCCAAACGAAGGCAAGGTCGAGAAGATCGATATCCACGAGGCCCTGCAGGATGTGTTTGTCCTCAACCGGAAGTACCTGGAGGAGAATCTGGTCAGGCTCAGATTCCACCCTGAGGGTTCGAAGTTCGTCGAGTGTGTGCCGGAGCAGATCAAGCAGGTGTTCATCAATCTCATCAATAATGCTGTAGAGGCAATGCCGGAGGGAGGTCAGCTTCACGTGGAGACCTCCTCTTCAGATGATGACAAGACGGTGCGGATTGTCTTTCGTGACTCGGGTGTTGGGATATCACGCGCCGATCTTCCCCAAATATTCGACATGTTCTACACAAAGAAACCTCTGGTGAAGGGGGTCGGCCTCGGTCTATCCGTGAGCTATGGAATCATCAAGCGACACGGCGGAACTATCGATGTGCAGAGCGAAGAGGGCAGAGGCGCATCCTTCACGATCACCTTGCCGTGCCAGTCACCCTGGGCGCGGCAGATGCAGCTCGATCTGAAGTAACATGACACACGGGTTCACCTCCGGGTTTGTTTCCATCATCGGCAATCCGAATGTCGGGAAGTCGACCTTCCTGAACCGTGTCCTTGAGACAAAGATATCGATCACGACGAGCAAACCTCAAACGACGAGGGACAGGATCCTGGGGATATTCAATGCAGAAGACACTCAGATCCTTTTCCTGGACACCCCGGGCATTCACTTCTCCCAAAAGGCCCTGAACAGATACATGCTGGACAAGGCCCTCTCCACCATTGCAGATGCCGACCTCGTGCTCGTGATGACAGACCCGCATGAGACATACCAGACACTCAGCCCTGTAGCTGACTGTGTTGCGAATGCCGGGAAGGAGGCATTCCTTGTATTGAACAAGGTGGACCTCATGCACGGGCAATCCCCTGATGACAAGCTCTCTGATCTCGGGAAGACCTATCCATACACCTACGTGTGCGGCGTATCATCCCTGACAGGCCAGGGCATCGAGGGGCTTCTCACGCGGATTAGGACTGTCCTGCCCGAGGGGCCGAGGTACTTTCCCCAAGACATGATCACCGATGTTCCGGTGAGGTTCCTGTGCAAGGAACTCATCCGGGAGAAGGTTTTTACCCTCACCCGCAAGGAAATACCGTATGCAGTGGCTGTGGAGATCGAAGAATTTCGCGAGCAGGATCCTGTGTACATCCGTGCCGTGATCCACGTCGAGAGATCCTCTCAAAAGGGCATCGTCATCGGTGCAGGGGGAAAGAAGCTCAAGGAAATCGGCACACAGTCAAGAATCGACATCGAGCGCCTCCTCGGGATGAAGGTATACCTGGAGATCTTTGTGCGGGTCACCAGGGATTGGTCCAAGAATCCGAAGAGTCTCAAGGAATTGGGGTATACATAATGCCTGTCATCGCAATCGTGGGGAGACCCAATGTGGGAAAATCGACGCTGTTCAATCTCCTCGTGAAGGAGAACCGTTCGATCGTCGGACCCGAGCGCGGAATCACCAGGGACAGGATCTACGGAAGATGGAGAATCGGGAAGGAAGAGGAGGTCGATCTCGTCGACACGGGCGGGTTCGATACCCTCGGCGAAATCCCGTTTTCGGAACTGATGCGCGAGCAGACCGTTGCTGCAATTCGTGATGCGGATCTCATCATCTGCCTCTTTGATGCCCAGACTGCCGTCAATCCAGATGACAGCGCCCTGGTACAGCACCTGAGGCAATCACGGGCACCTGTGATTTTTGCGGCAAACAAGGTGGATGACCCCCACGGAGACACCATGGCATCCCTGATCTATGAACTGGGCATAGACGGGTTTATCGAGATCTCAGCGAAGAACAGAAGAGGGATACCGGAACTGGTCCAGAGGGTGAAGGAACATCTGAGCACCCAGGCGCAGATCTCCCTGGAGGAACAGACCGAGAAGATCCGGGTGAGCATCCTCGGGAGGCCGAATGTGGGCAAGTCGCTCCTGATCAACAGACTCATCGGGTGGGACCGCACCATCGTGTCGCCCGAGGCGGGTACAACGAGGGATTATGTTGATATCAAGGTCACCCATGATCAGAGGGACTTCATCTTCGTTGACACGGCAGGCATTCGAAGGAAGACCAGAATCGACACGAAGATTGAGCGGATCTCGGTCATGCGGTCTCTGAAGAACGTGAACACGTCCCACGTATGCCTTCTCCTCCTGGATCCGGCAGAGGGCCTTACCGACCAGGACAAGCGACTGTGCAGGATTTTCATCGAACACGGCAGGGCGTTTGTCCTGATCGTAAACAAGAGTGACCTTGTCGACACCGGTGAGAGAACGCTCATCCGCGAGCAGCTTAAACACTCCATCAGGTTCATGCCCGATGTTCCGGTTCTCTTCACGTCAGCGCTGACGGGGAAGAACATACAGAAGCTCTATCCCATCATCGAGGAACTGTTTTCCAAGACTACGTGCACCGTGGGGACATCACAGCTGAACCGCGTCTTCTCACGGATCGTGGACACTCACACTCCTCCGGTGATCAGGGGCAGGGCTCTGAAATTCTACTACATCACCCAGGTAGGGACAGTCCCCCCAAGGTTCAGGGTGGTTGCCAACAACCCAGAACAGGTACCTGCAGCATATGAACGATACATCATAGGCTCCCTCAAGAAGGACCTGGGCATGGAGGGTATTCCAATAAAACTTCTGTTTGCCGGAAAATAATGAATCTTCCCTCTTGACCAAGCAGCATGCATGAGGTTGTAAGGAGGAACTATGAAAAAGCGTGTTCTGATCATAGGGATACTCTTCCTGATCCTGATCGGACTGGCCCTCTACCTGCTTGTGGAGCATCCCAACGGGGAGGTGACTGGAATCCCGGTATCAGGGACAATCGAGGTCACGCAGGTTGAGCTCAGCTTCAAGATCCCGGGGAGACTCAGCCAGCGGCTGGTGGATGAGGGGAATACCGTTCACACAGGACAGCACGTTGCCATGCTGGACAGATCGGATCAGGAGCTCCAGGTCCGCCAGGCCACTGAACAGGTGCGCTACGCACAAGCTGTCCTTGCAGAACTCGAGGCCGGGAGCCGGACCCAGGAGATTCTCAGCGCAGAAGCAGAGCTTGAACGAGCGAGGGCAGGGCTCAATGCAGCACAATCGCAGCGAACGCTCGCACAGGCCGACCATGACCGGTTTGAAAAACTTCACGAGCAGGGCGTGGTCAGCCCCAGGGAGTATGAGTTCTATAAAACCCAACTCGATGTTGCCAGAAATTCATTTGAGGAGGCCAGGGCCAGGGTAGAGGCAGCCACCCAGCACCTGAGCCTGATCAGGGAGGGTCCCAGGGCTGAAAAGCTCGAACAGGCACGCACCCAGGTGAGATTGGCCCAGGAGGTTTTTGAAAAGGCGAAACTGCAGCTGGAATACACGGATCTGATTTCACCGATTGACGGTGTAGTGTTGAGCAAGGCAGCGGAACCGGGCGAATACCTGAATCCCGGATCCCCCGTGATTACGGTTGGGGAAATGGACAGGGTGTGGCTCCGTGCCTACGTGAACGAGACTGATCTGGGAAAAGTGAAGTTCGGCCAGAGAGCACGGGTCTTCACGGATACCTTTCAGGGCAGGGAATTTCAGGGAACGATATCCTACATCAGTTCAGAAGCTGAGTTCACCCCCAAGTCTGTACAGACCCACGAGGAACGTGTGAAACTGGTCTACCGGGTCAAGATCGAGATTGAGAATCCGGACATGATCCTGAAACCGGGCATGCCGGCAGATGCGTTCATAGAGTCTCCCCAGTGAAATAGAGGGCGTTCACCATGGACCATGCAATAATCGCCCGGGGACTGTCAAAGACCTTTGGAGAACTCACAGCTGTAGAAGATCTCACTTTGCAGGTTGCCCCGGGAGAGATCTTCGGGCTGGTCGGCCCGGACGGTGCGGGGAAGACGACGAGCCTCCGAATGCTGAGCAGCATCATGGAGCCGAGCAGTGGTGAGGCCGTGATTGCAGGGTTCGACATCTCCCGTGCAGAGGCGGTGAAGGACAACATCGCCTATATGAGCCAGCGTTTCGGCCTCTATGAGGACCTCACGGTGGAGGAGAACATCCACTTCTACGCGGATCTCTACGGTGTCCCCCGGAAGGGGAGAGCCGAGCGCATCCATGGACTGCTGGAGTTCAGTTCCATGCAGCAGTTCACAAAGAGGAGAGCAGGGGATCTCTCCGGGGGGATGAAGCAGAAGCTGCAGCTCGTCTGTGCCTTGATTCATACCCCTAAGGTATTGCTCCTGGATGAACCGACGAATGGGGTAGACCCGGTGAGCAGACGGGATTTCTGGCGTATTCTCTACCGCCTGCTCAGGCAGGATGTCGCAATTCTTGTCAGTACAGCATATCTTGACGAGGCCGAACGCTGCAATCGGGTGGGGCTTCTCAGTCAGGGGAAGCTCTTGGCGGTCGGAACCCCCGCAGACGTGAAGGACATGATGGAGGATCGCATCCTCAGTGTCAAGAGCAGTCACGCGCGCAGTATACACAGGCTCCTCTCGAGGACATACGGTATGCCCGGGGTGACGGTATTCGGTGATACTGTTCACGTGACCTCGCGGGATACCACACAGGACAAAGAGAAGATCCAGACCATCCTGAACCAGGAAGGGGTTCACTGCGAGGAGATTCGCGAACTGGGTCCGAGCCTTGAGGATGTGTTCGTTCACGTGCTCGGCGGTGATGCGTCCACACCACCGCAACACGGGATGGACGCCTATTCCCATGATATCAAGACATCCTCCCGGGACGGAGTTTCCAGGGATGAACCCGCTGTCGAGGTGGTTAACCTTACCAGACGGTTCGGACATTTTACTGCGGTCGATGCCGTGAACTTTACCGTTCCCAGGGGAGAGATCTTCGGATTCCTCGGTCCCAATGGCGCAGGCAAGAGCACGGTCATCAGGATGTTGTGCGGAGTCCTTGAACCGAGCAATGGTACGGGAACAGTTGCAGGGTTCGATATCAGGACTCAGACCGAACGCATCAAACAGCATATCGGATACATGAGCCAGAAATTCTCCCTCTATGAAGACCTCACTGTGGAGGAGAACATCGATTTTTACGGGGGAATCTACGGGCTTGAAAACACGAGGCTGGAGGAGAGAAAGATGTGGGCTGTCGAAATGTCGGGCCTGAAGGAGCATCGAAGGAGTCTCACCTCCATCCTCAGCACAGGATGGAAGCAGCGCCTTGCCATGGCGTGTGCTATCCTGCATGAACCACCGATCCTGTTCCTCGATGAACCCACCAGCGGGGTGGATCCGGTCTCGAGAAGAAGGTTCTGGGATCTCATCTATGAAATGGCGGGCGGCGGTGTCACGGTATTCGTGACAACCCACTACATGGAAGAAGCGGAGTACTGCGATCGCCTCGCGCTCATCTACCGCGGGAGAATTATTGCTCTCGGAAACCCCGAAGAGCTCAAGACCAGAATCATGCAGGACACAATCCTCGAGATCCAGTGCCCGAGACCCCAGGATGTTCTGGAAGAGATTGCACGACTCCCCGCAGTTCGAGAAGCAGCATTGTTCGGTGCAGGGATGCATGTGGTAGTGGACGATGCCCCTCGTGCG
>JBNGDS010000115.1:5121-6299 GCA_049975365.1 Desulfomonilia bacterium | reverse complement strand
GCCCAGACAACGGTGTTTATCGCCATCAGGGCGAGGGCGACGGCGCCCCGGAAGCTGGACCACAGGTGATGTATCATCGCTCGCTCCCTTCCTTCGTAACGCGGGATGTGACATGTCAGGAACCCTGTTCACTCCGAAACCACGAAACCGGGAATTCTTGCACGGTACCTGACACCACAAAAATGTCGTATTGTTCAAAATGGAATACAATTCCCTCTCGATGTCAATAGTTTGTTCTCACAGAGCTTTCACACTACCTCGCGGATCGGATAGAACCCAAATCTGCTGATCAAAGTTCGAGTCTGCCGGAATTCACGGTGATCTAGTCAGGTTTGACACAGGCATGCTCTCCATACACCACGAGTCGTATTCTCGAGAGCAAGCACTCTCTTCTCCGGGAGAACAGCAGAGGTGAACACTTCGGGTTTTCCGTGAAGCGAACGGGGCGTTACTGGATATCGAGCACCTTTACTTCGAAGTGCAGGGTCTTTCCCGCCAGAGGATGATTGAAGTCGATGGTTGCGGTATCGTCTTCGATCTTGGTTACCTGGCCGTAGAGCACATCGCCGTCAGGACCCTGTGCCTGGACCTGAGCATCAACCTTGAACGCTTCTTGAGGGAGCTGTTCTTTGTTTATCTCAACGACAGCTTCGGGAATAAGCGGCCCATACGCCTCTTCGGGTTCAACGGTAACCTCTTTGCTCTCACCGACCTTCATTCCTTCGAGTGCTTTCTCAAGGCCTGGAATGATCTGATTCGAACCCTGGACATACGTCAATGGCTGTCCCCCCACATTCGTATCAACCACATCGCTGTGATTCTCGAGTCTCAGGGTATACTCAATGGATACGTTCTTCCCTGCAGTTATCATGAGTGTACCTCCTTCCTGCGGATCAGCCAGTGCAGGCACTGTAGATAGAACCAGCCAGCATAATCCAATGAAAATACCGTGTACTGTGGTTTTCATGCTCTTTATCTCCGAACTGTTCCGTGAAAAACACGTTCGCACGTATTGTTGTGTGGAAAAATCCTGGTGAGAAAATGGGATTCCCTGCGTATCAGCGGTGGAAATTTCTTCCCCCGGTTCTCTTTTTGGGGGGGCGTGCCTCATTGACTATGATCTTCCGGTCTTGGATGCTTGTACCATTCAGTTCCTTGATGGCCTGTTGTCCTTCTGC
>JBNGDS010000115.1:0-5111 GCA_049975365.1 Desulfomonilia bacterium | reverse complement strand
AGTCCCTGCCATCTCGACAAATCCAAAGCCTTTTGACTGGTTGGAGTAATTGTCCTTGATAATCTTTACGCTTTTGACCTCTCCATACGGACTGAAAAGATCCTTGAGATCAGATTCAGTGACCTTGTATGGAAGGTTTCCGACATATAGGTTCATGAAAGGGGGGCCTCCTTTGGATAGTTCGAAGGACCATACTACAGGACCATACCAATAGCAAATAAATAATGAGCAGCATCAGCGGGGAGCGATTGCGTGCACATCTCCTTGGTACCTCCATGAATGTGGTGTTCAATCTGAGCATCGAATGCGAGAGGAAGTACCGATCAACCGTATATAGGTGTACTCATGTACCCCAGACGGCGTGGCGTCGTGCAGCAAGACGAACGAGGTAGCTCCCCATTTCGCCATAGGTGAATCCTGCCACTTCAGCAGAACACGCCATACTGGCATCCATGCTGATATCAGCGTTCGGGTTCACATCCAGGACATAGAAGACATGATCACGATACCGAACATCTATCCTGGCGTAATCCCTGCACCCGACTGCCCGGTATGCCGCTTTACAGGTTGCTTCGAGGTCCTGAAGCTCCGAGTTGTCCAGGGGGGCGGGGAGGAGAGTCTGGATCTTCTCGTAGGGATCGGATCCCGGGATAAATTTTGCATCATAGGTGCACAGCCTGTCGTGGACATCGCTGAACAGGGAGAAATCCATCTCTGCCGGCGGAAGAACCTCCAGCCGGCCGTTCCCCCAGAGCGATACATGGAATTCCCTGCCGTCGATAAAGTCCTCCACCAGTGCGGGTTGTTGGTAGGTATCGAGTATGTAGGCTATTCTCTGTCTCATGACGTCCTGGTTCATCACAACTGAGTCCCGGGTGATCCCGATGCTGGAATGTTCATGTGCCGGCTTGACAATTGCCGGGAAACAGCTCCACTGATTGTCCTTGGGATGAGTGAAAACGCTCCACCTCGGAATTGCCACACCTGATTGGGTCAGGACATGCTTTACACGACACTTATCCTGGGAAAGTTCAAGGATCCTGGAATCCGCACCTGTGAAGACATAGCTGAGTTTCTCGATGCAATCAGCCACCATCCACTCGCTGTGATCTATTCCGGGAAGACACTCGCACCAGTTCAGAACGATGTGGTCCAAGGGGGAGTAGGGATTGAGATACTGGGAGATATCCTCGTGTGCCACAGGAACGAGGGTGGTGGGGTGTCCGACCTGGAGGAGGGCCTCGCCAAGAAGTGCAGTTGAATTGGCAACCTCAGAGCGTTCATGGTCGGTCCAGTTCGGATCGAGGTTGTACACCAGCAGAACCGGAATGTCTGCAGGATCGATAGCTACCGGCACCCGGTATCCTCCTGGATCACGATGCCCCCTTGGACATTCATGAAATCACCGCCAAGATATTCTTTCCCGGTCAGAATCATCACTGCACATTCCGACCGCTTCCTGTTTCACGGATTCCAGGAGACCACGGGGGATATGGAGAACAGACTTTGAAAAAGAGCGGTCCCGGGAACTGAGCGTTCAGCGCCTCGGTGCTGTGGACTATACACCATGCCGATCCGGAGAAGCATGATTGACCTATAAATGAAATACTGTCTTGGATCAATAAAATAGAAGGTGTCCCCTCACATTTTTTCTGGCACCGTACAAGTCAGGAGATGTGATGCTGTCCGATGGAATAGTTCAATGACGCCCCATGAAAAATCTTGTTGACTAGAATAATATTCTAAAATAATATTCTACTATGAAGCGGAAGAAGGGCAGGCACGCCGGCACTGAATCACGGCGCAGGGACATCATCCATGCTGCACTGGAGTGTTTTTCAACTATCGGCATAACCCAGACGAGCATGTCGGATATCCGCACCCGCTCACTGGCAAGTACAGGCAGTATCTATCACCACTTCAAGAGCAAGGATATGCTTGCGTCAGAGGTCTATCTGGAAGGTATCCGGGAGTACCAGGCAGGGATTCTCTCTTCACTGGAACAGGAGCCGGGTGCGCGTGAGGGTATCACCGCCATGATTTCTTTTCACATGAAGTGGGTCGAGGAGAATAGAGTCTGGTCCCGGTACCTGTTTCAATATCGACATGCGTCGTTCATGGCCGCTTCCGAAGAACACATAGAACGATTGAACAGGGATTTCGTCCGGCGTGTTTCAGCATGGTTCGACAGCCATGTTCTTCAGGGGGTGTTCAGGGTTCTGCCCCCCGACATCTACGTCTCTCTCATCCTGGGCCCGTGTATGGAGTATGCACGACAGTATCTCTCCGGGCAGACCCTCACGGGAATTGATCAGGCCATTGCGGTGATATCCGATGCAATCTGGCGCTCGCTGTGCAAAAACTCGAAGCCCATCTCAGAGAATCGTGCGCACTCTCGTGGAGGATGAGGCATGAAAACCCTGGAACAGATAGGATTGAACGTTCTGAGGGAACATCTGATCAAGAACTGGATGACGCACGATGGCATGTGGTTTTTCCACTGCGTGCAGGCCATCGGCATCGAAGAGACCAACCGGATCAACAAGGCAGCCATCAGGTCGCTGGCCGCCATAGAAATCAAGCGGGCGCTGAAGCTCTTTGCTATCGACATGGAGAGCATTACAACCTTCGAGGCGCTGAAAAGCATGATAGATGCGGCATTTTCAGTAAGCAAGGGCGATTTCATGAGATTCACCTATACCTTCCCCGAGAAGAATGTCATGCACTGGGAATGGCCGGGCAAGGACTGCTTTGCATACCAGGGCATGCAGCGTCTCGGGATTCTGGACCGATACGAGTGCGGTGTCCTGTACCGGGTTCAGTGCTGGATAGAGAATCTCGGGGTTCACTACAGTATTTCACCTGAAATCAAGGGCTGCCTCATGCACACAAGTGGACGCTGTTCAGGTGATGTGAGATTCGCGCTCCCATGAGAGAGCGAACACAACCACGAAACAGGACACGGGATGTTCCATGCTGGGAACAACCCGTGAAAGTCAGAGCATCATGTCGAGGAGAGGGGTATGAATGCTGAAAAGGCCGCTATCGATGTCTGGATGCAGCATCCCACCCTTGAGTTCGTCAATCACCCCATGTTCGAATCCCTCAGGCGGTGGATGGGAGTCGACAGGTTCACGGAGGACATCCCTGTTGAATTCACACTGGATGCACTGGACAAAGGTGGGGTGAAGACGGGACTTGTCTGTTCATGGTGGGGCCCCCAGGGACCACTCATCACGAACGATTTTGTGGCATCCATTGTCCGGAAGTACCCGGAGAGGTTTGTTGGCATTGCATCGGTGAACCTCTACAAGCCCATGGATGCCGTGCGGGAGCTCAGGCGCTGTGTGAAGAAAATGGGGTTCCGAGGGCTGAGGATCGTTCAGTGGTTCTGGAATCTTCCGTCCACTGATCGTCGATACTATCCCCTGTATGCAGAGTGTATAGAACTGGACATCCCGGTGTGCCTTCAGGTGGGTCACACCGGGCCCCTCTGTCCCTCTGAGCCTGGCCGGCCAATTCCGTACATCGACGAGGTGGCCCTTGAATTCCCTGAAGTGAAGCTTGTCTGTGGTCATATCGGCTATCCCTGGACCGTGGAGATGATCGCTGTTGCCACCAAGCATCCCAATGTCTTCATCGACACCTCAGCCTACATCGCACGGCGATTTCCCCCGGAGCTTGTGGACTACATGAAGACCCATGGCAGGAAAAAGGTGATGTTCGGCACGAACTATCCCATGATCACACCCGCGCGGTGCCTCGAGGGGATTGAAGATCTGCAGATCGGGGAAGAGGCACTGAACTTGTTTCTTCACGGAAATGCCATGCGCGTGTTCAAACTGTGAACAAGAAGGTGTTCTCGCCACACCTTAAAAAAGGGAGGATGACTATGGAAGTATATGAGAAACTGCGGCAGATACTCGATGCAGGACCCACCGGAGCACCGAAGGCCCAGGCTTTTGATAAGATCCTTCGGATTCTCTATACTCCGGAAGAGGCATCCCTCGCGGTACACATGACCCTGTTCCCGAAATCATGTGAGGCCATTGCTGCAGATGCCGGGATATCAACGGAAAAAGCGAAAGAGCTCCTGGAAGCCATGGCCGGCAAGGTCGTGATCTTTTCGAGAGAAAAAGAGGGTCGTACACTCTACGGGTTGCTGCCAACGATCCCCGGACTCTTCGAGTTCCCCTTCATGCGGGGTGGAGGGACAGAGACTCTGGATCGCCTGGGAAAGCTCTGGGAAGAATATCACCAGGAGGCCCTGGGAGAGTCTTTTTCCGGAAACCCGACACCGATTGCCCGTGTGATCCCGGTGGAAGATTCGATCGAAGCGGCCACGCGGATTCATCCGTACGAGGAGGTGGCCAACCTGATCGATTCAGTTGATTACATCGCCCTGGGGCAGTGCGCATGCAGGGTCAGTATAGGTGCCTGCGATAAGCCGACAGAGATGTGCCTCATCTTTGACGGCCCTGGACGATTCCTGGTGCAGCATGGGTACGCACGGGAAATCAGCCATGAAGAGGCCCATGAAGTGCTCGATCGTGCTGAAGAGGTAGGTCTTGTTCACACGAGCAGCAACAGCGCGGATAAACCGTCCTTCATCTGCAACTGCTGTTCCTGCTGCTGTACGATTCTCACCTGCCGGACCCAGCTCGGACTGCCGAATTCATTCGCTGCAAGTGGGTTTGAAGCCAGGATCAGTGAGGAGGTCTGCACCGGGTGCGGCATCTGTGCGGAGAAGCGCTGTCCCATGGACGCAATCAGGATCGAGGATGATCGTGCGATTCTGGCCGCTGAGAAGTGCATAGGATGCGGTCTGTGTGTTTCGATCTGCCCCGTGGAAGCCATTTCCCTGATCAGGAGAGATGACGCCCCTGAAGTTCTTCCCACCACCAGGGATCTTGGCGTTCGGGTCCTGAGCGAGAAGGGAAAGCTGGAGAGGTTCCTCGAACAGATGAAATCCTCATGATGCTTTGAAGGAGAACATCCAGAAAACGGCGGTCTTCTCTGTAAAAAACCTCCCCCCGAGGAGCCTGAATTTCACTCACGAGGGGAGGATGGCTTCCCGGTTACGATACATGCTCCAGCGCGATGTTCAGCAT
>JBNGDS010000114.1:5905-6453 GCA_049975365.1 Desulfomonilia bacterium | reverse complement strand
GTGGTGTGCAACAGTCCAATATTATAGTTTTTTATCACAGCTAATCCCCACTGTCAAAAGAACACGGCACGTCGTGTTTTCTCGATGCAGCGCTGAGGATCCAGGGGCTACGACCCCGGTCTCCTGATTGTTCGAATTCCCCTCAGTCACCATGCCTTCACCCTGACAAAGAGGTTGACAATCTCACCCGTCATCGTTACGTTCGATGTGGCAGACCGATCGGCCTGTCTTTCTTCAGTGAACGGACAGCTTTTAATGACCATCGTGGAAGGAGGTACCCGATGAGTGACAAGACGTACAAGGCCCTGCTGGTGGAGGAGAAGGGAGAGAAGCAGTTCGTCAGGACGCTCACCGAACTGAAGGTGGATGACCTTCCCCAGGGCGATGTCCTGGTGAAGGTTTTGTATTCCTCTCTGAACTACAAGGACGTGCTCTCTGCTACGGGAAACAGGGGTGTCACCAGGCAGTACCCGCACACCCCGGGCATCGATGCAGCGGGCGTGGTTGAAAAGAGTGAAAGCGCTGAGTTCAAGCCCGGCGACGAGGTG
>JBNGDS010000114.1:0-5895 GCA_049975365.1 Desulfomonilia bacterium | reverse complement strand
TATGAACACCTCCGGCGGGTTCGGCCAGTACATACGGGTTCCTGCCGGGTGGGTGGTTCCGCTTCCCGAGAACCTCACCCTGAAAGAAAGTATGGTGTACGGCACAGCCGGGTTTACCGCTGCCCTGTCGGTGTACCGGCTGGTGGAATACGGGATCAAGCCGGACCAGGGGGATGTCCTGGTCTCGGGGGCAACAGGCGGTGTGGGCAGCGTCGCCGTGTCGATCCTCTCCAAGATCGGGTATTCCGTGGCCGCGGTCAACGGTGTTGTGGATGAAACCGACTATCTCAAGGAGATCGGTGCGAAAACCGTCATCAGCATCGAAGAGGCATCGGACGAGAGCCAGAGGCCCATGCTCAAAACCCGCTGGGCCGGGTGCGTCGACACCGTGGGAGGCACTATCCTCTCCACATCGATCAGGTCCACCGCACCCTGGGGCGCTGTCACCTCCTGCGGAAACGTTGCGTCCCCTGATCTGCCGCTGACCGTGTTCCCCTTTATCCTGCGGGGAGTCACCCTGATGGGCATCGATTCACAGAACTGCCCCATGCCCTTGAGGAGAAAGGCATGGGAGAACCTTGCATCGGAGTGGAAGATTCCCAGGATGGATCTGATCACAACCGAAACACCCCTGGAAGACCTGAACACCAAGATCGACATCATGCTCAAGGGCCAGCACAGAGGGAGGACCATCGTCCGCCTCTGGTAGACACCACTATCCTGTTCACTTTTGTGAAATGATCGTGTATGAAGGGGTGACTTTCGTGCCCTTGTTCATATCAGTTCAGGCAGGGGAGTTTTATTTCTTTCGTATTCTGGAGAGACCACAGACAAGGAGGGTGTTATGAACTTTTTGATTCAGCCAAAGAAGTACACATCCCTGATGGCCGATGAAGGATCGAAGGCCATCATGGAGAAAACTGTCGCCTTCTTCGAGAACATGGGCAAGGAAAGGCTCCTCGATGACTACAACAAGAAGGTCTGGTACCGGGAGTTCATCGATTTCCTCGGGAGAGAACAGATCTTCGCAAAACTCCTCACCCCGAAGGAGTATGCCGACGGTGACCCGGACTGCCGGTGGGACACTGCCCGCAACAGCGAGTACAGCGAGCTCCTGGCATTCTACGGCCTGGGCTACTGGTACTGCTTCCAGGTGACCATCCTTGGCCTGGGACCCATCTGGATGAGTTCCAACGAAAAAGCCAAGAAAAAGGCTGCAAAACTCCTCAAGGAAGGAGCGATCTTTGCATTCGGTCTTTCCGAGAGGGCACACGGTGCAGACATCTATTCAACAGAAACCACGCTGACCCCCAAGGGGGACAGTACCTGGGTTGCAAACGGAGAAAAATACTACATCGGCAACGGGAACGAGGCCGAGATGGTCTCCACCCTGGGCAAAGTAAAGGACGGCACCGATGACTACACTTTCTTCGTCACCAACTACCGCCACAAGGCCTATGAGCTGAAGAAGAACGTCATTTCCCACCAGGAGTATGTCTCCAACTTTGCCCTCCATGACTACCCCATCACGGAAGACGACATCCTCTCCCGGGGACCGCACGCGTGGGATTCCGCCCTGAACACCGTGAACATCGGCAAATTCAACATCGGACCTGCCTCCCTCGGGGTTGCTGAGCACTGCTTCTACGAGGCCATCACCCATGCGGCAAACCGGATCCTCTACGGCATCCGTGTCACCGACATGCCGCACGTGCGGAAGAACTTCATGGATGCATGGCTGCGCCTGGTGGGCATGAAATTCTACCAGCGCCGCTCAACCGACTACTTCCGTAATTCCACCGAGAACGACCGCCGCTACCTGCTGTACAACCCCACCAGCAAGATGAAGGTGACCCTCCAGGCAGAAGACGTCATCAACCTGCTCTGGGAAGTGATCGCCGCCAAGGGGTTCGAGAAGGACACCTACTTCCACATGGCTGCCGCCGACATCAGGGGCCCGTCCAAGCTCGAAGGCACGGTGCACGTCAACATCCAGCTCATCCGCAAGTTCATGAAGAACTACTTCTTCAGCCCCACGGACTATTCCGTAGTCGATCCTGATTTCTCACTGAATGACGACCTGTTCCTGTTCAACCAGGGGCCGACAAAGGGGCTGGGCAAGGTCCAGTTCCACGATTACACACCGGTCTTCAATGAATTCAAGAATCTGCCGAATGTTGCGACCTTCATCAAACAGATTGACATTTTCAAAGAACTGCTGGAAAAGGCAGGCCCGGACAAGCTGCAGGACATGGATCCATCCTTCTCCCTGCCGCTGGGCGAAATGTTCTCCATCGTTGTCTACGGCCAACTTATCCTCGAGCAGGCCAAGTACGAGAATCTCGACACCGACATCCTCAACCAGATCTTCGACTTCATGGTGAGGGATTTTGCGCTCTTTGCCCTGCAGATCTACGGAAACCACAGCGCCAAAGACGAGCAGCGGACATACTGCACCAAGATCATGCAGATCAAGGCTGTGCCTGATCCTGACCAGTACAACAGGGTCTGGGAGACCTACGTCTTCCCGCTCAACGGTGAGTACGCCATGAATGAATAGAGGGAGGGAGAATTCCGTCCCTTCGCAATCAGGGTTACACAGAGGGGGAGAGCGAGTGCTCTCCCCTTTTCTTGTTCTTCAGCACACGTGGGTAGCCGTCTCACCCGCAGGAAAGACGCCGAACCCTGCCCATGGTTCTCTATTCCAGGTACCTGTCGCGCGGCCACTCGATGATGAGCTTGTTGATCTCTTCTTTTCTCTGGCTGTATCCGATCGCGTAGAATACCGTACCGATTGCGAGCCACACCACGAAGTAGAGCAGGGCCTTCCACCCCTGGGTCAACAGGAGGCTGACGGATATGATGATGCCCACCCAGGGGAAGATCGCCTTCCACCCGTTCAGCTTCAGCGGTGCCTTCTCGTACAGAATGGGCTGTGTCTTGGGCGCCATGATCACCGCAACGTGGGTGATGATCCAGTTGAAGAGGAACATGGCAACTACGATCTCTGCCACGAGCTGAATCGTCCCGGAGACGATCAGGAAAATCGCCACCGCAGCGGTGAGAATGAGGGCATTGCCCGGGATTCCGAACCGGTTGATGCTGGTGAAGGATTTTGGCAGGATCTTGTCACGCGAGGTGCCGAAGAGGATCCGGGCTCCGACCGTCTGCTCGGCGTTGTGCGAGGAGAGGATCGCAGCAAAGGCAACAATGATGATGAAGGTCACCCCGAATGATCCCATGTACTTGGCTGCCACGGTTGCATACGGCGCATCGGAGTTTGCAAACTCCTCCCAGGGAATGACCCCGGTGGAGACAAATGCAGAGAGGATATACAGGATTGCAGGAATAGTCACCCCCAGCACGATGCCCCAGGTGATGGTGCGGGCAGGGTCCTTGGCCTCCTCACCGAGATCGGCGGCGAGGGTAAGGCCGGCATAGGCAAAGATCAGGAGTGATGCCCCCTTCCAGACGCCTGAGAATCCCATGGGAGAAGCCATGGTCAAGTTCTCCATGCTCATGTTCGGCAGACCGAGCAGGATGTAGATCGCGAGACCCGCAACCATAAAGATGAACAGGATATTTTGGATGATCGAGACGGTCTTGATGCCAAGCCAGTTCACAATGAAGAAGATCAGTGTCACAATCACGCCTCCGATGATCACATTCAACTGGGTCTGGAGGCCTGGCAGTGCATTGGTGTACATGATGAACGCCTTCGCAGTGATTGCCACCGGGCCGATCAGGGCAAGCCACATGGCCCATCCTGAGAGAAACCCCACGTACTTGTGGATCACCCGTGTTGGATAGACGTAGCTTTCACCGCTCTCCACAGGGTACATGAGGTTGAGCATCACCGTACTCAATCCCACGAGGATCACCGGCACGGCACCGATGGCATAGGAAATCCAGGTCAACGGCCCTGCATACTTGGCGGCGATTCCTGTAATGACAAACACCCCGGCACCGATGACGATGCCGGCGGTGATTGCCGTAACCCCTAAGACACCGAGTTCCCTCCGAAGATGTTTTTCAGTGGTACCCATATAAACCTCCTCCAAAATGATTTCCAGTACTGGGGCATGCCCCTGAACAGGTGCTGAACTGACGTCCTGTGAACATGGTGCTCGCGAGAACTACCCTGTCGTGGAGGGCACCAATTTTCAGAAATCAGACTTCACATATCATTCCAGTATTCAAAGGGGTAAACCTGGTTGTGAACAGCTCATACAGCACGGCCTGCGCGCGGAACCCGGTGCAGTGACCGGGGGCGATCCAGTCCGGCTCGATGTCTTTCAGTGCTTCGGCAGTCTTGCGTATCTTCTCATCCGGCGCCTCGATGAGGTGGAATCCCCCGAGAATGCCATGGACCTTTCTCGAGCCCGTGAGCTTCATGGCCTGGCGGGTGATGTTGACGATACCTGCATGACTGCAGCCAGTCACGATCACCAGCCCTTTGCCCTTGACGTCGGCCACCAGGGAAATATCATCCTTCATGCCGTCGGTTTCGACCCTGCCATCGACCAGGGTGAACAGGCTCATGCCGACGTCTTCGAAATCGGTTTCCCGTTGGACTTCCCCGGTCGTCATGAGCCCGGGCATGAGGGAAACCGGGTCCTTTGAAAGGTAGAGTGTACCACCCGATGCCTGGATGTCTTCCGGGTAGTCTCCCTGCATGACCCCAATCTGCCTCACTGCAGGGGTGGTGATGAAATGGGGCCGGAACAGATCGGGATGGGCAATGACGGGCAGGTCGCTCTTGCCTGTCTCCTTCAGAATCCGTGAGACTCCCTGGGTATGGTCATAGTGACAGTGGGTCAGGACGATGGCATCGATGCAGGACGGGCTGACATTCAACACCTTCATGTTGTGGAGAAGGGCCTCGGGATTCTGACCAACATCAAGGAGTACGTTGGAGATGCGGCTTTCGCGCTGAGCTGAAATCAGGACCGATATTCCGTGCTGGCCGAGATAGGGACTCTCGTACATCACAGAGTCTTCTGCAATGACTGTGAGCTTGAGGCTGTCAAGCTGGGCCGTACTGGTCATGAGAACAGTCCTTTTCCTAAAGCTAAAGGCTCTGCCCTGTCATGTCAAGCAATAAATTCAATATGATAGAAATAGAAATCCCGACACCACGCCCATATAGGGAAACCTGTCATGATCTTGTAAGGTATATCCGAGGGTATGCCGCTAGAATACAACAGGCTGGAGGCTTATCGTAAGTGATCTAGAAACGTTTTACGTTTTAGGGTGTTAAGTTTTAAGAAGAAAATTGAATAGGTACAGGGTACAAGGTGTAAGGTTAAGGTACAGGTTCAGGACATAGGTAACGGAATAGGTTCAAGAGATAGTTAACACCCTGAGCTAGCCTGTTGAAATAATTCATTCTATACTTGTTCTTTCTTTATGTGCCGAAAGAAAGAACTAAAGAAAGGGCACCCCGAGACCCCGTCCGCCGAAGGCGGATCCGTTCGTTCGCTCGGACCCATCAGGCCGCACGTAACTCGCTTCGCTCAGACAGGACGTGCTCTTCTCCTGGTGGTTCCCGCGCTCCCTCACCGGGTTCTGAGGGGAGTCTTCATCCAAAGGAGTCATTGTCGCGATGACTGCGCCTCTCCTCGTCATTGCGAAACCCCGCAGGGGGCGAAACTGCTCCACTTAAAGTAATTGCGAGCGCAGCGAAGCAATCCCAATCTATTGAAGCAGAGCTGAATAATGATTTCGGATTTCGAATATGGGCTCTGCCAAGCGCTTCGAGATTGCTTCGTCGCTGCCGCTCCTCGCAAAGACTGCCTATTGCCACGTCATTGCGAGCACCCAACAGCTGGCTTTGCCCGCTGTTATCAATGAAATGAACCTTTTGGTTCATTTTGTAAGCTGGTAATACCAGTT
>JBNGDS010000113.1:0-6501 GCA_049975365.1 Desulfomonilia bacterium | reverse complement strand
GAAGGAGAGATGTCCTTGGGGATGCCGGTGCCCTCGTCGTTGGGGAGCCGACCGCGAATTATCCTTTTGTCGCTCACAAAGGGGCCCTGTGGATCGAGGCGTCTACGAGCGGAGTCACAGCCCATGGATCAATGCCCGAGATGGGGGTGAACGCGATTTACCCGGCAGCGCATGCAGTCAAGAAGCTCCAGGAATTTGATTTCTCCCTGTCGGATGATCCTCTCCTTGGAAAGCCGACCCTGAATGTCGGCACGATCTCCGGAGGCATAAATATCAACTCTGTTCCTGACAAGGCCGCCATAGGCATTGATATCCGGTCCATTTCCGGTCAATCTCATGAAACGATCACCAACGATCTGCAAGCATGGCTGGGAAAAGACGTATTCATCAGGAAACTCATGGATGTTCCCAGTGTCTATACAGACCCTGAACACGAGTGGATTCAGCAAGTGTTCGATGTCATGACCCCGATCCTGGCAGGACGTCCTATTCCCAGGGGAGTGAACTATTTTACCGACGCATCCATCCTCACTCCCGCCTTCGGGGGTATTCCTACGGTTATCCTCGGGCCTGGGGAACCCCACATGGCGCACAAAACCGACGAGTACTGCCTCGTTTCCCGCATCGAACAGGCAGTTGAGGCCTACACCGAGATTGCACGGAGATGGTGCGGCATGTGAACGTCGGTGTCCGGTAAAGTGAAATCTGTATCCGCACGACCACGGATTTCACAGAAATAGATTAAAATGATATGAAAGCCACCGGTGCCATCATGAATCAATAGCGGGTGGTTCTCGAAGGCATTACCATTCAGTTCAGTCTTGGTGAGTAGAATCTGACTTTTCCTGTGATGCTAAAGACCAGAAAGGTTGATTTTGATCCGCAGGTGTGCTTCAGTAGAGTCATCGACTCGCATCTCCTGTTGCCGCACTGAGATTCGAAGACATCGACGGGGTCGTATCATGTACATGTGATTACACGCCCGGTTCAACGGACATGTAATCTCTCAATTGAAGGAATAGAAGGAGGGAAGCCATGCATGAGCTGGTATTCGATCCGGAACTGTGTCTGCGGTGTGAAAGCGTTGATTGCATCATGAAGTGCCAGTATATTCAAATGGATCTGGCAGATGCAAAGAAAGCGCATGACTCTCTGGTACGGGGAGAGAAGTCATCGATTCTTTTCGATTGTGTGACGTGCTATGCGTGTGAGGAATACTGTCCGTACCACAACCACCCATTTTATCACATCGTGGAACAGCAGGAGAAACTGGGTGTACATCCTGTCCCGATCCCTCTCGAGAAGTCCCAGGTAGTCATGATGGGGCCCCGGGGTAAGATCCAGCCCAAGGAGGTGAGACGTCCCGTTATCGACATGTGCTTCTTCTCCGTCATGAAGGGCGGCATCCGGGGGAGTCTCTTCGACGGAGCCACGACCTTCGGAGGGAGCGACATCTTCTGCAACCTCATGTTCCTGCATTTTGCACGAAATTCCACCATAAAAGAAAGACTCCCCGTAATGATCGACAACATCATGAACTATTATCTCAAGCCTTCGGGGATCAGAGAGATCATCTGCTATCACGACGAGTGTTACGGGACCTATACGTCGTGGGCTCCGGCATTCGGGATCGAGGTCCCCTTCACCCCTGTCCACCTCTTCGACTACATTTACCACAGGCTCCTTGAATTGAAGAGCGATATCAAACCATTACACGTGAAAGTCGCATACCAGCGTCCCTGCTCCAACAGGCTCTGTCCGGAGACAGACCACTTCGTGGATGACATATTCGAGCTCATTGGCGCTGATCGACCGAGAAGAACCTACGAATACGAGAATGCCCTGTGCTGCGGAGGCGTACCGGAAGCAGCCCAGAGATTCGAACTTTCAGAAGACCTTCAGAGGAAAAACATAGAGGATATGAAGGCAAGTGGAGCCCAGTTCAGCGTATTCAACTGCCCGTTCTGCTTCTGGACCCTTGCCGGAGAGGTGACGAAAGCCGGGATGATTCCTGTCATGATGTCGGACCTGTGCCTCATGGCCCTGGGACAGTAGAAAAGGGGGTATTGTGATGCTCGACAAGGAGACTTTTTCTCGGATAAAGGAGATTGTAGGGAATGACTTTGTAACCGACGAACCGGAAGATCTCTACATCTACTCTCGAGATCAGGGGGTGCAGGACTCGCACATGCCGGACTGTGTCGTCATGCCGTCAAGTACAGAGGAAGTCCAGGAAATCATTCGGCTTGCATCCCGGAAGAAGATCCCGGTTGTGCCCATGGGGGGCGGACTCGTGCTCTCAGGCCTTACGGTCCCCTTGAAAGGCGGCATCGTTCTGGATATGAAACGGATGAACCGGATCCTTGAGATCAACGAGAGGAGCCATTATGCAGTTGTGGAGGGAGGGACATCCCAGGGCATGCTGGACGCCCATTTGAAGAAGTTCTGTCCCAGCCTCAAGCACTCTCTGCCCGATGCTCCGCCGGCAGCCACGATTGCAGGCAATATCGCCATCCACGGATCTGGGCACCTCTCTCAGAGCCAGGGGGGGTTCCACTCTGAGATGGTGACAGGGCTCGAAGTAGTGCTTCCGAATGGTGACGTGGTGAGGCTTGGATCGTGTTCAACGGTACCCTACTGGTTCTCCCGGGCACCACTTCCCGACCTTGTGGGCCTGTTCCTGGGCTGGAACGGGACAACCGGGGTGATCACGAAAGTAGGAATCAAGCTCTATCCAAGACCAAAGTTCCACGATGTACTGATCTATATGACCGAGGACATCGATCTTGCGCCAGAGGTACTCACACGTGTGATCAACACGGAGACAGCCGAAGACATCAACTTTGCTCTCTCTCCGAAGCCGGATTATCTCAGCGGACTCCAGTTGATGGTCATCAATGTCACGGCGAATTCCGAAGACGAATTGCGGCTGAAGAAAAAGATCCTGAGGGATGTGCTCAAGGATCTCTATGAAACCAAGGAGTCCGGATTCATGCCGGTGCCACCGAACATGAAGGCAGGGTTCCTTGAGGCGCCACAGAAGACCCTGAGCAAATTCGCCGACGTGAGGAGAGGCGGTGGTTTCGAGTATGTCGGAGCCATCATGCCCATCGAGAAGATCCCTGATGCATGCCGGGCAGGGATCGAGATCACGGCAAGGCACGGAATTACCTATTCTCTCGGTGCACGGATCATAGGGAAAGGACACTGCGCCATGTTCTTTTTTGCCTACCCATTCAACCGTGCAGACACAGACGAGGTTGAAAAGGTGAAGATGGCCCTGGAAGATACGAATGAAGCATCCCTGAGGCTCGGTGGCATCCCCTGGAAGGCTGAGGCCCAGGGGCAGCGGCTCATCCTGAAGCAGATGGACCCCGGGACGTATTCACTCATGAAGCGAATCAGGGGAGTCCTGGATCCTGACGGGATCATGAACCCAGGGAATTGGGAGGTGAGCTGATGGAAAAAGAATATGTCGACATTCTCCACCGGTGTTTCCGGTGCGGATGGTGCAAGTTTCCTTCGAACTACCAGGACTTCAACTGCCCTGCCTACCTGAAGTATCGATTCGAGTCATTTTCTTCCGGGGGAAGAATGTGGCTTATCAGGGCCTGGCTCAACGGAGAAGTCGAGGCCGGTCAGCGGTTTTCCCAGATTCTCTACTCTTGTGTGACATGCAAAAACTGTGTCGAGGCCTGTGCCCTTCCCCACATAAAGGACAAGCTCGTCGATGTCTTTATTGCAGCACGAAAAGACTTGGTGGAGCAGGGGAACATTCCTCCGCAGGTGCGGGATTATTTCAAGGCCATTTCCATCAGCGGAAACCCGTACAAACTGCCTGCCGAAGAGAGGGCGGCATGGGCCGATGGCCTGGGAATCGAATCCTACACTGACCAGCAGTACCTCTTCTACGTTGGTGACGTGGGGTCATACGATGAATTGGGAAAGAAAATGGCACGTTCGGTGTCGTTGATCCTCAAAAAGGCCGGGATGTCCTTCGGTATTCTGGGAAGTGAGGAGATATCGGACGGAAACGACGTGTCGGCGGCAGGAGAGGAGGGGCTTGCCGCCCATCTGGCCGAGCAGAATATCAAGCTCTTTTCCGACAAAGGGATCAGGAAGATTATTACCCTCTCCCCCCATGCGTACAATGTCATGAAAAACGTGTATCCGCTCCACGATGGGAAATTCCAGGTGTATCACTACAGCCAGATTCTCCAGGGTCTCATGGGTAAGGCACTTTCCCCCGGACAGCTCACCACAACGGTTACATATCACGATCCCTGCTACCTCGGGAGGTGGAATGGGGAATACTACGCCCCACGGACTGTCCTGAACTCA
Source organism: Desulfomonilia bacterium (assembly GCA_049975365.1). Taxonomy (GTDB): domain Bacteria; phylum Desulfobacterota; class Desulfomonilia; order UBA1062; family UBA1062; genus DSBG01. The sequence goes on along the minus strand of JBNGDS010000113.1, from coordinate 2,160 downwards.
ATACCGGGCCTGAAATGTGTGGAAATGGACAGGAACATGCAGAATGCACTGTGCTGCGGGGGAGGAGGGAGCAATGTCTTCACCGATATCCTGGGAACAGGTCAGGATCTGGCGAGCAGAGCCCGCATCAGAGAGGCTCTTTCCACCGGAGCGGACGTCGTTGCCGTAGCATGCCCTGTGTGCTACCGGATGCTGGACGACGCCGTCAAGGCAGAAGGGCTCGATGACCGGCTCCGGATCAGAGAGATCTCAGAGATTGTGACGGATTCCCTTACAGCCTGACCGGAATGCCCTTTTCGCTCAGAAAGGCCTTCACCTCACGGATCGTGAAGGTCCTGAAGTGAAAGACCGAAGCCGCGAGCAGAATCCTTGCCTTCCCCTCGGTTACAGCTGTGTAAAAGTCCTCCAGACTTCCGGCTCCGCCGGATGCTACAACGGGGAGACTCACCGCATTGGCAATGGCCCTGGTGAAGGGAATGTCATAGCCTTTTAGTGTACCATCGCCATCCATGCTGGTAGGCAGGAGGCATCCTGCACCGAGCTCTTCACACTGTTTCGCCCATTGAACGGCATCGTGAGCAACGGGGAGGTTTCCCCCGGAGACCACGAGTTCGAATCCCGAGGGAAGCTCAGCGTTTCTCCTGGCATCGATTGCAACGGTAATCCTGTCTATACCGAATGCTTCTGCTGCTTCGCGAATGAGCTCCGGCCGTCTCACTGCAGCGGTATTGATCGACACCTTGTCAGATCCTGCCTCGAAAATGACCTCAATGTCCTCCAGCGAGGAGATTCCGCCTCCGACGGTGAGGGGTATATCAATGACAGAGGAGACTTTCTTCACCCATTCTGTCCGTGTTTTGCGGTTTTCCTGGGTGGCAGCGATATCCAGGATGGCTAGCTCATCCGCGCCTTCGTCCTGGTAGAAGCGGGCGTGCTCAACGGGATCGCCTGCGTCGCGGATGTTTACAAAATGTACACCTTTGACCACCCGTCCTTGCTTCATGTCTAGGCACGGCATGATGATGATCTCTTCCATTGCGTTCTCCTCTCTGTATGAACTGTCCTCGTCCTGATCGATCACGGCAGTGTAACGATCTTGTGAAGAAATGGCAAGGGAGATAAAGCAGTGTGAACAGCCTGTAATGCATTCCCAGTCCATACCGATATGTTTCTATCAAAGGCCTCTCGTGAATGGGCGTACCATAACCCAGTGGAGAATTATGAAGAACCGATACTGTGCTGAAACTATTGAAAAACGAGGCTGAACATCCTACAATCTGTACGGATTAAACGAGAAAAGGAGACGCGAATGATTTCATCCTGCTTGGATCTAGCTCGATTTATTCACACTGCAAGCTACCGTACGACACCACAATGGTTTTCCCCCAATGCTGTCATCTACGAAGACAGGGCCGTTATACTGAGGAGATTTGATGACTGCCGCTCTGGAGTGCCTCTCCTCATCGTTCCCCCGCAGGCCGGACACCACTCGAGTATCGCGGATTACGGGCAAGATCAGAGCCTGGTCCAGACATGTCTGCGTCAGACCGAATCGCCGGTCTATGCCATTGAATGGAAGCCGAGCACCCCGTCTCGCAGGGATGAGTCTATTGACGATCTGGTAAGGCAGCTCAGGATCTGTATCTTTGAAGTCGGAAAACCAATTGTTCTTATCGGTCTGTGTCAGGGAGGGTGGCTCTGCGCCATATATGCAGCGCTCTATCCGCCGGATGTTCAGGCTCTTGTTCTTGCAGGGGCACCCATAGATTTCACCGCAGGCGGAGGAAAGATCCAGGAAATCGTCCAGAGAATGCCGATCAACTTCTACCGATCACTGGTTGCCTTGGGCGGAGGGACTGTCCCTGGTGAATATATGCTCATGGGGTGGAAGGTCATGAACTCCTATGAGCGATTTTTCAGTGACTATGTGAACCTCTGGGTGAATGTGAGGGATGCCGCATACGTGGACCGGGCAAAAAAATTTCAGACCTGGTATGAATACACGCAGAACATCTCCGGGAAATGGTATCTGCAGGCAGTCAAGAAATTGTTCATGAGGAATCAGCTCGTCAAGGGCGAACTCGACGTCCTGGGGAAGAATGTGAATCTCCAGGCCATCACATGCCCCATTGCTATGCTGGCAGGGGAAAAGGATGATAT
>JBNGDS010000112.1:0-6526 GCA_049975365.1 Desulfomonilia bacterium | reverse complement strand
TGGAGCGAGTCAATCCCGAAGCACTTGGCAGAGCCTAGTGAAGAATTCTCTCCTCCTCTACGCCACTTCCTTCTCAAAGAGCTCCTTGTACGCATCCCGCAGGTCGCGCTTGAGAATCTTGCCCGTCGGGGTCTTGGGAAGCTGATCCACGAACACGATCCTCTGGGGCACCTTGAACCGGGCGAGATTCTCTTTTGCCAGCTCCTTGATCTCCTGCTCCGTGATCTTGGCCCCCTTTTTGGGAACAATGACAGCCACCACCGCCTCCACCCACTTGGGGTGCATCACCCCGATCACCGCAACTTCCTGGACCCGCTTGTCCAGGTAGATGACTTCCTCCACTTCCCTCGAAGACACGTTCTCGCCGCCGGTCTTGACCATGTCCTTCTTGCGGTCCACCACCTCGATGTACCTGTCTTCATCCAGCACACCCAGGTCACCCGAGTGAAACCATCCGCCCCGCATCACATCCTCGGTCTTGTCCGGCTCCTTGAAGTAGAACATCATGGCATGGGGCCCTCTGCCGCAGATTTCTCCTGCGCACCCGGTCTGGACAATCTCAGCGCCCTCGTCGTCCTCGAGCCTGGTCTCCATGTTCAGCCCACCCATGCCGGCAGAGCCCAGCTTTGTCATGGCATCCTCTGCCTTCAGGATGGTGTGGTACGGTGCGAGTTCTGTCTGTCCGTAGTAATTGTACACCTCGCATCCGGGGATCTTTTCCATGATCTCTTTGAGGATCTCCACCGGCATGATGGATGCACCGTAGTAGCACTTCTTCAGGTGGCTCAGATCAAGCGTCTCGAAATCCGGGTGCCTGAGAATCCCGATCCAGACCGTGGGCGGTGCAAAGAACATGGTAGCCGTGTGCTCGGAGAGATTCTTCAGGATCGTGGGGATGTCGGGCGTGGTGAGGATGTTGGTCCCGCCCACCCAGAACACCGGGTTCATGAACACGTCTCGCTGCGCGCAGTGATAGAGCGGAAGCGCGTTCACACTGATGTCGCTGCTCCCGTACCGGCCGTCGATGATGCACCCCATGTACTGCGCCATCAGGGACTGGTTGTTTGCGATCACGCCCTTGGGCAGGGACTCTGTCCCGCTGGTGTAGGTCATCTGCACCGGGTCTTCGATGTGGAGGATCACATCCGGCTCCTGGGCCGGACAGTTCATGTACCAATCATCGAACATCCTGAACCGTGCATCCGGGCATGGCCTCCCCTCCCCCTGGTCGGACCAGATGAATGTCTTCACGCTCGGCATCTCGTGGAGCACGTCCTTGACCTTGGGATAGAGCGAATCCTCTATGATGAAGACCGTGCTCTCCGAGTGGTTGATGCAGAAGGAAATCTCCTGCCCGTTGAGCATGTAGTTGATGGCCAGGTACACAGCCCCTGCCTTTGCACACCCGAACCAGGTGAGCACGTGGTGTAGGGTGTTGTGGGCCAGGATGGCCACCCGGTCGTACTTTTTCACGCCGATTTCGATCAGGGCATTGGCCACCTTGTTGCACTCCTCTTCTAGCTGTGCATAGGTCAGCGTCGTATCCTGGAAAATGAGCGCTTTCTTGTTTGGAAAGTGGTACCTGCTGCGCCGGATCATGTCTGCGATGACCCAGCGGTTGGTCGAGTTGTACCGGGTCCTCAGAAATTCGATGCTGTCTGTGTTCAGAACGGAATAGAACTGCCTCTCCTCGTCGGTGAGGGGAGCACGGGTGTGCGGCATGGTTCCCTCCTCGTGGCTGCTGGACTGTTTGCAGAGCATCATAAAACATATTATATTTCTCGTCAACTACAATGAATGACCAATCATTCTTTATGATTTGGCACATACCCTGTACGTGTCCACCTTCTCGTCATCGCAAGGAGGAATCCAGCGAATTTTGGCTCTGCTGAACACCCCGGGATTGCTTCGCACCTTCGGCGCTCGCAATGACGACGAGTGGAGCAGTGTTGCCCCTGAAGAGGCTCCAACAGGAACAGTGGTTTTCTGTTGTAGGAGGGGCTTCAGCCCCGATGATAACGGCAGTCATTGCGAGGAGGTGGCATTGTGACACCGACGAAGCAATCTCGAAGAAAAGAAGGTCATTGCGAGGAGGTGGCATTGTGAAACCGACGAAGCAATCCCGAAGCACTTGGCAGAGCCGAATCTATAACATGACTAAATACGACTCTGCTTGTATGGACTGAGATTGCTTCGCTCCGCTCGCAATGACGAGGATATAGGCAGTCATTGCGAGAAGCGATAGCGACGAAGCAATCCCGGTGTGCTTGGCAGAGTCGGATCGATGACCCGTATGCTTTCAGCTCTGCTTGTATGGATTGAGATTGCTTCGCTCCGCTCGCAATGACTTTGAATGGCGCGGTGTCGCCTCTTTGTCACTCGCAATGACTTTATGTGGAACGGTCATTGAGAGTCAATCCCGAAGCACTTGGCAGAGCCGAAATCCCCAGGAAAAGAGCACGTCCAGCGCCCATTCGTGGAAAAATCACCTTTACTAATGAAAAGAATTCAGTATACCGATAAGCTGTTCATACTAAGCAGGAGGTAGCGGTACATGAAATGCCCGAAATGTGGCTACATCAGTTATGATTACCTGGACAGATGCAAAAGCTGCGGGGAAGACCTTGTCCCGACCAAGATAAAGCTCAACATCTACACCAAGCAGCCTGAAATCGACATTGACGACGATGGCTTTGCAGTGGAAAAGGTGTCCGAAGAGCACAAGGATCTGCTCGGTGACGAGAGCACCAAAAAAGGGCAGAATGTGTCCATGGACGACGTGCTCAAAGAGGAAGGGGAAAGCCTCGAATCCTTCGATTTCAGCGAAGATGAAAAGTCTTGACAAGCCTCGGCAAATTCAATACACATCCTCATGTTGCCGAGGTAGCTCAGTTGGTAGAGCAGAGGACTGAAAATCCTCGTGTCGGCGGTTCAATTCCGTCCCTCGGCACCAGAAGACACCCACCCTGCTTGTTCTTCTCACTTGATTCATCCATCATTTCCCGATACCGTGTGGCCGATATGCTCTGTTTCTGCGAATACATTCACATGTCGAGGGCTGTATGAAAATCTGCATGATCGGAACCGGCTACGTGGGCCTTGTCACCGGGGCCTGCTTTGCGGAAATGGGCAACTACGTCATCTGCGTGGACAAGGACCAGGAGCGGATCGACATCCTGAATCGAGGCGGCATCCCCATCTATGAACCCGGCCTCAAAGACATCATCGAGCGCAACGTCGCCGGGGACCGCCTGAGCTTCACCACGGATTTCACACACGCAGTCACCAGCTGCCAGATCTGCATTATCGCGGTGGGAACCCCGCAGGACGAGAACGGTTCTGCTGATCTGCGCCACGTTCTGGACGTCGCCACACAGATCGGCCGGATCATGACCGAGTACAAGATCATTGTGAACAAGTCCACGGTCCCGGTGGGGACTGCAGACAAGGTGCGTAGTGTGCTCCGCACAGAGCTCGATGCCCGGGGTCTGCACGCCATCGAATTCGACGTGGTCTCCAACCCGGAATTCCTCAAGGAAGGAGATGCGCTGCAGGATTTCATGCGGCCCGAGCGGGTGATCGTTGGCACGGACAATGTCCGCACCGCAGCCCTGTTCAAGGAGCTCTACGACCCCTTTGTCCGCACCACCAACAACCCGATCCTGGTCATGGACATCAGGAGCGCCGAGCTCACGAAATACGCGTCCAATGCATTCCTGGCAACGAAAGTCACCTTCATGAACGAACTCGCCATCCTCTGCGACATGGTGGGTGCAGACATTTCCCTGGTACGCGACGGCATGGGTACGGATTCCCGCATCGGCCCCCGCTTCCTGCTGGCAGGGCCTGGCTACGGCGGATCGTGCTTTCCCAAGGATGTGCGCGCCCTGATCAACACGGCCAGAGAACTCGGCCACACCCTGGAGATCTGCACGGCGACGAACACGGCAAACCAGAGGCAGAAACGCTATTTCGCCGGCAAGATCCTCTCGTTCTACCGGGAGCAGAACCTCGATCTATCGACCATCACCCTGGCGCTCTGGGGCCTGACCTTCAAACCCAAGACCGACGACATCAGGGAGGCCCCGGCCCTCGACATAATCACACAGCTCCTGGAGCACAACATCACCCTCAAGGTCTTCGACCCGGTAGGCATGGACAATGCCCGGAGGCTCCTGGGCGACAGCGTGATCTATGGAAATGACAACTACGACATCCTCGAGAATGCCGACGGACTCGCCATCGTGACCGAGTGGAACATGTTCAAGAGCCCGGATTTCATCCGGATGAAAGAGCTGATGAAGCAGCCCGTGATCTTCGACGGCCGCAACATCCTCAACATCCCGGACCTGAAGGCAAAGGGGTTCACCTACTTCAGCATCGGCAGGCACAACGATTCTTCAACGCAGTAGCAGCCCATTCAGCACGATTCTGTACTGTGGGGCCTCGATTCCTGTTCCTTCACCGTACTAATGGTTTTTGTTGTGTCGAATATCAACCCCATGTATCACTCTTTGGGGCTCCGGGCTGTGTCTTCTTTATGTCTCCGATATCTTCTGTGAAAACCACGGCATCATTGCCCAATTTGGGTAAATTCTTCAACATGATGAGCAACTCGGACAGCACCCGCTTTTTGAGCGGGGAAGAAACAGGTGAGAGTTCAGCAATAGCCTTGCCCGAACGTTCTATAGTATATGTCGCACCTTTGTATTTAATCTCGTTCAAGATCTCCGAGAATGACCGCACAGCCTGGGTAGCGTTTATGACGTGCCTCACAATTCCTCCTTGTGTAATATCATATGATCATTTTTTACATCACATACAAGCATGTTGAATATCCTATTCGTCAATCCAGACGAAGTGTACTTCGCACCTTCGGGACTCGCAATGACTTTGAGTGGACCATGGTGTAACCCATGTCCCTGTACTAACGTGTTCCCTATGTCTCTTCACTCTTTTGTTCCCCATACCCTGACCTCTTCACCATTTTCCATCATGACTTCCTTGAATATCCGAACTTGACATGAGAATATTCAAGGATCTTTAAAGAACAGGGCCTTCACAATCCAAGCCCTGCCTCCACGTTGATCCACCTTGGCACGAGCAATTCATCATTGACGTTGGTATACAATTCTGTATAGTAAAGTAATCAACGAGTCACCTATGTATCGTGAGCAGCACATCCGATCTGCCGAACTGCTTCAGGTTCTCCTGCTGGACAACCTGTATGCACTGTCCGGTTCAGAACACATCATGTTCCAGGGTGGAACTGCAATCCGATGGATTCATGGAGGAATGAGATTTTCTGAAGATCTTGATTTTGTCACCCATCTTCCTTTCAAGAAGCTCTCGGGAATTCTTGATCGCCTCTATAAAAAGATGTCAGGAGCCTGCACTGCCCAGTTCGGACCCGGCAGCATGGAATATACCACACGGGAAAAACAGAATTCTCTGAAAACATTCTTCATCTTTCGCCCTGAGCGCCGCCGTGAACGAATTGCGGTAAAACTCGAATATGAACACCTGATCCACAACACAACCCCACGCACGGAACAGCACATCTTGAGAGATCTGCCATCTGTCATCGGGCTAGTGACCAGTGGAAATCTCATCATGCCCTATTCCAGCAGCATCGTCGTGGCAGAGACACAGGAACAGATTCTCTCTGACAAAGTCAGGGCGCTGTATGAGCGTACGTATCTCAAAGGGCGAGACCTGTATGATATCTGGTGGCTCCATCGAAACCTGGGTATCCGGCCTTCCTGGCCCACCACGCGGGATACCTTTCACCTCTACCAGACAGCATTCTCGCCGAAACGCCAGGCTAAGTATTTTCAACAGGATGAATCCATCACCAGCATGAGGGAGGCACTTTCGCGGGACCTGTCGCGGTTCCTCCCCAGCACACTCGTTGCACAGTATGAAGCACAGCGATTCTCACCTGTCATCGAATCTGTCAGGGACGTCACAGGAACGCTTCTTCAGCACGGCATGCAGGACTTTCTTGCTCGGTACAACCTGGTATGAAGAAAGACACATCGACCATCGGCAAACTCAAGCTTCTCCCGAAGCTGTTCAGAATCCAAGATGCTGAAAAGGTGAGTCAGCACGCACCAATTTTCCTTTCAAGGGCCTGTCAAAAAGGGCTCATCCACCGTCTTTCCCGGGGCAATTACATCAATTCGTTTCTCCATGGCTTTCCTACGGTGGAGGAGGTTGCCTGCTTTCTGAAACCACCGGCATATCTCTCCTGCGAGTGGGCACTGTACCATCACGGCATCATCCTTCAGGCCCCTCAGGTGTGCAGCGTCATCACCCTGCATTCATCTGTGGGAAAGAGTCGCTCGTTTTCCTACCAGGGCATCGTCATCGAGTTTTCCCGGATAGCACCGCGGTTGTTTCAGGGATTCAGCCACACGGATGGTGTGTTTCTGGCACTACCGGAAAAGGCTATCCTCGACACCCTGTATTTCCGCAGAACCCTCCCAGTTCCCGATGAACTCGATTTCACCCCTGTTGACAGGGA
>JBNGDS010000111.1:4550-6545 GCA_049975365.1 Desulfomonilia bacterium | reverse complement strand
GGGCCATGATGATTGTTGGGTGTATCCAGGATGGTACCACAGGGAATGCCTCCACCTTGCTGTTAAAGTCGCTTCTGGACGGGGTCGCATCCATTGTCCTCGCGTCTGCCCTGGGAATAGGGGTTGCCTTCTCAGCAGCACCGGTGCTCCTTGTACAGGGATCGCTCTCGCTCCTTGCATCAAAACTTTTATTTCTTCAGAACCCCGAGGTTCTCGGTGCGGTGACATCCACGGGGGGGATGATGATCGTCGGCATCGGAATAAACCTGCTCAATCTGAAGAAGATACGGGTCGGGAATTTCATCCCGGGAATCATCTATGCGATACTCTACCCTATTGTCCTGTAGGCTATTCTCCCTCGTGAGTGACCTCCGAAAACGACTTACATCAGTATGGAAAAGGAGGAGACATGACATCGTACATGCTGAACCACGATGATTGCATTCTGCTCGTCATTGACATCCAGGACAGGCTCCATACAGCCATGGAACCCGAGACCAAGGACCTGTCGGTGAAGAATGCCGGTATCCTGCTTGAAGTTGCTCATGCATACAATCTACCCGTTATCGTGACCGAGCAGTATCCGAAGGGACTGGGGAAAACCATTGGTGAGATAGAACGGCACATCCGGGGTCTCCCCCGTCACGAAAAGCTCTATTTCAGTTGTTACCGGGAAGGCTCTGTTCGAAATGTCTTTACGGCGTGTGAGCGGAAGACAGTCATTGTGACCGGTATCGAGACCCATGTATGCGTTCTGCAGACAGTGCTTGACCTGTGCGAGGCTGGATACCGGGTCTTCGTGGCCAGTGATGCTGTGTCCTCCCGCAGGGCGACCGACAGGATCTCGGCCTTGAAGATGATGGCGCATGCAGGGGCACTGGTGTGTTCGACCGAATCCATCGCGTTCATGCTCATGGAGAAGGCAGGGACTGAAGCATTCAAAAGACTTTCCCCTCTCTTCAAGGAATGACAGCTGGATGACAGTGGCAAACTGATCCTGTGAGAACGTACTGGGAGAATGGAAATGCATGGTTCGGCACACATTCCTGAGCCGGGAACGATTCCTGAAATGGGAACCGGAGATCGGGTCATGGGGACGAAGCACCATTCAGCCCTTGAAAACTATATATTTTGTATGATAAAGGGCTCACCAACACACACGCCCGTCTCGCATGCGCAGGATTACGGTGTCCTTGTACGAGGATTGATCCTGCAGGGCGGAGGAAAAAAACCGAGGAGGTAGTTCAATGTCAGTCGTTACCATGAAGCAGCTCCTGGAAGCAGGAGTGCATTTCGGTCATCAGACACCCCGATGGAACCCCAAGATGAAGCCGTATATCTTCGGCTCCAGGAACGGGATACACATCATTGACCTGCAGAAGACTGAAAAACTGTTTGAAAAGGCATGTGATGTCGTCAGGGATACTGCAGCCAATGGCGGCAAGATTCTTTTTGTCGGCACAAAGAAGCAGGCCCAGGATGCGATTGAGGAAGAGGCCCAGAGGGCAGGGGCGTTCTACGTGAACTATCGATGGCTCGGTGGAACACTCACAAACTTCTCCACCATCCGAAAGAGTGTGGACAAGCTGAAGTGGCTCGAAACGATCATCGATAACGGCACAATAGAAAATTATCCGAAAAAAGAGCAGATCAGCATGAAGAGACACAAGATGAAGCTCGAGAGATCCCTCAGAGGCATCAAGGATATGAGCGAGCTTCCAGATGTCCTCTACATCGTCGATCCGTCGAGGGAATATATCGCCGTCATGGAAGCAAAGAAGCTGAAGATCCCTATCGTCGCCATTGTAGATACGAACTGCGATCCCACGTTGATTGAGTATGTCATACCCGGCAACGACGATGCGATCAGGGCGATTCGGCTCTTCAGTTCGAAGATCGCTGATGCTGTTGATCAGGGCAACTCCCTGTACCTCGAGAAGCTCCAGTCAGAGGTGAAAGAGGAACTCCCTGCTGAGGCAGTTGCAGGGAAGAGCC
>JBNGDS010000111.1:0-4540 GCA_049975365.1 Desulfomonilia bacterium | reverse complement strand
CCATCGGCAAGGATCTCGAAGGGGATATTGAGATCATTGTGAAAGAGGATGAGGAAGATGTTGAAAATCCACACGGGACACAAGAAGAGATAGACGCTGTAGAAGATCTCGAAGAAGACTTCTCGTAATATTCAACGGAGGTGGACAGTGCAGATATCACCGGATGATGTGAAAAAACTCAGAGAAAAGACCGGCGTCGGAATCATGGATTGCAAGAAAGCTCTTGCAGAAACAAACGGCGATTTCACCAAGGCAGTGGAGTATCTCAGGAAGAAAGGAATCGAAGTCGCGACCAAGAGATCCGGGAGACAGGCATCCCAGGGAACGATCGGATCGTATATCCATTTGGGGGGAAAGATCGGGGTTCTCGTGGAAGTGAACTGCGAGAGTGATTTCGTGGCCAAGTCCGACCAGTTCCTCACTTTCGTGAAGGATATCTCCATGCATATTGCTGCGGCGAACCCCAGCTGGGTCTCCCCGGATGAAGTTCCTTCAGACGTGCTCGACAAGGAGAAGGATATCCTGAGGGAACAGGCCTTGAAGACCGGAAAGCCTGAAAAAGTTGTGGAGAAGATCATCGAGGGGAAACTGAAAAAGTTCTACGCTGAACAGTGCCTTCTCGATCAGGCCTATGTCAAGGATCCGGACAAGACCATCAAGCAGCTCCTGGATGAGCTCATGGCAAAGACCGGTGAAAAGTGTCTCATCAAGAGATTTTCCCGATTTCAGGTAGGTGAAGAGCAGTAGACAGTGTCTCTGAAGTACAGGCGTATACTCCTCAAGCTGAGTGGAGAGGCGCTCGGCGGAAAGAAGGGATTTGGCATTGATCCCGATGCCCTCACGATTGTGGCTGCACCGGTCAAGGCGGCTCATGATCTTGGTGCTCAGGTTGGTATCGTGATCGGGGGCGGAAATATATTCCGGGGCATTACACTCACGATTGCCACTGACAGGGTATACGCCGACTACATGGGTATGCTGGCGACCATGATCAATGCCCTTGCCGTTCAGGCTGAACTCGACCGACAGGGGATAGCGAGCGTCGTTATGAGCGCCATCGAAATGCCGCGGGTAACACACCCGTATTCAGTAAAACAGGCACGGGACTTTCTCGATGCAGGGAGTGTCGTGATTTTTGCGGGCGGAACAGGAAATCCCTTTTTCACCACCGATACTGCAGCAGCGCTCCGTGCCCTGGAAATAGGGGCACAGATCCTAATCAAGGCAACAAAAGTGGGCGGTATTTATGACAAAGACCCCGTAGGATGCTCAGATGCAGAATTTTTCCCAGAGCTCGACTATGATACTGTTCTGGCGAGAAACCTCAGGGTCATGGATGCTACCGCTGTCAGTATGTGCAGGGATAACAATCTTGAGATGAGCGTGATTAACATCTATGATGCTGATAATATTAAGCTTCTCCTCACAGGAGAATCCGTCGGATCGATTGTCAGGGTCAGGAGGGATGTGTGATGAAAGACGATGTCCTCAATGAGATGACGAAGGATATGATCAAGACGCTGGATGCAATGAAACACTCACTCATGAAGCTGAGAACCGGCAGGGCTTCCATCGGGATCATGGATGGGATCATGGTTGATTACTATGGAGCCCTCACACCGCTGAATCAACTCGCAACACTTGCAGTACCCGAACCACGACTCATCACAATTCAGCCCTGGGACAAGAGCGCACTGCCAGCTATTGAGAAGGCCATTCTGAAGTCTGAGCTCGGGCTGACACCGAACAACGACGGAAAGATCATCAGGGTTCCCATCCCCCCTCTGAATGAAGAAAGACGCAGGGATCTCGTGAAAATGGTCAAGAAGATGGCTGAAGACTTCAGGGTTGAGATACGAAACCATCGAAGGGATGCCAATGCTCTGCTCAAAGACCTTGAGAAGGATAAAATGATCAGTAAGGATGAACTGAAAAATTCTCAAGACAAGGTGCAGGAGATAACGGACAGTTACATCAAACAGATCGATGATCAGCTCTCTGCCAAAGAAAAGGAGATCATGGAGGTATGATGCGTCATCTCGACATGTCCCTGTCGTATCTTCGCCGTTCAAAGGGGTGTTTTCTAGCAGCGGTGATGGCATCGGCTCATCCTCATGTCTGTAGGGAGCCTAAGGAGGTTCATCGATGAATTCAAAGGGAGATGACAAAGTGACGTCACGGTTTATGATGTACTTTAAACCGCAGAATCTGTCTGAATTGAGGGTAATATCCCGCATGCTCAATATCGCTATGGTGGATTTTGTCGGTGCAGCCCTGGAGGCATATATATTCATGAGAGAGGGTGAAATCGGGGGCCCTGTCCCTGCCAGAGGGCGGAAGAGGTATGTCGGACCGCGCAATGACACCTCTGACAGGCGTATCCGGTATGTCATGCGTCTGAACAAGGATGTTGTCGAGAAGATCAGAGATATTGCCTTCATGGATACCAGAAGATTCACCCATGTCTGTGATGATGCCCTTGCGAATTTCATCAAGTTCACGAAGCAGTCCAAGAATTTTAAGAATGTGTGGACCTCCCGCTCCGATGTGGAGGCTGTACGGGGAAGAAAGAGTGTCCGGTCCACTGAGGAAATTGCCGCCCTCCTGGAGAATTACAAGAAGCTCGGGCTGAGCGTATAGCAGGACACACCTCAGGGAGTTCACTGAACCAGGGACGAGGCTCCCTGGACTGATTACACGGTTATGTATTTCAGCTGGTATATGGAACAGGCATGCTGAACGTTCATACTGGGGGAGAACGGGACATAGGCCAGTGGTTCAAGGCCTCGTGTGCAGGGACTATTGCCTGCATAGCCCTCTATACACTCTACGGATATATCCTGGTACAGCAGCATGCTGGGTTCGTTTCAACTGAGATGAATCTTCTCATCGCCCATGGAATGACGCCACTGGTCAACCCCGGAGATCCTTTCCTTACATCGACAGGGCACCTCGTGGGAAGTGCGCTGTTCTTCGGCTGTACGCTGGGCGTCCTCAACGCACTCCTGTCAATGGCCGCTTCCGTGTTCCCTTTTTTGAGTAACACCCTCCTGAAATGGGATATTCTCATCTATCTTTTCCTGGGGAGTATGTGCAGTTTCTTCTCGTTCAGCCATGAGATCCCCCTGGTATCCATTGTGTTCGGGTTTGCCTGCCCCCTGACGTTCTTTGTTCCCTGGATCATCGTCATGAGAAGATCTGAGAGGAAGACACCTCCTCGTCTCAGGTGGGCGGTTCTCTTCTCTATCCTCTGTACACCCATCGTGATCTATGCCTTCCTTGGGGGGTCCTCCTTTGAGACGATTCGGGATTCCCTGCTCATAACGCCCGGAGGAGAGAGGCTAACGGATTTCTACTATAGCCACAGCCCCCTTGCGGCCCATGTGATCAAACCCGCTGCAGCTCGGGAACAGAATGTACTTGCCGTAAGCACATCGATAGATAGGATCGGCCATCTTCCTCACGGCACCCTGTGGGTGAGGTCTCAAGATCCCTGCAGCATTCCCGGGTGTTCCATGGTTGTGAGTCGAGAGCCGTTGTCCTGTACGTCCATTGTGCTGAAAGACTCGCTGCCTGCAAACCTGAACAACCGAATCTTCAAGGATTACAGCAGAATATTTGATCAGAACAGTTCCATGCGGACGGCGATCGGGCTCTTTCTCTTCAAGGGCCCACTTCTCCTCATACCGTTCCTCATCCTTGCCTGGGTTTCTCATGTTCTCGCATCCATGTTCGATCGGTTCAGGATCCTTACCGTCATCGGTATCGCAGCCTATATTCTGATGTATGTACCAGCACTGCACACCAGGATACTCCACAGCCACCTGACGAACCATCCTGAAAAGATCCACGAGTACATCCTGTCAGAACATGAGAAGAAACGATATCTGGCGCTCATCACATATCCCGACCAGTTCACGTTCAACGAACTGGTACGGTTTGCCACGGATAGCAGTTCCAGGATACGGCTCAATGCACTGGTCGCAGCTGGGGAGAGGAAAGATCTGAACTATCTCCCCCTCTTCGAACAGGCGCTCGAAGATACCCAGCTCAATGTCAGGACAAAGGCCTGCTGGGGACTGGGAAAAATAGGATCAGTGCAGGCACTGCCAATGATCGAAAAGGCTCTGACGGATGACGAGTCCTGGTACGTGAGGGGATACGCATACAGTGCTCTGGGCCGTATCCGTCCGGTTTCACTGGTGGTAGACGTCCCCAGGGAATTTCCCTGATCGGGACAGGAATCGGAGAGCTCGCCGGCTATGCGTACCCACCTCGAATGTGTTGCCTGTCTGGTACGGCAGGCCGTTGAAATTACCCGGGAGAATGTTCCGTTCCCGGATCAGGAAACATTCCTCAAGGGAATCCTGGAATGCATTGCACGCTTTGATTACACGTCTCCTCCTCCACTCATGGCCATGGAGATGTATGATCGACTCAGAGAGCATGCCGGGATCGAGGACCCGTATGCCGAAGCAAAGAGGGTGTATACCGAGAAGGCGCTGAGCTGCTCCCAACGGCTTACGGAACTCATTACCCG
>JBNGDS010000110.1:0-6826 GCA_049975365.1 Desulfomonilia bacterium | reverse complement strand
CTCCAGTTCATGCCCATCATGCCGGTCCTCGTTCCTGCCTCGAACGCCCGGATAAGCGCATCCCCCTTCTCGCTCAACAGCAGCGTCATGTTCTCCTTCTGGGAATTGATGCTCTCGATCGTGATAAACACGAAGATGGGTACCATGACTAGGAAAGACCCGAGGATCACCCAGGGTGATATCCGTATCCACCTGAGCCCGGCAGACGCCTTCTTCGGAGCTTTCTTCATATGTCGTTCGTACATTACAAGTTGTGTGCCAGGGATCATTTCATGAGAACATCATATTCGGCAGATGCTCCTTCCCCCTGGTGCAGTATAGTTTGTATACACATGTATGCATGTTCTGTATATAAAATATACACCATCCGATCCCCATGGCCGTCCATCTTTGCCGTCATCACCAGTTCCATTGAAGAAAAATAAATATATTTTCGTGAGTTGCGAAAGGTCTCACCACGTTGGCACAGCTGTTGCTCTCCAGGATGGTGAAGCGAGAAAAATCTTCGATAAGGGAGAACCGATATGAAGCGAATCATCACTCTGATAGGAATTCTAATCTTCACTGGTGCTGTTGCTGTTCCCGTCTTTGCCCACGGACCTCGGGACGGGGCGGAAGGCAGGTATGGCGACTGCCAGCGTCTTGAAAAAGGTGATCGATCATACGGATGCCAGTTTTCAGGAAGGGAAGCTGCCGGTCTCAGCGAAGAGCAGCGCGAACAGCTCAGAGACCTCAGAGATGTATATGTGCAGCAGGTGGATCCGATCCGCGAGCAGATAGTCCGGAAGAAGACCGAACTCCGGGATGAGATAGCCAGGACAACCCCGGACGAGGCAAAAGTCAAGACGCTCACCTCTGAGATCAGTACGCTCAGGGGCGAACTGGCTCAGGCCCGCATCGCTCGTCAGCTCGAGGTGAAGAAGATCGTTCCTGATGCACAGTTCGGTCAGGCAAAACGGTACTGGCACCGAAAGGGTGGATTCGCAGGGTGCGACAGACCAACTGGAATCTAGGGAATCGTACCCTGAGACAAAACACGAGAGCACAAGGAGACACTACTCTCTTCAGAGACACGAAACCAAGCCAATCCTAACTACCTCCTCTTTGTGGGATGACGGATCTACTGCCCAAGTCGTCATCCCTTTTTTTGCATCGAGGGTGTTACAGGTAGCTGTGGAGGCCAGGGAGATAGTTGACGCCCAGGTAGGTGAACAGCACACTGGCAAGCCCGACCAGCGTCATAACGGCAAAGTGTTTTCCACTCCAGGCCCTGAGGAACCGAGTGTGGAGGGTGGCGGCATAGATGAGCCAGGTGATGAGAGCCCAGGTCTCCTTCGGATCCCACCCCCAGTATCTGCCCCAGGCATAGTGAGCCCATACCGAACCGGTCATGATCCCGATGGTGAAGAAGACAAAGCCGATGACAATGCACTGATAGATTCTTTCCTCCACGCCAGATGTGTTTCTGCTCCGACGTGAGCCTGAAAACAGGAATGCTGCTGCGAGAACCGATGCAATCACGAACGCCCCGTACCCGAGAAAGCAGGTGATCACGTGGCTGATGAGCCAGTTGCTCTTTAAGGCAGGGATGAGGGGCTGTATCTGGGAATCGATGTGCGGGGAGAAAGACGCGTATGCCATGAGGAGAAATGCAACCAGCACGATGAATGTGCTCAATTCTTCTATTTTCCTGAAAAATCCGAGGACGATGGTGAAAAAGACTATTGCCCAGGAAAAGAACACGAGGGATTCATAGAAATTCGACAGCGGCGCATGGCCGAATCCCAGAGTGTATGACTCCACCCACCTGATGATGAGCCCTGCAGAGTGCGCAGCAAAGCCTCCAAACAGGGAAATGACCCGGAGTCGACCGAACAGGCTCAGGCCCGTAATGGAAAAAAGAACTGAACATGCAAACGCAGCGAGGTACAGAAATGCCACTGAGTTCAATACCGTGATGTTCATGTCGTGGCCTTCTCTCCTGAGGGATCCTTCTTCATGCGGAAGCGTGCAGCGGATGAGGGAGCGAGATAGGTGAAGAACAAGCCGAGAAGCAGAAGGACACTCCCAAGGACAACAATCGGTATTCCCGGGTCATAGGAAACCATGAGCCCGGTCGCATACAGGGGTTTCAGCTCGGCCAGGGAAAAGACGTACCCTGAAAATTTCGACGGATTGAATTGTGGAGCCCTGGAAAAGAGATCGGGTACGGCATCCAGGATCTCCTCGATTCCATAAAAGAGCCAGAGAGAACCGTTCTCCCGGGGGGAGGAGAATTCTATCTTTGCCGCAGGGCCCATGTTCATGAAATTTTCCTCGATGCGGGAGACGTACAAGGATGCACCATGGCCCAACGGGATGTTCTGCCCCGGTGCTGCTGTGAAGGAACTGGTTTGCCCTTCATAGTCCACTGTGATCACTGCGAGGGGATCCACCCGGTAGTGGGCCTGGTAGTAGCGTATATCATCGATCGAGATGGGGTGATTGACCAGCAGGGGGCCCTGGTTGATGATCTCTCCATCCCGTTCAAATGTCAGATCCGAGCGGAATTCCTTGGGCATGCCCGAGGCATAGTATTCGATGGTGAAATCGTCGCAGCGTACTGCCAGACCCTGGTCGACGCGCTCATGATCAGGCAGGAAGGATGCGATCCGTACGGATTCACCCTCGGGAATCTCGACGTATGATTCAAATCCGGCATAGCCTCCGAGGGTGAAGCCCACCAGAATGACCGCGATCCCGACATGGGTAAGAGATCTGAGCATGACAGGGGACTGTCTCCCCGGGCTGCTCTGCCGCCTTCTGAAGATGATGCCGTGGAGTTTCTTCCCTGTACACATCACGATATTCAGAAACAGGAGGAAACCAAGGACAAGGAACCAGGGTGAATGGAACATGTCGTCGAGCCTGAGAAAGGAGATGATGGACCTCAGAGACCACGGGGACTGGGCTGTGGTCATGTGCTCCGTCGGACAGCAGGGGGGGAGAATGGTCCCCAGAATCGAAAGGAACGCAATGGCCAGGATGAGAAAGGTGGCAAGACCGAACGAGGTGAATAGACGGAAGGCGGACTTGAAAAGGTTCCTGGCAGATCGCTGATTCATATTCGAGTGCATGTTCCCTTCTCGTGATCCCTCCTGAATCATTGCAGCTCAGGGAATGAGCGGAGTGTACGTCACGATCTCTTATCAGGTGCCCATCTCAGAGTCAAGGTGTCCCTAGAGAAACACGACCGACCACAGGATGATCACTGCCAGGAAAAGACCGAGAAGGAGACTCGACAGACCGAATACAGCCGAGAGGAGCTTGATGAAGATGCTCGGGTGATCCCTATGGAGCTCGTCGAGTTTTCCTTCATCAACGAGTTTCTGATACTCGATGGGTCGTTCTTCACGCAGTTCTTCCAAGGTATATCGGCCGGTGAAGATGGTGCGGTCCATGGGGAACTTCTTGGGAATCAGGTGGGTATTGAAGAAGTGCACGGTAAAGATGAAGAGGGCCGCCAGCAGGGCCTCTTCGGAATGGAGAATCGATGCCACATTGAGAACCCATCCCGGGAAGAGGTATGATGTCCACTCCGGGACCATGAGAAAAATTCCGGATCCGCCGATTACAGCCATGCCCCAGAAGACAGCAAGGAAATCGAATTTCTCCCAGTACGACCACCGGTCGAACTGGGGCCGCTCCCCTCGGTTGAAGAACCACCTGAACATCCCCTTCATGTCCTCCAAGTCTTTCCGGTTGAAGAACAGGGAGTCTCTGCTGAAGAGTCGATCCGTCCACCCCGTGAATCCGTTCCCTTTCGGGAACAGGAACCTGATGGTGCGCCACAGGACGGTGAAGAAGAGGATGAACAGGATCACTGCTGCAATCCGGTGGAATATTCCGGCCTGGTGTGCACCTCCCCATATCCTGATGATCGTCTGTGCCCACGGGGCATCGTGGTATTTCAGCGGGAAACCGGTCAGGACCAGGGTGAAGAACGAGAGAATCAGAAGCACATGCATGAAGATCTCCGTTCGTGTGAATCGCTGGATCTGCTGGACACCCGCAGCGCCGGGTATGAGTGGCCTAGGAACGATCCCCTTGATCTCCATTTCATGCTTT
This sequence comes from Desulfomonilia bacterium, assembly GCA_049975365.1. GTDB lineage: Bacteria > Desulfobacterota > Desulfomonilia > UBA1062 > UBA1062 > DSBG01. The sequence goes on along the minus strand of JBNGDS010000110.1, from coordinate 2,719 downwards.
TCCCAGTATGTCTTCCTCCACCAGAGGGCCCCGTGGATCCAGAAGAAGACGAAGGTCGCCACAAGGAGGATCACCATGGACATGTTGGTCCAGTAGAGCGCAGGGTAGCGTTGTCTGTCCCTGAAGTCAGGATGCGCCTTGTAGAGAACAAATCGCGGGTGGAACCCACTGTGGCACCGTCCACAGTTCGCCACGAGATTGTCCGGGTGAATGGTTGAACGTGGGTCATCCTTCGGAAGGATGTTGTGCGACGTGTGACAGTCTGCACATCCTGCAACCAGGGAAGGGTATCCGATGCCCTGGACCTTCCCGTGGTATGTCTCTGCGTAAAACTCCACTGTAGAGGCGCTGAGACCGTTACGCTCCATCATCTCCTCATCGCTGTGGCACTGGATGCATGTATGGTGGTAGAATTCCCGGGCCTCCGACGGGTAGTCCTGGTGAGAGGTGTGGTATACGCGAGTGTCGTGGAGACCATGGCAGTCTGAACAGGTCGCTGCGTCTTCGTTTCCTTCCAGAACTGCCTTGCCGTGTCCCGACAGGGCATACTCTCTATTGTCATGACACTCGGTGCACTGAAGCAGGATCGCTTTTTTCCGCTGTTCCAGGATTGTGGTGACTGCGTGGATGTCCCTGTGGCAGTCGTAGCACTGGAAATTCTGATGGAGGTTATGGTAGCTGTTCGTATACTCCTGGGAGATCTTCTCGTGGCAGGTCCCGCATGATATCAGCTTTGGAACCTGATTGCCGAGCATGTGTGTCATGGCATCCGTGACCCCTGCATGGCAGCTCGCACACCCCAGATTCCCGTGGGCAGATTCGGGGAACTGGGCGGTGAACACATGGTCGTCATGGCAGGCGAGGCAGTCCGTTGCAGGGGGTATCGGGTAGGTGTCCAAGGGCGTTGAGTACTCTCCCTCGTACTCAGAGGCATGCATGGGGCAAGGGAACAGGCACGATATCGTACCAGCGAGAAGCAGGATCATGAATATGGGAGGGATTCTTTTCTCCATATGACTACCGCTTCTTCACGTTCGCGGCTTTCCAATTCTCCATGCCGCCGAACAGGCGTTTGACGTCTACGTAGCCCTTCCAGGAGAGATAACATGCACCGAGGAATGACCGGTATCCGCGTTCATCCACGACCAGAAGCATCCTGTCCATGGGGAGCTCCAGGTACCTCTCGTGCAGTACATCCATGGGGATATTCACAGCTCCGGGGAGATGGTTGTCCGCATACAGGTCCTCGGATCTGAGATCCACGATGAGCACATTCTTGTGTTCATCGAGCCACGAGTCCAGCCTTTTTGGTTTGATGGATTCGATTCCCCGACGGGGGATTCTCCTTTTCGATTCCACGTCGTACCCGGCATGCTTCCATTCCGGAAGACCACCTTTGAGAATTGCGATGTTGGTATACCCCAGGAGGGATGCCTTCTCGGCCGCGTGTTCACTTCTATGACAGGATGGGCTCTCGCAGAAGAACACGAGCAGCTGGTCCTTTCGTGGGAGCAGTTCGGGAGCCATTCTATCGAATACCGGGCACGGTATGCAGATCGCACCGCTGATGGTGTGATCCAGGCATTCGATGGTGCTCATGGTGTTGATGAGCTGAATATCCTCGTTACGGGAGATCAGGGCCATCACCTCCCCAGGAGACAGCTCACTCACTTCAGCCGTGGCGTCCGAACCGGCACAGACCACGGGGATCATGATCAGGACGAGGCAGGCGATGAGAGCGCCGCGTGTGGTGCTCGTTCGTAGTCTACCTGATTTCATCGGGAACCGGAACCTTCTCAAATCCCCAGTCGTACATCTGCGGCTCAGCATGGGGCTCTTTCGGTACAGGATAATCCTCTGCCAGGAATCCACCCACATTTCTGATGATCATCTTGGTGAAGAACACCGAGGAGTCTGCATGGCAATCCCTGCATCCTTCAGGCTTGCCCTGTGAACCATAGGTCTTCTGCTTTTCTATTTCCACGATATTGTGGTGGACCGGGAAATTGTGCGGATGCGCCGTGATGTGATCCTCGTATGAGGTCACCTCGTTTCCTGTGAGTTCATAGATTTTGTCGGAAACGAAGACGACATTTCTGAACCCCATGTCCGTCAGCGTGATGATCATGGCCTTGATGTGCTCGGGTTTCACGATGGTGGGTTTCTTCACCGTCTTGCCCATAACATCTGTGACCTGCACGAACTGCTTGTCAGGCAGTTTCTCGAAAGCCTGGGCAACATACTTCAGGATAATGGGCCTGATTTCCCAGTTGTCCATTTTCTCGCCGAACCACTGCGCTACCTTGGGTACAGCTGGGATGTACTGCTCACCCAGATCGTTCCTGGCGTCGTACCTGATGACCCAGGGTTCCCAGGGCCTGGGGGCTTCAAGACCGAAATCGTCAGACCAGGTGATGCTTTCCAGCGTTGCAGCTGTGTACCAGATCTGTTTTCCCATGGCCATATCGAGCAGGTAGCCGGACATGCCCGGCTGCTGGGTCGAGTGGCAGGTGGCACAGCTGATCATGTCGATATGGAACATGACATCGGGGAATTTTTCTTCGTGCTTCTTGGTGGGATCTTTCACCTCGTCGGGCATGCCCGGACGGGTCTTGACATACTGTCCCTCGAGGTGACACCCGATACAGGTCTTCATATCCACTCCATCCAGATCATCCCGCACACTTCCCAGAGGATGCCATCCCTTCGCGATCTGATG
>JBNGDS010000109.1:0-6931 GCA_049975365.1 Desulfomonilia bacterium | reverse complement strand
GGGGACACCCCTTCGGCAGGGGGTACACAGGGAAGAAACGATTTCAGGAAGATCGGCTATGGAGGACCCTGCCCGCCGTCCGGCACACACCGGTATTTTTTCAAGCTCTATGCCCTCGATACCGAACTGAACCTGCCGCCGGGCAGGACCAAGAAGGAACTGCTCCATGCCATGGAAGGCCACATCCTCGGCCAGACAGAGCTCATGGGGAAGTATAAACGACGATAAGGGTAGAAGGTATGAGGTTTGAGGTATAAGGTCAAAAAACGAGTTTTCATCACGAATAATTTTAAGTACATAGACAATATGACCTTTTATACGACTTGTCTCGGCGATATCAGATTGAAAAGACTCCCCATTCTCACCTTATACCTTACACCCTGTACCTTATACCCGTTCCCGGTGGTGATCCATGTTTGAACCGGCATATATAAGACTGCATCGTGACGGAAGGCTCTTGCAAAGGATCGAGCAGGGCCGTGCACTGCTTGAGGACTGCCACCTGTGCCCGCGTGAATGCGGAGTGGACCGCACCAGAGGTGAGCTGGGCTACTGCAAGACCGCCAGATATGCAAAGGTGGCGAGCTTCGGCCCTCATTTTGGCGAAGAGGCGCCGCTCGTGGGACGCTATGGCTCCGGGACCATATTCTTCAGCTCATGCAACCTCCTGTGCAGCTTCTGCCAGAACTATGATATCTCTCACCTGAGGGCGGGCTCTGTTGCGGGTCCGAGTGAGATCGCATCCATGATGCTGGCCCTTGCCGGCAGCGGCTGCCATAACATCAACTTCGTCACCCCCACCCACGTGGTCCCCCAGATCCTGGAAGCTCTACCCGCAGCCATTGAAGGCGGTCTGAATCTTCCCCTGGTATACAATACCGGGACTTATGACAGCGTGGATACCCTCAAGCTCCTCGACGGGATCATCGACATCTACATGCCTGATTTCAAGTTCTGGGAAGAGCGCCATGCAAAGACATACTGTGCTGCCCAGGATTACCCATACATTGCCAGGGCAGCCATAGCCGAGATGCACGCCCAGGTGGGTGACCTTACAATCGATGAAGACGGCATTGCCAGGCGGGGGCTCCTGGTTCGCCATTTGGTGATGCCCGGGGACATTGCGGGCACTGGTGATATCATGCGCTTTCTCGCACAGGAGATATCAAAAGACACCTATGTGAACATCATGGACCAGTACCGCCCCTGTTTCCATGCGGAACGGGACAAGACTATTAACCGCAGGATCACGAGAGATGAGTACATCGAGGCCGTGGAAGCAGCCCACAGACACGGCATACACAGGTTGGATGCACAGCAGCACTCGATCATCATGAGGTTCCTGAACTAGAAACATTTCCTCCCTGCAAAGATCCCGTCAACCGGCCATTATCCCCGAAGAATCTTGATTTCATCGGCTACGCACCCTATTCTATTTGAAGAGTCCCTTTTGAAACTAGGCCAGAAAACAGGTCTTACAGGGATCGTGTTCAACAAGGAGGCACCATGATGCAAAAACAGATGAGCTATTTCCCGGTCCTGGTATTTTTTGTCATCTTTCTGCCGGGAGCGTGGTTGGCATACAGTATATCGAACGGAGAGGCACCCGATCAGAACACAGCGATTGCGATCGGCAGCATCTTTTTCATCATAGCGCTCGCCATAGCAGCATCCGTAAAGATCGCCGATCAATGGAAGCGCGCCGTGGTTCTCAGGCTCGGACGGTTCAAGGCATTGAAAGGGCCAGGGCTCTTTTTCATCATCCCCATCGTGGACACGATCCCGTACTGGATCGACTTGCGGGTTATCACGACGGCATTCAGCGCAGAGAAGACCCTGACACGGGACACTGTGCCTGTTGACGTCGACGCTGTCCTGTTCTGGCAGGTGATTGACCCCGAGAAGGCAGCACTTGAGGTGGAGAATTATCAGATGGCCATCAGCTGGGCGTGTCAGACCGCCCTGCGGGACGTCATCGGTAAGAGCGACCTGTCACAGATGCTTGTGGGCAGAGAGGCGATCGATCACGAACTCGAGCGAATCATATACGAGAGGACGATGCCCTGGGGCATCAAGGTTATTTCCGTGGAGATGCGTGATGTGAACATACCTCCTGCACTGCAGGATGCCATGTCCATGGAGGCCCAGGCCGAGAGAGAACGCCAGGCTCGTGTTATCCTCGGGGATTCCGAGAGACAGATCGCCGTGAAATTCGAAGAGGCTGCCAAGACATACCAGAACAATCCCACGGCACTGCACCTGCGGGCGATGAACATGCTCTACGAGGGATTGAAAGAACGGGCAACCCTCGTTATCGTACCGAGTTCTGCAGTAGACAGTATGCAGCTGGGGAGCATGGCAGGAGTCACCGCACTCGCGCAGAACCTTGCCGGCGAGATGGAGAAAAACCCGAAAAAGACTGGCAGGGAAGAAGAAGCATAATTCCTCCTGGAAGACGCTGCCGTCATAGGGTTGTATCAAAGGGGAGATGATCGCGGGATTCGCGATGTATCTCTCCATTGAATGGGATTATTTATACGGATGAATTGAGGATGGTCTGTGATCATGAGGGATAGCGTGTAATGAAAGCCCAGAACAGACTAAAAGATGAGATCAGCCCCTACCTTCTCCAGCATGCAGACAACCCGGTGGCATGGTTTGCCTGGAATGACGAGGCTTTTTCAGTAGCACAACAACAGGACAAACCTATCTTTCTCTCTATCGGCTACTCCACCTGCCACTGGTGTCATGTCATGGCGCACGAATGCTTTGAGGATGAAGAAGTCGCCCGCCTCATGAATGAGGCATTCATCTCCATCAAGGTGGACCGTGAGGAACTCCCCCATATCGATGAGATCTATATGAACGTCTGTCAGATGATGACCGGAAGCGGGGGCTGGCCCCTTACCATCATCATGACCCCGGAGAAGAAGCCGTTCTTCGCAGCGACCTATCTTCCGAAGCATTCCCGGCATGGGCTTATGGGCATGACCGAGCTGATCCCCCGCATAGCCCAGATCTGGAATTCGAAGAGGGATGACATCCTGAAATCTGCCGAGACCATATCCCGGGAAGTAGAAAATGCCCTGAAAACCCACGGGCAGATTGATCTTCATGAAGATCTCCTGCATGAGACCTTCCAGCGACTTGCCGCGAGATTCAGCAGGACATACGGCGGGTTCGGCGAGGCCCCGAAATTTCCCACCCCCCACAATCTCATGTTCCTCCTTCGATATGCGAGGCGCACCGGAGACGAGCGGGCCCTTAATATGACGACGAAAACGCTCGATGCCATGCGCATGGGGGGAATCTACGATCAGGTGGGCTTCGGGTTCCACCGGTATTCCACTGACGCACAGTGGCTCGTTCCGCACTTCGAGAAAATGCTCTACGACCAGGCTCTCATGGCAATCGTCTATACCGAGGCCTTCCTGGCTACGGCAAACCCCCTCTACCAAAAAACGGCCGAGGAGATACTGCAGTATGTTCTGCGCGACATGGTCTCGGAGGATGGCCTGTTCTTCTCGGCAGAGGACGCGGACAGCGAAGGCAGGGAAGGAAAATTCTACCTGTGGAAAGACAGCGAACTGAGATCCATACTGGGGGGCGAAGACTACCATAGTGCCATCCAGGCCTTTTCCATAGAAGAATCGGGCAACACCTCGGTAGAGGAGCTGCACGGGGAGAACATCCTTCATCTCAAGGAGATGCCGCAGCAGATTGCAGACCGACTTGGAATCGATGAACACCAGCTGCGCAAGAGACTTGAACGGGTCAGAGACATCCTCTTTGAACAACGCGAACTCAGGGTAAGACCCTTCAGAGACGACAAGGCCCTGACTGACTGGAACGGTCTTATGATAGCGGCCCTTGCCAGGGCGTCCCAGGCCTTTGGAAATGAGGAGTATTGCCGTGCCGCCGTAAGGGCCGCTGCTTTCATCCTCGAGAATATGGTGGGACCTGATGACAGACTGTTTCACGTCTTCCGTGAGGGATCCCCCTTAAGAGAGGCCACAGCCGATGATTACGCCTTTTTCATCTGGGGGCTCATTGAGCTCTACGAGACTACCTTTGACCCCATGTATCTCGATGCAGCCGTGAGGCTTGCCCGCACATGCATCAAACACTACCTGGATCGCGAGCACGGCGGATTCTTCCTCACTGCAGACGATACCGAAGTGATTATTGCCAGAACAAAAGAATCGTATGACGGGGCAGTGCCTTCGAGCAATTCAGTACTGATGCTCGATCTTTTTCGGCTGGCAAAGCTCAGCGGCGATATGGATTTCGAGCAGCAGGCTCTTAGGATAGCTCTGTTCTTTTCCCGGTCGATCGCCCATTCCCCGGATGCCCACACATTCATGATGACAGGATTCGATTTCCTGCTGGGTCCTTCGCACGAAGTCGTTATCTCCGGCAGCTTAAGCAGCGATGATACGCACGAGATGATCCGGGCACTGCGCTCCCAATTCCTGCCGCACGTGGTTGTCATGGTTCGTCCAGAGACGACGGATGGCAGAAAGCTGCCCGGGCATATAACGGACAAAGTGAGCCCGAACGGCAGGGCCACCGCGTATGTGTGCACAAATATGACATGCAAAAGGCCCACCACCGATGTATCGGAGCTGCTCCGCGTTCTGGCGAATACACCGGGAGGAGAACACGGGAAGGAATGAATATCCTGATCACCACGTTTACCGCTGTAGGTACGCTGTTTATCATCGGTATACTCGGATTCTGGCTTCTCAGCAGACGCATTCTCATCGACAATGTCCTGGGTCCGCTCGGTGTGCTTGCCATCGACATTGCCCTCCCGTGCCTGATCTTTGCCAACATCCTGAGAAATTTTCATCCTGAGAAGTACCCCCTGTGGTGGACCCTGCCCGTCTGGTGGATCGGGTTTACTGCATTCACCTGGGTGATGACCACGGTGCTCTCGACGCTCTCAAGGAAACCAACCAGGAAAGAATTCCGGTTTTCCCTGTTCTTTCAAAACGGGATCTTCTTCCCCCTGGCCATCATAGCAGAATTATACGGTACAGAGTCTCCCTATGTGGTAGACCTGTTTTTCTTCACCCTGTTCTACCCGGCATTCTTTTTCAACACCGCGCCCCTGTTCTTCGGGAAAAAGGTTCAATCACTGAACCGGCGGGCCATACTCAACCCGATCCTGATCGCTACCATTCTTGCCGTTGCCCTCCGGCTCTTCGGTTTCCACCAGTTTGTCCCGGAGTTTGTCGTCTCGGGGATGAGCCTTGTGGGAAATATGGCCGTACCCCTGCTGATGATCATCCTCGGCGGAAACATATTCCTGGATATGCAGAAACACGGGCGGATAGCCGTGCTGGAAACCGTCAAGTTCATCAGTATCAAAAACCTGATCTTACCCCTCGTTACGCTCGGGGTCCTCATCCTGTTGAACCCTCCATACCACATCGCACTCATCATCATGATCCAGAGCGCTGTTCCGCCCATAACCGCAGTTCCCATCCTGACAGAGCGTGAAGGGGGAGACAGGACGATTGTGAACCAGTTCATGGTGGCCAGTTTCGGGATCTCCCTGATCACGATCCCCATCATGATCCTGTTGTTCAGCAGGTTCTTTGTGCAGTAAGGCCCTCCTTCTAACATTTCTCACAGAAACGTAATGGCTGGAACTGAGTGGTCTGTATCAAAAATGAGATCCGGCAAATCTTGGAGTACTGGAGTGGTGGAGTATTGATAAAAACATAACCAGGAACGCCATACCCAGAAGCTGTGATAACCGAAGAACCGGAGTCCATGAATTCGGATTGGTGCCGGTCCGATAACAATGTTACCCGTCTCCTGATCTGTTCACTGTTCACAGCACCCCTTCTAACCTTAAACCTTAAACCAGCCTGAACTCTCAACCACAAAAATTACTATCCTCTAGACATTCCTGTTCTAATCCCTTATTTTTAATACATATGATAGCAAGCGTAAAGTCAGCGTCCCTGTGGGGAACTGATGCGCTTGGGGTTGTTGTTGAAGCACATGTACAGGGAGGTCTGCCAACATTTGGCATCGTAGGGTTGCCCGACAGCTCGGTAAAAGAGAGCCGGGATCGGGTGCGTTCGGCCATCATCAATTCCGGTCTTGACTTCCCCCCGAAGCGCATAACGGTGAATCTTGCCCCTGCAGATGTAAAAAAGGAGGGGGGCATTTTCGACCTGCCCATATGTGTTGCCATCCTGGCAGCCCTGGGGGTGATCCCGAAGGAACGAGCACAAAACTATCTCTACGTGGGAGAACTCGGACTGGACGGCCGTATAAGACCTGTCCGCGGTGTCATATCATCTGCAGCCCTGGCGAAGAAATCCGGGCTCAAGGGCATTGTCTGCCCCACAGGGAATGTCACCGAGGCATGCCTTGCAGGAGGGGATGTCTGGCCCGTGAGCGACATAAAAGAGGTGGTGGAGATCGGCGGCATGCCTGAGCCTGTCAAGGCTGACAGTGAGATAAGCATACAAGAACCTCGGCAGAGCGATCTCGCGGAGATAACGGGTCAGGCCATGCCCAAGAGGGCGCTGGAGATTGCCGCTGCAGGAATGCACAACATGCTCATGATCGGGCCTCCCGGTTCCGGCAAATCCATGCTCGCCAAGAGGCTGCCGTCCATCCTGCCTCCCCTGTCACGCCGTGAGATCCTTGACTGCACGAGGATCTATTCAGCGGCAGGGCGCCTGAAAAGAAACTCTATCGTCACGCTGCGCCCTTTCAGATCGCCGCACCATACCATTTCGGATGCAGGTCTGATCGGAGGAGGGACCATCCCGTCCCCGGGAGAGGTAACCCTGTCCCACAACGGGGTGCTGTTCCTGGATGAACTCCCAGAATTCAAGAGGAGTGCCCTGGAAGCCCTGAGACAGCCCCTCGAGGACGGATCGGTAACGGTCTCCAGGGCAAACAC
>JBNGDS010000108.1:0-7017 GCA_049975365.1 Desulfomonilia bacterium | reverse complement strand
CCCAAAAACGGACCGTAGTTCCGAATACCGCAGGGTGACTCGGACATCTTCAACGGGCTTCCGTACATCATCATTGGTCCGATGAACGGCTGGTGCACTCTGGGCATCATCTCCCGCGCCTCGATCTGGGGATCCTCGGTCGCCAGCTCCACCAGTCCCCTCACCCTCAGACTCGGTATGCCTGCCTTATCCAGCAGCCGTTCCGCTTCCTCCACCGAGGGCAGCGACATGACCCACGTCTCCAGTGCCTCGTGGATCATAGGGGCGTTGTCCGTAGAGCACCTGGTGGACACATCCTTGGCCCGCTCATCAGTCCTGAGCCACTCGAATTCCGGCCCCATGATATCCAGCAGGGGCTGCCACCTGTTCTCCGTGAGACAGGCTATGACAATGGATCCATTCTTGCCCTGGTAGATCCCGTACGGTGCATAGCCGGGATGCTTGGCACCGATCTTCATGGGATTCACGGGATTCCCGACAGCCTCGCTGATCATGTACCAGGGCAGCGTGTTCTCGTGCAGTGAGAACAGACAGTCCATCATGGAGATGTCAATGTTCTGCCCCTTCCCGGTCTTCTCCCGGTAGTGCAGCGCCCCGAGCATGGCGGATACCGCGTGCATCGCCGCAGTGGTGTCCCCGATGGACACCGGCGCAATGATCTCGGGATCGCTCTGGGCTGTCCACCCGCTCGATCCCTGGGCAATCATGTCATAGCCGGGCTTGTGGCTGTACGGACCCCAGTGCCCAAAGCACGAGATCGAACAGTAGATGATGTCCTCCTTGAGCTCCCTGCAGGATTCGTAGTCCAGGCCAAGTCGGTCCATGACCCCGGGCGCAAAGTTCTCCAGCACGATATCGCTCTTCTTGATCAGCTCCTTGACAATCTCCATGCCCTTGGCGTTCTTCAGGTTCACGCACACGCTCTTCTTGCCCCGATTGTTGTTGATGGAATACGAGCTCTGCGTCACCCCGTCGTGATTCACCCGCAGCGGCAGCCACCGCTCGTTCGCGCCGGCCTTGTACTGCTCGATCTTGATCACGTCGGCCCCCATGTCGGTGAGTGTCTTCGCCGCGTGCGGCCCCGCCAGCACCCAGGTGAAATCCACAACCGTCACGTCAAAGAGCGGCCCCGGTTTCTTCTCTATCATATCGTCCTCCAGTTTTGAGTATTTTCTTTCTCCGGCCCTAGGAGGCCAGTGTCTTCTCGTATTCGTCGTACAGTATCCCTGCGACAAACCCGGACACATCGGCAATGATGCCTGCACACTTTTCCAGCCCGCCTTTGGAGAAAAAAGCCTCTGATTTTTCGGGATCAGCCAGGTCGGTGCCGGTAATGTCCCTGCAGTCGATCGAGGGATAGGTGGTCGTGAAGTATCTCACAAGTTTCCGCATCGGCCGTATTCCAGCGAGAATTCCCGGCATGCCGTCCTTCACGCTTTGGCGGCCATAGACGGTCCCCAGGATCATGAGCCCTCCTATGAGCGCGCCACAGTTGTTTCCGGTGAGTGACATCCCCGCTGCAAATGGGCTTGCTGCCTTGAAAAGTGTCTCGTTTTCCTCTTCAAACACATCGAGGAAGGTCTGGATGACGACCTGGGAACAGCCGTGGGAGGCAACCTCCATCTCGAAGGCGCGTTTCTTGACATCCTCGACACATTCCGCCTTGTCTTTGTATTTCTTCAATCTTGCCAGGTCCATGTTTTCCCCCTCTCCTTTTGTCCGGCCTCGAAACGATGGGGAGGCTATTTGAAAACAGCCTCCCATGAGACAACAGGGCTATCCGATATTCAGATCCTGTGCGACGACCTTCCGGTAATAGGTCGCATCTCCGAATGCCAGCTCTGCGGCACGTGCACGGCGTGAATACATGGGCATCTCGTGCTCGACCATGAAGCCGACTCCTGCAAATACCTGGTGACCGAGGATGACGAACTTCTTGTACGCTTCGCTGACCCAGGCCTTTGCAGCAGCACAGATCCGGGTGGATGGCATCCCTTCGTCCAGAAGCCACGCGGCTTTGTAGGTGATGAATTTGCTGCCCTGGAGAAAGATCGCCATGTTGGCGCAGTGATGCTGTACCGCCTGGAACGTACCAATCTGCTTGCCGAACTGGACCCGCTGTTTGGCGTAGTCGATCACGAGTTCTAGAACCTTTGTCGCCCCGCCGACCATTTCGGCGCACTTCCCGACAGATGCATACTGCATCACCTTTTCGATGATGGCCCATCCCGCGTCGATCGCACCGATCACGTTCGCTTTCGGGACCTTGACACCCTTGAAGACTACTTCACACTGCTTGTCACCGCCCAGCGTGCTCAACGGGGTGATGGTGATCCCGGGATCTTTTGCATCCACGAGAAAGAGGCTGACACCTGCGGTATCATTCGGGCCCCCGCTGGTGCGCGCCGAGGTGATGATGTAGTCGGCGACGTTCGCATCCGAGACAAAGAGCTTGGTCCCGTCGATGACATAGGTATCACCATCGGCCTTCGAAGACACCGTGACGTATGCAGGATCGAACTTGGTCATTCCCGGCTCGGTCAGTGCGAGGGTGAGCTTCAGTTCGCCGGCTGCAACCTTCGGCAGATATTCGTTCTTCTGTTCGTCGCTGCCGCCGGCCAGGAGGGTATACCCCCCGAGGACAACCGTCGAGAAGAACGGGCCAGGTACGCACATCCTCCCCATCTCCTCCAGAAGCACGATGAGGTCCAGGAAACCCATGCCGACTCCGCCGTACTCCTCGGGAATGATGAGACCCATCCAGCCAAGTTCAACCATGCCGTTCCATAATTCAGGGGTGTACCCTGTTTCACTCTTTTCCATTTCCAGGACATATCCCATGGGAGACATCTTTTCGCAGAAGCCTCGCGCAGAATCCCTGAGCATTTTTTGTTCGTCTGTGAAATTGAAATCCATACCTCTCATCCTCCTTGTGGAAAAATTGGCTAGCCTCTCGGCAGCCCGAGGCCGCGCTGCGCAATGACGTTTCTGCCGATCTCACTGGTGCCTGCTCCAATGGTGGGCATGAATGAGTGCAGGTAGAACCACTCGATTCTCCCCCGAAGCGGCGTCCATTTGGATTTTTCGTCCAGCTGACCGTACAGCCCGAGGATCTGCATGGCATCGTCCACCATGCGCTGTTCCAGCTCTGAGATCATGACCTTGGTGATCTCCGGCTCCATGGTCATGGGAAGCTCGTTGAGTTCAAGCCACCTGGCATTGTCTGCCAGCATCTGCGCAACTTCCAGTTCTATGGCCATCTGGGCGATCTTGGCCTGAACAGCAGGATCCTCTGCAAGGGGCTTGCCCTGGTAGGCCGTCTCCTTGACGTACGTGATCATTTCATCAACGATGGGCCAGAGACGGGCAGGAACGAACACGTGGTTCCGTTCGGAGTCAATGGCTTCCATGATATAGTAGAATCCCTTGTTCTTCTCTCCCACGAGCCTGTCCTTGGGGACCTTGACGTCGTCGTAGTACACCTCGTTCGTCCGCTCATCGGACATGGTGATCATGGGACGAATGTCGACACCCGGTGAGCGCTGATCAACGATGAACAGGCTGATGCCTTTGTATTTCGGCTTGCCGGGGTCCAGTTCCGTCCGTGCGGCCAGCCAATGGTAGTCGGCATAGTGAGACTCGGTGTTGAATGTCTTCTGGCCATTGATGAGGAAGTAATCACCCTTGTCTTCAGCCTTCATCATCATGGAGGCAAGGTCCGAGCCTGAATTCGGCTCAGTGTAACCGAGCCCGAACTCGATCTCGCCCCTGATGATCTTCGGGATGAACTCCTTCTTCATTTCCTCGCTGCCGCGCCTGAGAATCGTGTGCCCGGTCATCGTGTATCCGACATCGAGGGGAACATGAGCGCCCCAGCGCTTTCCGAGTTCATCGATGAGGATGAAGTCGTAGGTCGGGGAAAGACCGCCACCGCCATATTCCTTGGGCCAGGGAAGCCCGAGGAACCCATTCTCGTACAGTTTCTTGCTGAACTCCCTCGCTTCAGGCCCGACCCCGAGATCTTCCCAGTTCTGGCGGGCGATCTCTTCGGTCATGTGTTCATCGAGAAACTCGTTGAGTCGTTTGCGAAACTTTTCTTCTTCTTCGGTATAGCCAAAATTCATGTTCGCACCTCCTTGGTTTTCACCAGGTTTTCTTGCTCTTTCCTTCTCCCATCAACGTGGAACGTCCGCGTGTACAGGTCCTGTCGTAATGTTAGGGCATGTGGATGCAACCACCCGCCAGAGTCTGGCCAGCCTCCATGATCGCCTCTGTCAACGTGGGATGCGGATGAATGGCATGCGCAAGCTCCTCTGTGGTCATCTCGAGGGTCATGCCGAGAACCGCCTCGGCAATCATGTCCGTCGCGTGGGGTCCGATGATGTGGACACCGAGGATTTCCCCGTATTTCTTGTCTGCAATGACCTTGACCAGGCCCTCTGTCTTCCCCAGAACCATTGCCTTCCCGTTGCCCCTGAAGGGGAATGTGCCCACCTGAATGTCAGCGACCTTCTTGGCTTCCTCCTCGGTGAGCCCCACGGAGGCGATTTCGGGATCGGTGTAGATACAGGATGGAACGACTCGATAGTTCATGACACAGTCCTGTCCAACGATATTCTTTGCCGCGCACTCTGCCTCTGCTGTCGCGAGGTGGGCCAGCATGATCCCTCCGACCACATCCCCTGCAGCGTAGATACACGGGACATTCGTCTCCATGCGGTCGTTCACCACAATCGCTCCCTTTTCACAGGCGATTCCCACAGCATCGAGGTTCAATGCGTCCAGGGCCGGCTTCCTGCCGACTGTGGCGAGCACTTTTTCAGCCTTTGCAGACTGCTCCTTTCCTCCCAGTTCATACGTGACGATATTTTCACCCTTTTTCTTGTGCTGTACCTTCTTTACCTTCGCATCCGTGAAGATCTTGATGCCGGATGCCTCCATTTCCTTGTGCAGGATCGAGCTGATCCCTTTGTCCATTCCCGGGAGGATCGTGGGCATGAGTTCTAGGATGGTGACCTCGCATCCCATGCTGTTCAGGATCTGAGCAAATTCGCAGCTGATGACGCCACCGCCGATAATGACCGCGGACTTCGGAAGAGCCCCCATGGCCAGCACGTCATTGCTGTCCATGACATCCGGAGAGTCGATCCCCTCGATGGGGAGCACGATGGGTTTCGACCCTATGGAGATGAGGATTGCATCCGAGGTGATCTTCTCCCCTGTCTCGGCAATCTGCACAGTACGGTTGTCCACAAGTGTGGCTGTTCCTTTTATCACCTTGACCTTCTTCGCACCGAGCAGACCCTGTACTCCCTTGCTGAGCTGAGTACTCACCGCAGACTTCCTGTCCATGACCGTCTTGAAGTTGATGTCGTACCCCTTGCATGAAACCCCGAAGAGATCCGAATTCTTCATGGTCTTGATCACGCCTGCTGTCTGCAGAAGTGCCTTTGTCGGTATGCAGCCCCAGTTCAGGCACACCCCACCGAGCAGATCCTTTTCAATGAGTGTGACCTCTGCGCCGAGGCGGGCAGCCCTGATGGCAGCCGGGTATCCGCCTGTTCCCCCGCCGATGATGGTCAGTTTGACCTTTCCGCCGGCAGGTTTCTTGGGTGCACTGGCAGCAGGTGCAGCAGGCGCAGCTTCTGCTTTTGGTGCTGCCGGGGCGGCTCCAATGGCATCCGCACTCTCCCCTGGCTTCAGGAGATACCCGACCACCGTCCCCACAGGAACCGTCTCCTGCTCCTGCACAAGAACCTTCCCCAGCACCCCGTCCTCAGGCGCCTCTACATCATAGGTGACCTTCTCCGTCTCTAATACAAAGAGAACATCCCCCTTCTTTACCTCGTCTCCTTCCTTCTTCTTCCACTCTACGATCAGCCCCTCGGTCATCGTCAAACCAAGCTTGGGCATTACTACTTCAACTGGCATTTCCTTCTTCCTCTCTTCAGTATTTTCCGTATACAGATCTCGTGATGACAACCTCCCGCACCCATCATCCTCAGATGATGAACAGCGGGTTCTCTATGAACTCTTTCAGGGTTCTCATGAACTTACCGGCCTCTGCACCGTCTATGGTCCTGTGATCGTAGGTCAGGCTCACATTGATCATGGGCCTGATCACGATTTCTCCATGTACAACGACCGGCTTGTCGATGATCGCTGCAGCGGCCAGGATTGCATTTTCGGGCTGGTTCACGATTGCCGTGAAGTGCTCGAGTCCGAACATGCCCATGGCGGAGAAGGTAAATGTGCCGCCCTTGATGTCATCCGGCATGAATTTCCCGGACTTCCCCTTCTTGATGAATTCTGTCCGGTCAATGGCGACCTGTGCAATGGACTTGCTGTTGATGTTCCTGATGACCGGAACGATGAGCCCCTCGTCCAGGGCCATGGCCATCCCCATGTGCACCTCGGGCAGGTACAGGATCCCCTGCTCAGTCCAGCGGGTATTGATGACCGGGTGCTCCCGGATCGCGGCCCCCGTGATCTTCATAAGGACATCGGTGATGGTAACCCGTGCACCCGTCTTCTTCTCGATATAGGGGAGCAGATCCTCGCGGAGTTCCTTGACCTTGGTGGCATCGCAGGTGTTATCCATGTAGGCAAGGGCGGCCTCGACCTTGCTGGTGAGCATGTTCTTCGCGATCGCGCGCCTCATGCCGGTGAACTTGACGAGTGTTCCTTCCTGAACTGCCGCAGGGGCTGCTGGTGCCTGTTCAGCCGTTGCTGCAGGAGCCTCTGCAGCTGCCTTCGGCGCTGCCTGGCGTGCCTTTTCCACATCATCCCTGACAATCCTGCCGCTCGGCCCTGAACCAGCCACACTCGAGAGGTCAATGCCGTACTCCTTTGCCACCTTCTTGGCAAGCGGTGTCGCCCTCACCCGTTCACCCGGGTGTGCTGCAGCTGATGCCTGAGCTGGTGCGGCTTCCTGTGCAGTTTCTTGAGCCGGAGCTTCGGCCTTTGGTGCTGCCGGGGCGGCTCCAATGGCATCCGCACTCTCCCCTGGCTTCAGGA
>JBNGDS010000107.1:0-7367 GCA_049975365.1 Desulfomonilia bacterium | reverse complement strand
GAACACATCCAGGCAGAACACCCCCAAAGCCACGACGACCCTGTACGATCTGCTGCAGCAGATCAACGAACATCTCTTCGATGCAGATTCCGAAGACAATCCCGTTTCGACAGCGCACAAGGTCCAGAACAACAGGGACAAGATCATTGCCGAGACCATCGTGGATATGTTCATGTCCGGACGCATACGGTTTGTGCATCAGAAAGCGCTCAGGAAACACTCCCGGGATCTCTTTCTCTGACCAGCACCAACTGCCGCAAAGAGAGCTCTGGAGAAGAGTGTCAGGAGAGAGTATGGACGTGACACCTCTACGCACGATTGCCGGGAACAGCAATCCCAAGCCGACGGGTCTCTGTCCTGTAGAATAGAACGAAAGGAACACAATGTTTGATACTCCGGAATTCAAGTCATACTGCAAAAATATCCGCCGCTTTGCCCTGTTGAGCACTGAACAGGAACGCGAACTTGCCCGCCGATATCATAAAGGAGATACAGGTGCCGGCCAGAAGATCATCAATGCCAACCTCAGGTTCGTGCTGTACATCAGCCGCCCATATTTCAACGGCACCAACAACCCCCTCGAAATCGTGCAAATGGGAAACTTGGGACTGTTAAAGGCCCTCGATCGATTCGATCCTGACCGCGGTGTACGATTCACCTCCTACGCCATCTGGTGGATCAGGGCCACGATCAACACCTTCATCCGAAAGAGCTGCAAGGTGCACACGGGGACCCTCGGCCTGGCAAAAGACCTGCTTTCCCTTGATATCCACATGAACAGGGACTCGCCCCATCCCGACCAGTGGGTGGACTGCATCACAGATATGGTGGACTCGGAAAAGCTTTTCATCGCACAGGAGAGAACCGGGCTCATCGAGGAGCTCTTGCATGCGTGCCTGTGCAGGCTGACCCCCCGAGAACTGTTCATCCTGAAACACCGTTTTTTTATCGAACCACCCTTGACCTACCGGGAAATAGGGATGGAACTCGGTATCAGCCACGAACGGGTGAGGCAGCTCTACTGCCGGATTCTAGACAAGCTTCGATCAGACATGCAGAAACACGTGCACACACATCACATTCACGAGTCGATCCATCCTCCCGAACTGGAACGGGAGATTCATATTCTGTCCGGGCGTATCAGGAACACCCAGGAACCATCCCATACACTGATGAGTCTTGGCTAGCTTTCTTTCCGGAAGGAGGAACCCATGCACGGAAAATCAACCCTCGACCACGCCTCACTACACAGACAGATCGAGGTTCTCAGGGACGCGGTGAACAGGCTGCAGACTACACAGGGAGATGAAGGGCCTGCTCATGACCCCGGGAAGCAGGAAAATCTCCGGGCACTTCGGCTGAGACTTCAGGCTGCGAAAGACATGCTCGAAGACTATGAGCGCGGGAGAGAGGAGTTGACCCGGCGTGCCAGAGACGATGTCGATGACATGAACATCGATTTCAAAGAAGTTGTCCGCTCGCTCGCCCGCAAACCATAAACCACGAGATCTCCTTCCGCCGCAACAAGGCTGAAGGGATCAACAGGAGGATACACCATGCTGCCCATAACACAAATCCTTGTCCCCACGGATTTCAGCGAGTGCTCGATCAAGGCCCTCGAGACGGCTCAGGAACTCGCGGGGCACTTCAGTGCCGAGTTGACCGTACTGCATGTCATACCCCCGGCATCTTCGCTCATGTACCAGACACCTTCCATCGACCCCGTGGTCCTCGCCACGGAACTCGAAGAAGCATCGAGGAAAACCCTGACCGACCTCTGCGTGAAAACACTCTCTCCGGATGTGCGGTACGATACCCTGATAGCACACGGGGACCCCGCGGGAATGATCGCTGATACCGCACGGGAAAACGGGGTGGACATGATCGTGATATCGACCCATGGAGAGAGCGGGTGGCGGCACATGCTCTTTGGCTCTGTCACGGAAAAGGTGGTGAGAATGGCGGACACACCGGTGCTGACCGTCCAGCCGGATCATGATTGAGGAACCGTGGAGCAGGGTTTTCCGCTCACTCCGGCCTGTCGAACAAGGAGGCCTGCATGAAACAGACAGATGCCTATATCAGATGGTTCGAGGATCTCACCTCGAAGGACGTCGACTCCGTAGGGGGAAAGAACGCATCCCTGGGAGACATGATCCGGACACTGAAGAGCAGGGGGATCCGGGTCCCTTCGGGGTTCGCCACCACTGCGGATGCCTACCGTGAGTACCTGGAGTACGGCGGCATCGAGAACGACATCAGATCGCTCCTGGATGACTTCAGCAAGGGGAAGAAGCCCTTGGAAAAAGTCGGAAAATCGATTCGAACCCTCTTCAAACCCCACGAGTTCCCCTCACGGCTGACCGAGGAGATCCGTGATGCATACCGAAGACTATCCGAACGATACAAAGCCGACGAGGTCGATGTTGCAGTGCGCAGCAGTGCAACGGCGGAAGACCTTCCCGAGGCGAGTTTCGCGGGACAGCAGGAGACCTTCCTCAACATCGCGGGGGAGGAGGAACTGCTGGATGCCTGCAGAAAATGCTATGCATCGCTGTTCACCGACCGGGCCATCAGCTATCGGCAGGAGCACGGGTTCGATCACCTCAAGGTGGCACTGTCGGTGGGTGTGCAGAAAATGGTCCGCTCCGACAAAGCAGGCTCCGGGGTCATGTTCACCATCGACACCGATACCGGATTTCCCGATCTGATCGTGATCAATGCCGCCTGGGGCCTCGGGGAAAATATAGTCAAGGGGACGATCACGCCCGACGAGTACGCTGTTTTCAAGCCGCTTCTGAAAAAGGGTTCCTCCACACCGATCATAGGAAAGTCACTGGGAACGAAAGAGAAGAAGCTGATCTACGCCAAAGGCGGAAGCCAGACAACAAGGAATGTGGACACGCGCAAAGGCGAGCGACACTCGTTCGTGCTGTCAGACGAGGAGATCCTGACCCTTGCCCGGTGGGGCGTCATTATTGAAGACCATGCCGGGAAGCCCATGGATGTCGAGTGGGCCAAGGACGGAGACACGGGAGACCTCTTTATCGTTCAGGCACGCCCCGAGACGGTTCAGTCCCAAAAAAGCGCCGACACCCTGAAGACATACCGCATGAAGGAGACGAAGGAAGCAAAGGTGACCGGCCTGAGCATCGGAGACGCCATTGCCGCTGGAAGTGTGAACCTGATTTCCAATGTGGAAGACATGGATCAGTTCCAAGACAATGCGGTCCTGGTCACCGAGATGACGGACCCGGACTGGGTTCCCATCATGAAACGCGCCTCCGCGATCGTCACCGATCACGGGGGGAGAACCTGCCATGCAGCCATCGTGAGCAGAGAACTGGGTGTGCCTGCGGTCGTTGGCTGCGGGAACGCCACCGAGGTGTTGAAACACTCCCAGGAGGTGACTGTTTCCTGTGCAGAGGGCGATGAAGGAAAAATCTATGAGGGGATCCTGGACTTCGAGGAGTCGGACATCGACCTGGAGTCGTTCCCCGCGACCATGACAAAAATCATGATGAATATCGCGAGCCCGGCTGCAGCATTCAGGTGGTGGCGCCTGCCTGCAGACGGCATCGGGCTTGCGCGGATGGAATTCATCATCAACAACATCATCAAGATCCACCCCATGGCGCTGGTCGAGTACCCGGACATCGCTGACAAGGATTCCAAGAAACGCATCGAGGAGCTCACCAGAGGCTTTGACGACAAGAGGGACTACTTCGTCATTCACCTGGCACGGGGAATCGCCAGGATTGCGGCGTGCCGTTATCCAAACCCCGTGATCGTCAGGCTGAGCGATTTCAAGACAAACGAGTATGCACACCTCATAGGGGGCAAACCCTACGAACCCCAAGAAGAGAATCCCATGCTGGGATTCAGGGGGGCGTCGCGCTACTACAGCGATCGATACCGCTCCGGGTTTTCCCTTGAATGCCAGGCGATCAGGAAGGCCAGGGAGGAGATCGGCATGGACAACATCCACATCATGATCCCGTTCTGCAGGACAGTGGAAGAGGCGGACAAGGTGATCGGGGTGATGGCGGAACATGGGCTGATCCGGGGGGAACAGGGGCTCGAGGTCTACGTGATGTGCGAAATACCATCGAACGTGGTCCTGGCCCATAAATTCTGCAGGCGCTTCGACGGGTTCTCCATCGGCAGCAATGACCTCACCCAGCTCGTCCTCGGTGTAGACAGGGATTCCTCCGAGCTTTCGTACCTGTTCGACGAGAGCAACGAGGCCGTCAGGCACCTGATCCTCTTTCTCATAGACGCTGCCCACGAAGGGGGATGCACAGTCGGCATCTGCGGCCAGGCGCCCAGCGATAACCCGGAGTTTGCCGAATTCCTCGTGAAGGCAGGGATAGATTCGATCTCCCTGAATCCCGACAGCATCCTCACGGTCAAGGAACATGTGGCTCGGGTCGAGGCACTCTCGGATTCACCCACGTCAGGATCCAGGAGCAGGTGAGGACTGTTATGGATACAGGAAGAACCGTGTACACAGGGCTCACGCGCCAGGAGGGGTGTCCCTCATGAGCAGGATCGTGACCATAACCATGAACCCGAGCATCGATACGAGCTGCCGTGCCGAACAGGTCGTTGCGGAGCGGAAGCTGAGGTGCCTGCACACCGGCCAGGAGCCTGGAGGAGGGGGTATAAACATCTCCCGTGCGATACGTCGTCTGGGCGGAACGTCGCTGGCCATGTTCCCCGCCGGCCGGATCTTCGGCACCTTGCTCAGGGAGCTCCTCGACGGGGAAGGCGTTGAATACCGACACATCCCAATCCAGGGGGAGACCCGGGAAAATTTCAGTGTCCTGGAACAATCCACCAACCGCCAGTACCGGTTTGGCATGCAGGGACCTCGACTGTACTCCAAGGAATGGAAGGGGCTCCTTGATCAGCTCGATGATGTGAATCCTGCTCCGGAATACATCGTCGCCAGTGGAAGCCTTCCTCCAGGTGTTCCGGACACCTTTTACGCCCGCCTTGCCCGGAAGGCGTCTTCCATGAACACGAAGTTCATCGTGGACACCTCAGGCCAGGCCCTGAAACTGGCCCTCCAGTCACCGCTCTTCCTGATCAAGCCCAATGTGCGGGAGCTTGGCTCGATCACCGGGGAAGACATCCCGGATGACGAAGGCCAGGAGGAGAGTGCCCGCAGGCTCGTGCACACGGGGAACTGCCAGGCCGTGGTGGTGTCCCGGGGTGCAGGCGGGGTTCTCCTCGTCACCGCAGAGGAAGCCATCCGGTTCAATGCCCCCAGTGTACGGGTGGTGAGCAAGGTGGGCGCCGGAGACAGCATGGTTGCCGGTATCATCCTCGCCCTGAGCAGGGAGAATTCACTGATCGAAGCGGTGAAGTTCGGTGTTGCCTGCGGCACTGCCGCAGTCATGACTCCGGGCAGCGAGCTCTGCAGGAAGGAAGACGTTGAACGTCTCGCCCCCAGGATTACGGTTCAATCCTAGGCAGAGGCACGCTTCCTGAAAAATGGATGCCTTCAAGGAGAATTCGATGAAAATCACGATCTTTGAAACAGAACCATGGGAGCAGGACATCTACCGGAAACTCGGCGCCGACCATGAGGTCGTGTTCCTGACAGAGTCTCTGGGGCAACAGAATGCAGGAGACCACAGGGATACGGACGTCGTCTCGACTTTCATCTACTCATCTCTGGATGAAGCTGTCCTCAAACAGCTCCCCTCGCTCAAACTCATATCAACTCGATCCACGGGCTATGACCACATCGACCTCGAGTACTGCAGTGAGCACGATATCCAGATAGCCAATGTGCCTTCGTATGGAACATGCCCGGTGGCCGAGCACGTCTTCGGTCTGATCCTGGTTATCTCCCACAATCTCAACGAGGCCATAAACAGGACCAGGAGGGGAGACTTCTCCCTGGCAGGCCTGAAGGGCTTCGACCTTCACGGCAGAGTGCTTGGCGTGGTAGGAACAGGCAGTATCGGCACGTGTGTGATCCGCATCGCCCGGGGGTTCGGCATGGAGGTGCATGCCTTTGACGTGAACCCCGATGAGGCGCTGTCCTCCGAGCTCGGATTCACCTATTCACCGTTGAACACGCTCCTGGGCTCCTCGGACATCGTCACCCTCCATGTCCCTGCAAACAAGCATACCCGGCACCTCATTTCAGAGGAGCAGTTCGGTCAAATGAAGGACGGAAGCATCCTGATCAACACGTCCCGGGGAACGATCGTCGATGTCCAGGCCCTCATTCAGGCACTGGCCACGGGGAAGATAGCAGCAGCCGGACTCGATGTTCTGCCCGACGAACCCGTGATCCGCGAAGAAGCGGAACTGCTGCGGAGCGTCTTCCAGAAAAAATACGACCTGGAAACTCTGCTGGCCGATCACATCCTGCTGCGTCTGAGAAATGTCTACATCACGCCTCACAGCGCATTCTATACCCAGGAGGCGCTCCTGGATATCCTGAATACAACACTGGACAATATCCAGGCCTTTGTTCAGGGGTCTCCTCAGAATGTGGTCCAGTGAGATGGAGGCTGGCATCCCCCGCAGTCACCAGCACACTCACAGACATGGGTCGAATTCGGGCGTTCTCGGGACATGCCTTGAGCACGTGGCAGGATATTCATCCTCCGGATGCCACGCTCCCCAGTTTGGGCCTTCCATGGAGGTGTAGAAAATGCCGGAGCTCCCGGATGTGGAACTATTCAAGAAGTATCTCGATGCCACCTCTCTGCACAAGGACATAACCTCTGTCCGGGTCCTGGAGCCCCGTCTCCTCAAGGGGATAGGTGCACAGAAATTCAGGAATGCCATGAGGGGGAACCGGATGATCGGTACCCGGCGTCACGGAAAGCACCTGCTCGTTCACCTGAGCGATGAGACATGGATCGACATGCACTTCGGGATGACCGGGGGGCTGAAATACTACCGTACGAAGGACGAACCTGAGCACACCGCCGTGCTTTTCACGTTTTCAACCGGCTACCACCTCGCCTGCCTGAGCCGGAGAAAGCTCGGTTCACTGAAGCTCACTTCATCACCGGAGAAATTCATCCAGGATCACGATCTGGGGATCGATGCCCTGTCACTGAATCTCCCTGACTTCCGGGAGCTGCTAGCCAGGAAAAAGGGGGCCATCAAGTCACTGCTCATGAACCAGAATGCCATTGCTGGCATAGGGAACATCTACTCCGACGAGATCCTCTTCCAGGCGGGAGTTCTCCCCCGCAGGCCCATCGGCGGTCTCTCGAAGAAGGACATGCAGGATATTCACTCGGCCATGAAACAGGTGCTCTCCACTGCCGTGAAGTGCACGGCTGACCCATCTCGCATGCCCGAACATTTCCTGATTCCACACCGTCATGAGG
>JBNGDS010000106.1:0-7515 GCA_049975365.1 Desulfomonilia bacterium | reverse complement strand
GAGGCAGGCAGGATGAATGAGGATGATCCTCGTCAGGCGGCCCAGCTCATGAGAAAGCTTTCCGAAGCGACCGGTCTGAAGATGGGATCTGGTATGGAGGAGGCCCTTCGCAGGATGGAACGGGGTGAAGACCCTGAACAGATAGAGGCGGAAATGGGGGATCTCCTGGAAGAGGAGGAGCCGTTTGTCCTGGAATCCAAGGGCTCATCCGGCAGGAGAAAAGAAAAGCCCAAGGTGGACGAGACCCTGTACGACCTGTAGATTCACGAAGAGAAGTCTGAGGCAGCAGTTCACCTGATGCTTCGCCAGAAGGTGCGCTGTTCGAGGCGAGGGTGTTCCCCATAGACCTGCTTTCCTGGGGAAGAGATGATCGTATCATCAGTCCAGCCGTATTTTTTCCCGTATCCGGGATACTTCAGGCGGATTTCTGAATCAGATGTGTGCGTCATCCTCGATGATGTTCAGTTTCCTCGCGGGCCTACCTGGATCACCCGGAACCGATTCAAGAACGATCAGGGTGTCTTGTGGCTTTCGGTTCCAGTCTGGAAGAAGGGCCGTGGACTTCAGAAGATCTCTGACGTGCGGATCTGCCATGAAGGACGGTGGCACCACAAGCATCTGACCGGTCTCATCACGGCCTACCTCCATGCTCCCTACCTGTCGGAGCACAGGAATTTTCTGGAGAACCTCCATAGCGATCACCATGACACGATCCTGAACATGAACATGCAGATCCTGCAGTACGTGCGTGGATATCTTGGGATACAAACACCCCTTGTCCTGTCGTCCGAACTCGGAATTCAGGAGAAGGGCAGCAGGCTGATTGTTGATCTCTGCAGGAAGCTCGGGGGAACACACTACCTCGGCCAGGTCTCCTCAGAGCACTACCTCGACAGGGAGATCTTTGAACAATCCGGGATTGAGCTTTCCTTCATGAAGCGATACTCTCCGCTCTACCCGCAGCTCTGGGGTGATTTCCTGCCGAATCTCTCCATCCTGGACCTCATCCTCACCTGCGGCCCCAAAGCACGCGAAATTATGCTCGGCACATAAGAAACGAAGGGGAACTGGAATTTCCAGAGATCATTGAAACCGTGTTCCCCTGAACACGATCGGAGAGGAGAGTGATCCATGGGGCTCATGGAAACTGAACGATGGACTGGTTGGTTGGGGCGAATCCTCGGTGGTGTGTGCTCCATCATCCTGTGTGTGGTGTGCGGGTGTGCGTCTACCTATTTCCGTGATGCCGGCAGTCCTCCCCATGTCAAACCACCCCAAGAACTCTCCGAGTTTTCCGGACAGGAATACTGGACAGGAATCGTGTTCAATGGAGACAAGATCGGGTTCACCCATTTCAGGCTCACCCAGAAAAACAATGAACCGTCCATATACGAAATCACGTCAGAAGCGGTGCTGAATTTCCGGTTCCTCCTGGTGGACAAGAAAGTAAACCTCACATCTTCGGACACGATCTCGGAAGACCTCGCCCTCCGTGAGTTCATGTATACCCATGACATTGACGGCAGTATCATGGAGATTTCCGGCTGGGTGGACAGCGGCACCCTTCACATGGAAACGGTATCGAGGGGAGAGACAACCAGTCAGGCTATTGATTTCACAGGAAAGCTCTATCCCGCGAGCATCATGTACCTCTATCCGGTGCTCTACGGCTTGGAGATTGGAAAAACATACTCGTACCAAGTGTTCGATGGGGAGACGCGGAGCATTACCACGGTCAGTCAAGAAGTTCTGGCATTCCAGGAGAGCGACCTGTTCGAAGGAAACGGGTACAAGCTCAAGAGCTTCTTCCATTCCCAGGAGGTGGACACCTGGATCGATTTTCAGGGCAGGCCGCTTCTCGAAATGGCACTCGGCGGGGTGCTGATTTCGGGTCTGGAGAACGAGGCCTCTGCACAGAGATACCTGATGGAGACGACGATCAACAAGGATGAGACGCTCCTCGCGTTCAGTCTGATCAGGATCGATCCACCCCTTGCATCACCAGAATCTCTCGAGGACCTCGAGATATCCATTTCAGGCCTCGATCCAGGGACCACTCTTCCAACAGATGACCGCCAACAGTGTGAGGTCCAGGACGGGATGACCCTGTGCAGGATCATGAACGATCCGGGTCAACGTGGTGACAGAGACTATCCTTCTCAGCAGGAATTGGGGGGGTATATGCGACCCAGTTACACGATCTGCTCGAACCACGAGAGCATCGTCAAGAGGGCCCGTGAAATCACCCTCGGGACACAGGTAGACACGGAACGGGTCAGCGCATTGATCACCTGGATGCAGGCCAATATCCGGAAGGAGCCCATCGATGTTTTCACTGCCCTCGATGTGCTGATGGAGAAGAGAGCCGAGTGCCAGGGGCATGCGTATCTCTATGCTTCATTTGCCCGATCGCTTGGTATTCCCACCCGGGTAATCAGCGGTATCGTCTACTCGATTGAGCACCAGGGCTTTCTGTATCATGCCTGGGCCGAGAGTTTTATTGAAGATCGTTGGGTTCCGGTGGACCCGACATTGAATCAGGTCCCTGCTGATGTCACCCACGTGAAGGTCGTCGAAGGCGAGAATATGGCAGACCTGATTCCCATGGTGAGCCTGATCGGTCGGATCAGGATTGAGGTCATTCGGGCGCAGTGACCCGTTGTAGACAAGAAGGCTCCCGATGACAATGGCATCATTTTCAGATGGTCTAGTAATCGTGTGATGTAATACCTGTTTCAGGATAGAAACCATGGACCACGAAAAGAAATACCAGTTCAATCTCCTGGAAAAAATCCTTCTGAGGTGTCTGCCCCCTGTAATTGCCGGCATCATAAAGCTGTGGAACACGACCTGCCGCGTTGAAAAAAGGATCAACGAGGCCGTGGAACGCACTGCTGTCAAGGATTACAACGGGGCCGTGTATGCCACCTGGCACCAGCGGATGTTCTACTTTTTCCATGATTTCGGTTCCCGGCACGTGACCATGATGATCAGCCGCAGCAAAGATGGCGAATATGCAAACGAAGTGGCACTCAGGCTCGGCTTCTATTCCGTTCGGGGGAGCGCGACCAGGAACGGGAGAAAGGCCATGCATGAGCTGATTGAAAAACTGCAGGAGGGAGGACATACCGCTGGCATGATGGCTGACGGTCCGCAGGGCCCCCCGCGGGTGCTCAAGATGGGCACGGTCAGAATTGCACGAGAGACCGGCAGACCCATTATTCCCATGATGTATGGGGCGCAGAGGAAGATCGTGTTCAAGAGCTGGGACCGCTACTTCCTGCCCGTTCCGTTCACTCGGGTGGTTCTCTATCATGGAGACCCGTTTTTTGTTCCACTTGATGCCGATGAGGAAGAGTGTGAGAGGATCCGCCGGAATGTCGAGCAGAAGATGAACGAGATGGCGGACTTCTGTGATGCCTACTGGGGGGGAAGGCCTGTGGGAAAGCCGGGATATGATCTCCCGGAAAAACCGCGTCGATGAAGTCCCCTCGAATTCCACCTCGTGCTTTCATGAATCCATTTCTTATGATGAGTAATCAAAATTACTGAATTAAGAAATATGTAGGTAAAGTTGTGAAAACGTGTTTCGGGGGATGAGATCATGCACGTAGTATCCTTTTATTTGATTTTCCTGGTGCCGTTCAGTGTTGTCCTTGGCTATATTCTGGGTGGGGTATATACATTCCTCACCCCCATATTTGTCTTTGGCGTGGTCCCTGTCCTGGATCTGCTCATCGGGATCTCGAAACAGAATCCTTCACAGGATCAGGAAAAAGCCCGGCGAGAGAAGTTCTCATACAGGTTCATCACCTACCTGTGTGTCCCGATCCAGGTGGGTATTGTTCTCTGGGGTGCGTACATGATTTCTTTGGGCGCGCTGACAGTGCTGGAGATCACAGGGTTTGTATTCTCCATGGGCACATCTTCAGGGGTGCTGGGAATCAATGTGTCCCACGAGCTGCAGCACCGAGTGAATACAAAGGTGGAGCCGATCCTTGCGAGGATCATGCTCTGGACTGTCGGGTACATGCACTGGGCGATCGAACATGTGGCAGGACACCACAGGAATGTGGCGACTCCGGAAGATCCGGCCACAGCGCGTCTCGGTGAATCCTTCTACGCGTTCTGGCTCCGCACCGTGATCGGGGGATTCAGGAGTGCCTGGAGAATAGAGGAGGCCCGACTGAAGAGAAAAAATCTTCCTGTCGTCGGGATTCACAACCGTATGCTCCTGTACCTTTTCGCTGAAGCTGCACTTGTTCTTGCCGTGTTCCTGGTATTCGGGGTGAACGCGGTTCTGTACTTCATCGTACAATCCATCATTGCCTTCTCGCTGCTTGAGATCGTGAACTATGTTGAACACTATGGACTTCTGCGTCGGCAGATCGGAGAAGGCAGGTATGAACCAGTCACATTCATTCACTCCTGGAACTCCAGCAACTGGCTTACCAACCGGTTTCTCTTCAATCTCCAGCGGCATTCTGACCACCACTACAAGCCGGAGAGGCGCTACCAGATCCTGCGGCACTTTGATGAGAGTCCACAGCTCCCCACGGGCTATGCGGGCATGATCCTGCTCGCCGCCATACCCCCGCTATGGCGCGCCGTCATGGATCACAGGGTCGGAGAATACCGATAGGCGGAGGAGACAGGAGTATAAGCTTCACCGCAGTATATTGCGGTCCTTTTAGAAAAACACAAAAGATGCGAAGAGGTAGAATGCAGCGAACTCTATTGCAATGAAATTGACAAAAAGATGATAATACAATAATACATGCTGTGTATTGAAATCTCGTGAGGGGAGAGCTTTGAAGAAAGTGGGCAACTCTCGAGATCCCTCGCTGATGTAGTCAGATGTGAATCTCTAATCATAGTGTGCCCAGAGTCTTTTTCGTGATGGTTAGGGTAACCGGATGATGGAAAAGGATTGCTATGGTTACCGTCGAGAAGATCAGAGAGCTCATTGATCATAGCGACAAAGAAAAGCTGCTCTGCTTCTACACCCAGAGAAAGAAAAAGATTCACCAGTATCTCAGAGGCTATTTAAAAGAGAAGCTTGATCATCCATACCACAAATTTCTGCTGAATACTCAGTTAGGCCGCAAGCGGGTATGGATCTATATGAACTCAGTTGAAGAAGCATTGAGGGGCAATGTTGAAGCTTTCTTCACTGATCAGGAGATTATCGGATACCTGAGGGCCCTCGAGGGCTATAACGTGTACGATGTGTTGGGTTTTACAGTTTCCTTTAAGAAAGCCCTCTGGCGGGTCATTCGAGAATACAACTCGAACCACAGAAAAAAAGATTCGTATCTCGATATCGATGATATGACAATTCTGCACCAGGTAAGTGACTGTTCCTATTATCTTCTCTCTCGTTCTTTCATGGAAACCAGCAAACAGATCATTACGCGACACAGCAAGCAGTTGCAGGCACTTCAACGATATGCCGCCGAAAACGTTTCCATCTTCGAGGAAGAGAAGATCTGGGCTTATGCTACCCAAGGGTTGTATGAGATCTTTGATCTGTATGGAACCTTTCTGGTGGCGAATGACAGCGAAACTGATCTTCCCAGATTGGATAACGTTCACATGATCGGTCTCCAGGTTTCAAGAGATCTGCTGAATAAATTGATCAAACGCATAGACCCGTATTTTCAGACGCTCGCCATTAATTCAAAAGACCGCGTGAGCCGATGGGAGGATGCTTTCAAAAAAGATCATTACAAGATCATATGCAAGCCCATTAAGAACAGGAATGAAAAATTTCTTGGTCTGCTGTTTGTTCATGATCAGAGCCGGCCGTTCCTCTTCTCTGAATTCGATGCAGACCTGTTACAGCAGTTTGCATATTTTACAGCCTCGGTTCTTACCAATTGTCGAATGGCGCTTGAACTGGGGTACAGTCAGAGGGAACTGGGAGAACTGGCCGGCCGGCTGATCTCGATTCAGGAAAAGGAACGAAAGAAAATTTCGGCCGATGTCCATGATACCATTGCACAAGCCTTATCCGGTATTGGGTATAAGGCCCTGCTCTGTCAGGAGATTGCGAATCGTGATCTCCCGGGGCTCAACCATGAGCTCAACCGTCTGACAGAAGATATCAACAAGGCCCTGAAACAATCACGGCAGTTGATCCAGATGCTTCGACCTCCGGTTCTGGATGAAATCGGCATCATTCCAGCACTGAAAAATCTCATCAACAGCTTCAGCAAAGAGGTTGAAATGGATATCAGGTATTCCCTGCCGAGAGAAATCACCATAAATCCGGATAAAGGAATATCTCTCTACAGGATTCTTCAGGAGTCTCTCCAGAATATCAAGAAGCATTCATCCGCGAAGAGTGTATGTGTGTATCTTCGTATCAATGACAAGAAAGAGATATCATTGGACGTTATCGATGATGGGAAGGGTTTCGACATAACCAGAAAGAAAGCATCGAAGATTCATCAGGGATTTGGCCTGCTCATTATGCGTGAGAGGGCAAAAGACATGGGTGGGAAAATCAGGATCGAGTCAAGGAACGGTGAAGGATGCAAGATTCACCTGACAATCCCCCGGTTGGATGATCGAGATGAATACAGATATCAGAGTAATAGTCGTTGATGACCATGCTATCGTACGAGAAGGCATTAAGTCACTTCTCGAACTCGAGCCGGATATCACCCATGTGAGTGAGGCGAGTTCTTCGAGCGAATGCATGAAGATGCTCGATGCCGACAATAGCTACCATGTAATCTTGATGGATCTGAAGATGCCTGGAATAGATGGCATTGAAGCGACCAGACTCATCAAAGCCCAGTACCCAAACATCAAAGTTGTTATACTCACAAACTATGATGATGATGAATTTGTCCTCGAGGCAATCAAGGTGGGTGCAGACGGGTATGTCCTGAAGGATGTGAGGAAGGTCGATCTGCTCAAGATCATTCATGATGTACTGGAGAACAGGGGGTATATAGATCCTGCGGTGACCCCCAAGGTCTTCGATCGATTGAAGAGGACATCCATCTCGACATCGGAGGATTCACATGTCAGGCCTGTTTTATCGCAGAGAGAACTTCAGGTTCTCGAACAGTTGGTTGAGGGTAAATCCAACAAGGAGATTGCAGACTCCATTTATGTCTCTCTGGACACAGTGAAGGCACACTTGAAGAGTATCTACAAGAAGCTCGGGGTATGCACCCGGGCCCAAGCTGCAAAGGCTGCCATACAGGAAGAAATCATCCATATCTCACACCGATAGAAACACTACGTAGGTTTTATCTTACACTTTCAAGTGATCAAAAATTACCCGTTCGGGGAATTTACTCCTACAAAAAATCTCTGTAGGGAGATACCATGATGGTATGCCAGCTGCCATTATTTAAGTCTCTTGCCTGTACTATATATGAAAATGGGATCTTGTCAGAATTATATACCAGTCAAGACGATCGATTTTTAAAAGAGGATTTTCGAGAAAAGGGAATTTATTCCCATATTCTGAGAAGGAGGATTGTATGAGCAAGAAGT
>JBNGDS010000105.1:0-7520 GCA_049975365.1 Desulfomonilia bacterium | reverse complement strand
GTCTTCCTCATCGGTCTCATCATCGTGCCCACGACACTGATCGATGGAGGGACATTCTACTTCTACCTCTTCGTGGACCTGTTCACATGGCTGTTTCACTGAGCCGCAGATATGATGCATTCGGGACGTGAAGGAGGAGACGCATGGCTGGTGATGACCGGGTGAGCCTGTGGGAAAAAGATCTTTCCCGGAGAGAGATGCTGAAGCTCTTCGGCAGTGCTGCTGCAGCAGGAATGCTCGGCATGTACCTGCCAGGAAGGGTCCGGGCTCAGGCTGCATCCAGACCGAACATCATCTTTATTTTGTGTGATGATCACCGGTGGGATCATCTCAGTTGCATGGGACATGCCTTCCTCGAGACACCGAATCTGGACAGACTCGCTCAAGACGGTGTGCTGTGTGAAAACGCATTTGTGACCACCTCCCTGTGCAGTCCAAGCAGAGGGAGTTTTCTCACGGGCCAGTATGCTCATGCCCATGGTGTGCTCAACAACATCACGCCATGGAACGACAGCAATGTCACGTTCCTCGAACTTCTCAAAGGATCGGGGTACGACACGGCGTTCATCGGAAAATGGCACATGCCGGGCAAAGGCCTGCCCAATCTCCGGGGAGTTGACAGGTTCATCTCGTTCACCGAGCAGAGAGGCCAGGGGAGATACTACAACTGCCCCCTCTTCATTGACGGTGTATGGACAAAACCCAGAAAGGAGTACATTACAGAAGAACTCACCGACCACGCCATGGATTTCATCCGGCAGGAACGGGCCAACCCGTTTTGTGTGTACCTCTCCCACAAGGCTGTCCATCACCGGTGGCTCCCCCCGAGAGACCTCAAGGGAAAGTACAGGGATATACAAAATCTTGGCCTGCCCCCCGAGGCCGACAACTGGGTAGGACTCGTCAACAATCACATCACCTATGGAACCCTCGGGCGCCTCGAGGACATGTACAGGGGATACTGCGAAACACTCGTCTCGGTGGACCGCGAGGTCGGCAGGCTCATGAATTTCCTTGATGAGACAGGGCTGGCTGACAACACCATGGTGATCTACGCCGGTGACAACGGATACTTCTGGGGAGAACACCACCTGGTGGACAAACGGTGGGCATATGAAGAATCCATTCGAGTCCCCTTCATCGTTCGATCTCCCCGCCATGTTGCGGAACCTGGCAGGAGAATCAGCGAAATGGTGTTGAACATCGACCTTGCGCCAACTCTTCTGGAGATTGCAGGGATACCATCCCCAGTGGTCATGGAGGGGGAAAGCCTTGTCTCCCTACTGGGATCTTCCCGGCCTCGCTGGCGCAGATCATGGCTGTATGAGTACTTCCGCGACTATCCCTACACCGTGCCTGGAATCTTTGCAGTGAGGACGGACACTTACAAGTACATCGAGATGGACAGCCCCTGCTATCCCCCGGAACTCTACAATCTCATGAACGATCCGAAGGAAAAGAACAACCTCGTGGGCAGTGACGAGGGGGACAGGGTACTGCCTGGACTGAAACGTGACCTTACGAGATTGAAGCGAAAATCAGGGTTTCAGTGTGGCGTCCCACACTCCCAGGCTACATCTTCGTGTTCGTGATGTGCTCCATGATACCCGCCGGCGGGCGTCCCTCGGCGAGTTCTCTGGCCATGAACCTCATCGCAGGTTCGCTGAAGGAGAAAAAGCTTCTGTACCCTTCACACAGGTAGTTGAGTTCGTGCTCCCCCGACGGCGTTCGAAGGATGCGGTGCTTCGGGCATTCTCCTGCGCACAGGAACAGGTATTCGCACGCCCTGCACTGCCGTGGCAGACGGGTGAGCTTGTCACGACCGAATCGTGCCTGGACCGGGTGAACGGCAAGATCAGTGAGGCTCTTTTCCCTGATGTTTCCAAGACGATATGACTGGTACACGAAGTGATCACATGAGTAGACATCCCCGTTGTGTTCCATGACCAGGGCTCTGCCGCAGGTAGGGGTAAAGATGCACAACTCGCCTGTCAGCCCAAGCCAGTGTGCCAGGGTTTCCTCGAACACCTGGATCGAGATTTTGCCCACATCATTGGCGACCCATTCCTTGAAGATCGCCATGAGAAATTTTCCGTATCCTGTGGCAGAAACACTCCACGACATGACGAGTTCGGTGGGTTTTTTTGGCTTTCTTGTCTCCCACTTCCGGCTCCCTTTCAGGAACGGGGCTTCCTTTCTGAATCCCTTCTCTTCCACCACGGGAATGAACTGGATGAACTCGAAGTGTTTCCGAAGGAATTCATAGACGAGATGCGGGTGCGTTTCACTGGCATCCGTCACACAGGTCAGTGCATTGGTGCGGACACCGCGTATCCTCAGGCAGTCGAGGCCGGCCATCACCCGGTCGAATGACCCGAGGGAGGCCGCATCCCTCCGGTACCTGTCGTGGATGTGTTCCGGGCCGTCGATGCTGATACCCACGAGGACGTCTTCTGCAGAGAAGAACCGTGCCCACTCATCTGTTATGAGCGTCGCGTTTGTCTGGAAGGCATTGCCGATGACTTGGCCTGGTCGTGCGTATCGCCGCTGGGACTCGACTGCCTGCTTGAAAAAATCTATGCCTCTCAAGCAGGGCTCACCCCCCTGCCACACGAACTGCACGGGGTATCCATCGGGCTGGCTTTCAAGATACTGCATCACAAAGTCCTCAAGCATGTCTTCCGACATGTTCCAGTCATGCGTCGGGGGGAAAAGACCGGTTTTGTATCTGTAGAAACAGTAGGTGCAGGCAAGATTGCACAGGGGTCCGACCGGTTTCACCATCACCTGGAAGGCGAATTTCGGAGTCGTGTGTGAGTGATGAGCGTGCATGGATTGTCTGTACATACCACTGAAGGAACTCTCAGATCAAATCCTCCATGCGTGATAACTCCGCGTACTGGGATGTTTTCGGTAGTATTGTCTCAGTCATACCTCCTGTTCCTTGATTCATGACGACGTATGGTTATTCTTTGGTCATGGTCACAATTCTACAGGGTTGGGAAGGTGTACCTCGTGATTGACAGGTACAGCTCGCCCGGGAACAACACAAATGGAGGTGTTCCATGAGAAAAAGTATCATGGTGTCTGTGTTCGTAGGTGTGTGTATGCTCTCTCAGGCATTTTCTGCGGACTTCAGGAACGACGCCGCACTCGAGGGGTTGAAGACCGTCAAGGTGGTCTTTGACGTGAATACGGGAAACTCGTCCCTCCTTGCCGGGCGTCTCGATCTTATTCTGATCACCTACGACCAGCTCAAGGAGTTCGGACAGAAACCCGAGTTCGTTGTCGCATTCCGTGGACCTGCCACCAGGTTCATGACAAAGGGTGATTTCCATGTTCAGCCCGACCAGCTCTCTGACAAGAACCGTATCCAGGAATCCATCAAAAAATTCAAGGAACTGGGATTTTCCCTCGAGCAGTGTGCCATTGCTGCCCAGGCCTTCGGTGTCGAGGTTCTTGATTTTCTTCCCGAAATCACACTGGTTGCAAATGGATACATCTCCCTCATCGGGTACCAGAACAAAGGATATGCCTTTCTGCCCATGGAGTAGCCTGGACACGGGAGGTCTGTCAGGGCTGTCTGGTGGAACGCAAATCTCCTGATGCAGATCTGCCCTGTGAAAGACGTTGAAAAGGGTTGCCCACTCGGGTAGGATACAACTGTTCAGCGTTCAAGATCCATGGAATTGACATCAAGGAGGTGTGACATGCCTATCCCGCCTGAACTTCAGCCCTATGCCTTGAAACTGGGATTCCCCGAGTCAGAGGCCTTTGGGAAGATTCTGTCCATCCTCTTCGATGATGAGGACTGTCGCAGGCTCGCTCAGGCCATGCCCGGATCCATATCAGAGCTCTCCGGGCGCACGGGAATCACCGAGCCACGGGTGAGGGAGATCATCGAGAAACTCAAGCACAGGGGTGCTGTCAACCGCATCCTAACCAAAGGAGAAACGTTCAGGTTGTTTCCCGCAATGATCGAGCTGAGGGACTCCACGGTCATCACCCCCGACTGTCCACCCGAGCTCTTCTCTCTCTGGGAGAACGTGATCATGGAAGATATGCCGAAGCTCGTTCCCATGCTGCAGCAGTTCAATATTCCACCCATGCTCAGGGTCATCCCGATCGAGGAAACTGTTGAATCTACACACCGAGTGCTGGACATGGACTCTGCACGGGTTCTCATCAGGGACGCCAGCCTCATCACGGCTATACCCTGCCCGTGTCGCACACAATCCCATATGATGAATCGTGGAGAACGCTGCATTGCCCCAAAGGATGTGAACCTGTGCATGCAGATCAACGGCTTTGCCGAAGCAGCCCTGGATCGGGGTGTGGGTGAACGCATCACCGCAACGGAGGCGTTTAACAGGATCGCCCATGCCGAAGAGGCGGGTCTGGTGCACACTGTCCGCAACAATGTAAAGGACGACATGTTCATGTGCAACTGCTGTTCATGCTGCTGTACGGCCATGCTCATGCTCAAGACATTCGGGTATGGGAATGCATACGCACCCTCCCGTTTCCGGGCAGTCATAGATGAAAGCCGGTGCACAGGGTGCGGGGTGTGTGAACCCCGATGCCAGTTCGGAGCTATATCCGTGGAGGAGACTGTCTCCATCGACGGGGAAACGTGCTTCGGGTGCGGAAACTGCGTACTGACCTGCCCCACTGAGGCCATTGTTCTGGAGGAAGTACGCCCTCCGGAATTCATCCGGAACACGTAGATCAATAACCAGGGGGGATCATGACAACCACGCTGATTCGAGATGGGATCATCTTTGACGGTACAGGGGCACGTCCGTTTCCCGGCCACCTTGTGATCGAGAATGCACACATCACAGATATCATTCACCCGGACCAGGGGCTTCCTCCTGCTGATATCGTCATCGATGCATCGGGATGTGCGGTCTCTCCCGGGTTCATCGACATGCACTCCCACGCAGACTGGCTGCTGTGCCTGGAGGAGAATCCCGACCTCTTGAGGTGTCTCGTGGAACAGGGCGTGACCACCGTTGTGGGGGGAAACTGCGGATTTTCACCCGCACCATTCCGTGAAGAGACGTTCTTCCGGTTTCGACAGCACACGCCTCTTTTGGCACGCATGCCGGACTTCACGTGGGAGACAATGGGCGGCTTTCTCGAACGCCTCGACGAGGTGGGCATGTGCCTCAACATAGCTCAGCTCGTGGGGCATGCCTCGATCAGGTTCGCTGCGTCCGACACCATGAGAGGGGCCATGAAGGCTCACGAGCTTCAAGGTTGTCTTGACCTCCTCACAGAATCCCTTGAGGAAGGCGCCTGTGGTGTGAGTTTCGGACTCGGGTACGAACCGGGCATGTACTCGCCGCTGGAAGAAATTGAGGCCTTCTGCAGTGTTGCGCATGGGAAGAACAAGCCAATGACCGTACACCTCAAGGCACTCAGCGTTCTCTCCCCAACCTATCCCCTCTTCACCCTTCAACCCCACAACCTCCTTGCGCTCAAAGAAATGATCGAGGTCTCCCGCAGAACCGGGGTCCGACTCCAGCTTTCCCACTTCATCTTTGTGGGAAGACACAGCTTCTGGACTGCAGAGCGGGCAATTCAGATGGTGGAGCAGGCCCGGAGGGATGGAATTGATGTTCTGTTCGATGCCTTTCCCTACACCTGCGGGAACACAACAATCAGCGTGATGCTGCCGCACTGGTTCCTGAAACATACCCCCCAGGCATACAGGAATGCATGGATGAAGCTTCGGCTTCGCGCAGAGCTGGAACTCGGGTTCAGGCTCGTCGGATTCATGTACAAAGATTTCCAGGTCATGGACATGGCACTCGAAGGGTACGATGATCTCAACGGAATGCGCATTACCGAGATTGCTCAGAGATGGCGAATGAGCCCCTTCGATACCCTTCTCAGGCTGTGCGAGCTCAGCAATGGCAGTACGCTCATGCTTTTTCATACCTACAGCGGGGAACCCGGGAATGAATCCGTGATCGAAAAGGTGCTCTCACATGAACTCTGCCTGTTCGAGACCGATGCTATCATCAAGGCCACGGGCTATCCCAATCCTGCGGCCATGGGCACCTTCCCGGTGATCTGCGGCCCGCTCGTCCGCACCCGGGGGCTCTTCAGCCTGGAACACGCCGTGCATCATTCCACAGGTGCGAGTGCAGAGCGTTTCGGCATTAGTGACAGGGGCGTCATCCGTGCGGGCAAAGCAGCAGATATCGTGATCTTCAATCCAGAAACCATTTCAGACACCCCACCTGTTGGCACGAAACCGGCAGGAAGGCCGACGGGCATCAATCACGTCTTCATCAATGGAATCCACATCGTCAAAGATGGCGTGTACGACTCTTCGAAACGGGCGGGGCAGGTTCTAAAGACCTGATCTCAGTCAGGGGTGAATACAGGTATCCGGTTTCTAACATGCTCAGGGGCCTGTGTCTGATGTCTGTCCTGCGATGTATTCATCGAGCCTGAAGCAGACCCTATGACCGTGTACAGGACAGTCGAACTCGAGTTCACTGGCGATGAGCTTCATCCCGTCTGTATTCTTGTTCCCCTTTCCATACCGGGGATCTCCCATGACCGGATGCCCAATGTGATGGAAATGCCTCCTGATCTGGTGAAGCCTGCCAGTGCCGATCTCAACCGTTACTGTACTCTCATCGCTAACGGCATCATACGAGTCAACCACATAGCTGGTGAGGGCGTTCTTTCCTTCCAGGGGGAGATCGATGCTCCCCCGGGTCCCTCGCTGCAAGAGATCACCACGCACATGGACCCGATATCGCTTTTTCACGCTGTTCTCCCGGAAACGCCCTGAAAGATGAGCTGCAGCCTTTTTCGTATGTGCGACAAGAACAAGGCCCGAGGCTTCTCGGTCGAGCCTGTGGACAGGGAATACATGCCGTGCGTGCCTGAAAGCGATCTCAACCTGCCGGAGGAGAGAACAGTGATCTCCATACTGAGTCCCCTGTGTGAGAAGTCCTGCAGGCTTGTACCAGAGGCTGTACTCCTTCCTGTCGGCTAACAGCATCACTTCGACTGGCTCCGCGGACAGGAGACGCTCGTCATAGTACAGCTCCATCCGATCGCCGGGCTTCACCTGAGCAGTTGCCCTCCTGACGCGGCCCCGTATCCCCCTGATCCTTTTCTGCCACGCTGCCCCCTTTATCATGGCTTCTCTGATCCTTGTCCTGGACACCCCGGTATGGAAAGCAAAAAATTCGCATGCTCGGTCAGGATCCCCAGCAGCCGCGGTTTTCCTGAAGACAAAGCTTTCATATTGATTCATTCGGATCATTCCCCATGGGATTTCTTATCAATCAGATACCCTGTTGTGGAAGGGGGTTTCAAGTGGTATTCGTTGCGATTTCTTCTGCCTGGGTGAGGAACATGAACTCACCCCAGAACACGATGATCTGCTGCCTGCCAGAAAAGCATGCATTCCATGGGCCACGACAGGTGCAGGGTGTGAACCGGGGGCGCCTGTCGTGTTCATATCTGTATCTGTGGGTATGGGGAGCTAC
>JBNGDS010000104.1:4345-7741 GCA_049975365.1 Desulfomonilia bacterium | reverse complement strand
GGTATATCCACCGCATACGCTACCACCTCAGGGACACAGACCACAAGATCGTAGACAGGACACGGCTGCTCCCGGAGGTCTCCTTCACCTTCCAGAGCCGTCTTCATCCGTACCAGGAATCTGCGATTTCGGACATCACGGCCCGCAGATTCGGGGTGCTGGAGGCGCCTCCCGGATCCGGAAAGACAGTGATCGCACTGAAGATACTCTCCTTGAGGAAACAGCCATCCCTCGTGATCGTGCACACAAAGGAACTCATGTACCAATGGCTCAGACGCTCCATGGATTTTCTCGCCATGAACGATACGGAGATCGGTCTCATCGGTGACGGGCACAAGCGCATCGGTGACAGGCTCACGATCGCCATCATCAATTCGCTGTACAAGATGCTGCCGGATGTGAAACCACGGATCGGCCAGGTTATTGTCGACGAGTGCCACCACATCCCGGCACGGACGTTTACCGAAGCCGTGAACCTGCTCGACTGCGCCTACATGCTGGGGCTCTCAGCTACACCCTACAGGCGGGACAAACTCACCAGGATCATCTACTTCTACCTCGGAGACCAGGTTCACCACATCAGGCCGCACGAGCTCCAGGCACTCAAAAAAATCATGCGGGCAAAACTCATTCTCAGACACACCAACTGCTCGTACTTCTTTGACTCGGACGAGTACCAGTACATGATCTCTGCCCTGGTGGAAGACAAGAGGCGCAACGCCCTGATCATCGAGGATGTGGTACGACGGGTGAACTCCACTTCTGGAGGAATTGCGCTGGTGATATCGGATCGTGTCGCGCACTGTGAAGAACTCTACCGTGCCATCTGCACTCGCGGGGTCAGAGCGTGTCTTCTCACAGGGTCTGTCCCGGTAAAACTCAGATCAGAGATCGTGGAGGACCTCAACTGCAGCAGGTCCCAGGTCCTCGTTGCGACTGCGCAGCTCATCGGAGAGGGATTCGACCTCAAGGAACTCTCAGCGATCTTTCTTGCCACACCGATCAAGTTTACCGGCAGGGTGAAGCAGTACATAGGTAGGATCCTCCGTATCAGTGAAGGCAAGGAGGAGGCCCTGATCTTCGATTACCTCGACACGAACGGCATGCTCAAGAGCAGCTTCCAGTCACGGCTGAGCGCGTACTACGACATGGGGGTGAAGTTCGAGGCGGTCAGGGACTGAGCCTGTTCTGGTTTGTACTAGTTCCGATCAGATGATACAAGGCCTCCCGTTATAGATAGTAGAGTACAGACTGGGGTGGTTTGATCACAGATAGAAATGTACGATGCAGTTCCTTTACATGAATATACAAATCTTCAAACAAACTATTCAATGATGATAAATCGTTACATGAGGCGCATGCTCTTTAGTTTTGGGCAAACACTATCCATTCAATTACATAAGATCATACTACACGTATAGAGTATCTCTTCTGCTATACAGGCACATAACAAATAGATCTGCTGATGAAATAAGATCTTGAATCGTACCCTCTCTTGATATAGCTACTTGGAGTAATCCCGAGTGTCCTTACTGCACCTGGTTTCATGATACATGGAGAAACCCGGGCTGATGAGCGTGACAAGAGTATTTCGGCTAAGCGGAAATATGAATCCTTGTAATTGCTGGTACAGGTAGATGGTGGTGTTTCTGATTAGCGGGTAAAAGGATACTATATCTATGGTGAACTCCAGACAGATTTTTCTCGATCAGGCAGACATGACCCTTGTTCGCCAGATTTTCTTGGGGATTATCTTATCGTTTAACGGGACGATACAGTTTAGGCAGCCAATATTCTCGGGCAGAAAGAGATTTCCCCTGCAATCTTTAGCTGACCGAAAAAGTTTGCGTACTTCAACGGAACATACATAGTCAGTGCATTCTACCTTGAAGAGAAAGACGAGATCGGGAGTCTTTTGGTCACATCCTGGATCGATTTATCAAGCATGTATGTTCTGAAGGCCCTGTGCGGAGACAGGAGCAGGAAGGAAGAGGCGTTCAGGAAAAAGGTGGAGGAAATACACGGGAAGGCCGATGAGAATCCTCGTTGTTGAAGATGATCTCAGGACGGCGTCATTCATCCAGAAGGGACTGAAACAGGAGGGGTTTGCCGTTGAGCTTGCAACCGACGGTGAAACTGGCCTTTCTCTCCTGCTGAGTGAGTCGTTCGATGCCGCTGTAATCGATATCATGCTGCCACAACTTGATGGATTGAGCCTCATACAGCAGGTTCGAAAGTCATCCGTCGACACACCGATCATCGTGCTCAGCGCCAAAAGCACTGTGGATGATCGTATTGCCGGCCTGCAGACAGGCAGCGACGATTACCTGGTGAAGCCTTTCGCCTTTTCCGAACTGCTGGCCCGTATCCAGGCCCTTCTTCGAAGGGCAACACACCAGCATGAACCGACAACGCTGACATCGGGAGACCTGTCTCTCGATCTCATGAAGAGGAAAGTCTACCGTGCAGGCAGAGAAATAGAACTCCAACCCATGGAGTTTTCCCTCCTGGAATACCTCCTCAGGAACAAGGGGCGCGTTGTGTCGAAGACCATGATCATTGAACATGTCTGGGACTATAACTTCGATCCGCAGACGAATATCGTTGAGGCCCGGGTCTGCAGGCTGAGGGACAAGATCGACCGCAACTTCAGTACAAAGCTCATCCGTACGATTCGGGGAATGGGCTACTTGTGTGAAGATGAGACGTGATTTCTTCCAGACTGTGACCTTTCGCCTTGCCCTGTGGTACGGAGTTCTCTTTCTCCTGGTTGGACTTCTCATATTCATTTCCACGTACATGGTCCTAAATTCGAATCTTAGAAGACTGCTTGATAAAGAGCTTCTGATCGAGACAAAGGAATTGGAGAACATCTACCAGGGCTACCCCCTGCCCATGTTTGAGGAAGTCCTGGTAAAAGAGGCTGAATCAGAAGGGATAGAGAGGATGTTCTGCAGGCTCATCACCCTGGATGGATCGGTGATCATTTCATCTGATATGACGTACTGGGAACCAGTAATGGAGGATCTGAATGCTTTCCCTGTAATCCGCGATACCATGGTGTCCTACAAGACAGTCAGACCCACAGACGATACCTATTCAGCCCGGGTTATTTCTAGAAAGATTTCAGGTGACAACATCATTCAGATCGGGATCAAGCTAAGTGAGTATGAGTATCTCCTGAAGAATTACCGGAAACTGTTCTGGGCCACACTGACAGTATTACTCGTGTGCGGGTGCACTGTGGGTTGGTACATATCCAGAAAGGCCATGTTCGGTGTGGAACGGGTAACCCAGACTGCATTTTCCATAGGGAGAGAAAATATCACCCAGCGGGTACCCCCTGGGAAGGAAGGCAGGGAAATTTCAGATCTTGTTGACGCATTCAATAATATG
>JBNGDS010000104.1:0-4335 GCA_049975365.1 Desulfomonilia bacterium | reverse complement strand
TGCTGGAGCGGATTCAGGCTCTGGTTGAAGAATTGAAGGATGTCACGAACAGTATCGCTCACGACATCCGTAGCCCTCTCACGAGAATCCGCGGTGTGGCTGAAACCACCCTCACAGGTCAACCATC
Organism: Desulfomonilia bacterium; assembly: GCA_049975365.1. Taxonomy (GTDB): domain Bacteria; phylum Desulfobacterota; class Desulfomonilia; order UBA1062; family UBA1062; genus DSBG01. The sequence goes on along the minus strand of JBNGDS010000104.1, from coordinate 4,208 downwards.
TCCTGAAGAGTATCAGGACATGGCTGTAATGGTCATCGATGAGTGCGATCGCCTCACAGAAATGATCAATACCATGCTGGAGATCGCGCAGACCGATTCTGGCATTGCCCAGCTTTCCAGGACATCCCTCGATCTCGTGGAGCTTGTACGTGATGCCTATGAGTTGTTTTCTGCGGTTGCAGAAGATAAAAACCTCTCGTTCACCTTTGACCCGAGAGATAAAAAAATCGAGATTTTCGGAGACCGCTCCAGGCTGCAACGTGCGATCGCCAATATTGTCGACAATGCCCTCAAGTATACACCTCACGATGGCAGTGTGAACATAACGGTGTGGCAAGACTTGAGTCATGCAGTTCTAACGGTCAGTGATTCCGGATCGGGCATCACGGAACAGGATCTTCCTCATATCTTCGACCGGTTCTTCCGGAGTGATTCAAGCAGATCGACGCCGGGCAATGGTCTGGGGCTGAGCCTCTCTCAATCGATTATCAAGGCACATGAGGGAGAAATCAGCGTAACATCAGCTCCAGGTGTCGGGAGCACGTTCACTGTCCTGCTTAGGAAATAATATACAGTGCTGGAATTGACTGATTTTTCAATTTCTCGAGGCCAGTTCGTACATGATCAGAATTTTTCTCTTGATCAACTCCTGAAGATGTATTCCCTTGAGTATTGGTTGGCTGAATAGAAATCCTGATAGACAATGACACGAATTCGATACTTTCAGTGAAACACAACTTCACTTCATCGTTATAATCAACGTGAATGTCATTCCCAGCGGACATCTAGATCGATAGCCGCGATTGAGAATGAAATACTGATTCCACACTGTGGGTCTTGAGTGTGCAGTGATTGGGAAGAAAATCCATGGCAAACCTCTCAGAATCCTGTGCCTGTACGTCATGACCCATAAAAAATACCAAGAGAAAAATGAACATTACAATTTTCAGTATCTTGCGTATCGTACTCGTGGCCTACCTCCTTTTTTGAGGAACATCACCAAACGGATACAGTGCCAATGCAAGACCCTGGAAAGGCACTTTTTTATTCACCGTGCCTCTCTGTTTGACCTTCTGTGATACCTTCAATGCCAACAGAATAGTAACAGTGGAAAATTATGGTTTGATTACCCAAAGATTATCATTTGATAATGTCTGGGAAATCAACCTGTTGAGACAAGAATGTGGATTGAAATTCGATTAACGCATGCATGTTTTCCTGATTTTTCCTATTCCGGGGTGCTGCATGGCAACTGTATGGTAAATACACTTCCTTCCCCCTGGATGCTCTCAACTGATATACTACCTCCATGGGCCTCGGCAATTGCCTTGGTCAAAGAAAGACCCAACCCGATTCCAGATCTTGAGCGGCTTCTATCACACCGATAGAATCTATTAAATATCTTCGGGAGGTCTGAAGCGGGTATTCCTATCCCTGCATCCTCGAAACGAATGAAAAGAGTCTCATCGAGTCTTTCGGCCAGAACAAGGACATTCCCATTCGAAGGCGTATACTTGATAGCGTTGTCAAGCAGATTCACTATCATCCTCTTCAGCATGGCCTTGTCTCCCTGAAAATACATCGTATTAGATGTGATCGTGTTGAGTGTGATGTTCTTTTCCTGTGCAACAGCTCTATAGAGTTCGCATGCATCAAGGACAAGCCTGCTCATTTCCACAGGCTCCAGTTTCATCTCTCGAACTCCTGCTTCAGTCTCTGCAATATCCAACATGGTGTTGATCATGGAAATCAGGTTGTCACACTCCTCGATCGTGCTTATGGCCATTTCTTCGAAATCCTGCTTTGAATTCTTGCCCATGAGTATCATCTCTGCTGAACCCCTGATTCGTGCCAGCGGACTTCTCATATCATGGGCGATATTGTCAGTCATTTCTCTCATTTCCTTGATCACTACCTGGAGTCGATCAACCATCCGGTTAAACGTGTTTGCCAATCTATGTATCTCGATTGATCCTTCTGTTACCTTTACCCTCTTATTATACCCACCTTCAGAGATTTCACTGGCGATCTGTGTAACCTCGTCAACCCCGGCAAGGGCTTTTTTTGCCATAAACCACCCGAGCAAGGCTGCACATGCGAAAACCGGGAGGACAAGCAGGAATATTAATTTTTTAAAAATCTTGAGGTATTCTTCGTTCTGTTCCAGGGATTGCCCGATCTGCAGAACGGCTGAAGGGCCTATAACGCTGTAGACTGTGCGTGCATTGTATTCCCTTCCGGGTACTTCAATGGTTTCTATCAACGGCTTCGTACTCTCTACCACAGTCCGAACATTGTCATACGATATCCCGATCTCTCCCCACTGCTTCATGTCCGATGAAATCAAAATACTCCCATCCTCTGAGAACAGACGGAAAAAGATCTCGCTCTGATCTTCCGATTCAACTTCAAGAAGTATTTCTTTCTTTATCTGTACAACATCATACTCTGCTGAAATATCACGAAACTCTTGCACTTCCTCGAGAAGTTCCTGATCCATTCGTTCATTGGTTATGAATGCAACTCTCTCATAAAAAATAAACAGGACAAGAAATGATAACAGGATGAAGATTGTGGCGTACCAGAATGTCAGGCGTACCGAGAGAGAGTCTTTCAGGTTACGAACCTTCTTTAAGTACATACCCAACTCCACGGATAGTGTGGATGAGCTTTATATTGAATCCCTTGTCAATTTTCTCCCTCAGGTAGCAGATCTTTGATTCCACAACATTTGTTCCCGGATCGAAATTGTAATCCCACACGTGCTCCATGATCATGGTCTTGGATACAACCTGGCCGACATTCCGCATTAAATACTCGAGGAGGGAGAACTCGAGAGGCTTGAGATCTATCTCCTTGCCAGCTCTGGATACCTTCCTTGTCTGAATATTCATTTGCAAATCGGCCACTGTGAGTGCCGAGGGATCGGACAGTTTGCCGGATCTTCGAATCAGCGCATGTACTCGTGCGAGCAATTCAGAAAAAGCAAACGGTTTTGTCAAATAATCATCACTGCCAATTTTCAAGCCTTTCACTCTGTCATCGACGGTTCTCTTCGCACTCAGAATAATGACAGGAAAGGTTATTCCCTTTCTTCTGATTTCCTCGATCACTGTAAGTCCATCGAGTCTCGGCAGCATGAGATCCACTATAGCGAGATCGTAAGGAACGGTGCTGGCAAGATGCAGTCCATCTTCTCCGTTGTTGACGTGATCCAAGGCAAATCCCGCTTCTTTCATACCCTTCTGGATAAAGAGAGCGATTTTTGTGTCATCTTCGACCAACAACAGCCTCATATCGGATACCCCGTAAAGCCCATTTCTTCTGACATATGACGTTCAATTGGTGTTTCCATCTCCAGATGTCCTGCAAAAATCTGCACATACGAATCCTTTGTGCACTCCATTCCAATCAGGCCCTCCGGTAGTTTCCATTGTTTTACTTTTGTCTCCCCGAACCAAGAAAACCAATCTATCCGTAATTCAAGTTTCTTGGTTTGAACAAAACCATACCACGATGATCACATGGGGGCATCATCCTATGCCCAAGATTATGAAAAAGTAATGTTGGGGTAATCTTCAGGTGAACTTCCTTCTTTATTATCACACAAAAACACCCAAAGGTCTCAATACGAAGAATGAATACAAGGGTCATCATCTGTGCTGTATTGTTTTTATTTCTCTTTGCCGTACCAGGCATCAACCACGGATTGTGGCTGCCGGATGAACCACGGGAAGCAGGAATATGTTCAGAGATGGCACGTACAAGAGATTTCGTGGTTCCACATCTCAATGGGCAGCCGTTTCTTGAGAAACCTCCCCTCTATTATGCTGCAGGAGCCGTCGTGGGAGCCCTTGCGGGAATTGACAGAGACATACCATATCGGATCGTATCGCTAACTTTCGGGATTCTCACCCTCCTCGTCACGTTTTTCTTCATGAAGCGTAGAGATGGTTTCACCCCAGGTCTTGTCGCTGCAGGGATCCTGGCCACAACCTGGGAATTCTTTTATATCTCACGATGGATACTCGTGGATAACGCCCTGGTATTCGGTGTGGCCCTTGCAGTGTTTACCTACCTCGAACTGACGAGAAAGCCAACTGTGGGAATCTCGGTCCTTCTTGGGCTCGGCATCGGAATTTCATTCCTTGCAAAAGGTGCTGTTGGGCCGGCAATCATTGCTTCTGGAATCGGCATGGACATCATCC
>JBNGDS010000103.1:0-7937 GCA_049975365.1 Desulfomonilia bacterium | reverse complement strand
GAACCCTGGACCCCCACCGCGTCAAGGTGGTGCTCTCCCCCTGAGCTACGTGCCTGTGTCGAGTGTTTTGGTTATCCTGTCTGCCGTGGCTTTGTCAACTGGTTTTTCTCCTCCCATTCCCTGATTTCAAGAGGCTTTTCCCCGTGTTTTCGGAGAGATGGAAGAGGCCCTTTCCCTCGAGGCGTCCCCTGTGGTACTAAGGAGTGACAACCATAGCCTACAGCAAGGGAGAATGTTTCATGCAGATCGTACCCCATGAGATCGCGTTCGACTTCGACGGGGTGGTGGCAGACACCTTCAGGCTCTTCATCACGCTGGCGAAGTCCCAGTATAATGTGGAGATCAACTACGATGACATCACCGATTACGAGTTCCTCAACGTGATCAGGATGGACAAGGAACACGCACTGGAGATCATCGACACGCTGACCAACTACCCGCACGAACTCGATCTGAAGCCCAATACAGGCGCTGTTGATGTGCTGACGAGGATGGCAGCGATCAGCCCCCTGCTCTGCGTCACTGCCAGGCCCTTCGGAGGCCCCATCGAGATGTGGTTCGAGAAGCACATGCCGCGATTGATGCCCGAGTGCATAACCGTGGCCGCAACCGGTGTGAACACGAAAAAACTCGAGATCCTCACCGAGAGCAATATCAGGTATTTCATAGACGACAGGCTGGACACCTGCGAGATGCTCTCCGGTGCCGGCATCACACCAATTCTCTATGCGCAGCCATGGAACAGAAAACCGCACCCGTTCATCGAGGTGAGCAACTGGAGCGAGATCGCGGACCTCATCAGATGGAGTTCACTGGATCCCATCGAGTCCCCGTGCCTGAAATCCGAGGGGAACGGCCGGCAGTCCCTGTAGACTCTCTCACGGGAACACCCTGAAATCATTTCATTCCGGAAAACCAGCGGGGTGCGCCCGTACGAAACAAACCCTGGGGGAGGCACACCACTTCTGTCTTCAGCCTCTCGTTCTGACACTTCCCAGAAGACCTGCTTTGTTTTTTCCGAGCCGGGCCTATATTTATTTCCATGAAAGGAGGTGTCTCGTGGATGAGTGGATACTGAGTCTTATCCGAGAATACCGGCATGTTCTCACCTTTGCAGCCGTGATCATCGCTGTCCTGGTCGGGCACTCCATCCTCATGAAAATTCTCGAGCGCATCATGAGGCGGGTGCCGTCTTTCCTCGAGCTCACGATCATACGACGATTGAAGGAACCGATCAGGTGGGTCATCCTCATCGTGGCACTGGCGGCCTTTGTCCCGTTCTTCAAAATCCCCGATGGCATCCGTGAACCTGCGACGAATATCATCGCATCACTGTTCATCGCAGTCATAGCCTGGCTCATCATGCGCATCGTGCTGGTGGTCGGGGACCACGTGCTCAAGCAGTACGAGCTGGAGGTTACCGACAACCTCCAGGCACGGAAGATACACACCCAGGTTCAGTATCTCAGCAGGATCATCAATATCGTCATTGCCATCGTTGCCGTTGCCGTGATCCTCATGAGGTTTGAAGGCGTTCAGGAGTTCGGGACCAGCATCCTGGCATCAGCGGGGATTGCAGGCATCGTCATCGGCCTTGCCGCACAGAAGACCATCGGGACGGTCTTTGCCGGAATCCAGATTGCCTGGACACAGCCAATCCGAATCGACGACGTGGTGATCGTGGAGAATGAGTGGGGAAGGATCGAGGAGATCACCATGACATACGTCGTGGTGCGGATCTGGGATCAGCGCAGGATCATCCTTCCCATCACCTACTTCGTGGAAAATCCCTTCCAGAACTGGACCAGGGTGAGCGCTGAACTCCTGGGAACGGTGTACCTCTACGTCGATTACAGCGTGGATGTGGATTCCCTCAGGGAGGAACTCACCCGGATCGCGAGAGCTTCAGATCTGTGGGACAAGAGGGTCTGCGTTCTCCAGGTGACCAACACCACGGAGAAGACCATGGAGGTGCGGGCCCTGGTCAGCGCTGCAGATTCATCGAACGCCTGGGGGCTCAGGTGCGAGGTGAGGGAAAAGCTCCTTGCATTCATCCAGAGGCAGTATCCCCGGGCCCTGCCGAGGTTCAGGACAGAGCTCCACACGCACGGTCAGGAAAAACCCGCACCCGAGATCTCCCCGCAGGGAACCTGATCGTCCGGGAATTCTGCCACCCGTAGACATCTTCACCGAGGACTGGTGCAGGGAATGAAGGTGCACGTCCCGTTGTGAAGTTCCCTGTCTGTTTTTTTGCGCATGGATCTGATGGTCCTTGATGCCTGATTGTGAACATGTATATATGGGAAGTGCTATGCATTCGGGATTTCTCGGTGATCTTATCGTCGTTCTCGGGCTTTCAACAGTCGGGATCCTCCTGTTCACGCGCATCAGGCTGCCTGCAATCGTGGGATTCATCCTTACCGGGATTCTTGCAGGACCCCACGGCTTCAAGCTCATCGAAGGGGTATCTGATGTTGAGTCCATGGCAGAACTCGGCGTGGTCCTGCTGCTCTTTTCCATCGGGATCGAATTCTCCCTGAAAGACCTCCTCCAGATCAGGCGCAACGTTCTCCTGGGAGGATCGATCCAGGTGGGGTCCACCCTGACCATCACCTATCTTCTGAGCAGGACCTTCGGACTCGGGTTCTCCGAATCGCTCCTGATCGGATTCATTGTCTCCATGAGCTCCACCGCCATCGTGCTCAAGCTCCTGGACGAACGGGCCGAGATCACCAGCCCCCACGGGAAGAACTCCCTCTCCATCCTCATATTCCAGGATCTCATCGTGGTCCCGATCATGCTGCTCATCCCCCTCCTCTCAGGCACTGCGGAACACCTCAGGGCCTCTCCGGTCATCTTTCTTCTCAAGGGCTTCGGTCTCATCGGGCTGTTTTTCCTGAGCTACAAGTGGATCGTACCCGCGCTTCTCTTCCAGATCGCGCGCACAAAGAGCAGGGAGCTCTTTCTGATCAGCATCATCCTCATCTGCTTCGCCGTTGCATGGCTCACATCGCTGATGGGCCTTTCCCTGGCCCTCGGGGCGTTTCTCGCCGGGCTCATCATCTCCGAGTCTGAATATTCCCAGGAAGCTCTCGGCAGGATCCTGCCCTTCAGGGACATCTTCGTGAGCTTCTTCTTCGTATCCATCGGCATGCTGCTGAATCTCTCCTTTCTCATGGACCATGTCTGGATCGTTCTTCTCTGTGTATGTGCAGTGATCGTCATCAAGACCATCACGGGAGGATTCGCCACGCTCATTCTCGGCTACCCCCTGAGAATCGTTGTGATAACAGGGCTCTGCCTTGCACAGGTCGGGGAATTTTCGTTCCTCCTCAGCACCTCGGGGCTCCAGTATGGGATTCTTGACCCAGTCATCTACCAGCTGTGCCTGGACATCTCTCTGCTGACCATGGCCGCTGCACCCTTTCTCATAAACGCATCGGGCCGTTTTGCGGACCGTGTCGTGGCCCTCCCGTTTCCGCAAAAGATCAAGTGCGGGCTGAGACCTCTCGAGATGACCGCCTACTCTGACGGTAAACCGAGCATGAAAGATCACCTCATCATCATCGGATACGGCGTCAATGGCAGGAATGTCTCCCGCGCCGCACGGTTCACGGGGATACCCTACCTCATCCTCGAGATGAACCCTGAAACCGTGCGATCGGAACGGGCCAAGGGAGAGCCCATCTATTACGGGGATGCAACCCAGGATGCCATCCTGGAGCACGTGGACATCAGGAAGGCACGTGTCATGGTGATCGCGATCCCTGATGCCGCAGCAGTACGGAGAATCACGGCCACTGCCAGAAATCTGAACGAGGCACTCCACATCATCGCCCGGACCCGGTATGTCACGGAGGTGGGCCCGCTCTACCAGCTGGGGGCGGACGAGGTGATACCGGAAGAGTTCGAGACGTCCATCGAGATCTTTTCGAGGGCCCTGGCCGAATACCTGGTGCCGCGTGATGACATCGAACGCTTCATCGCCGACCTGAGATCGGACGGGTACAAGATGTTCCGGAGCCTTTCCGGTGAGGCGACCAGCATCTACCGTCTCGAACAGGAACTCCCCGAGTTCAAGATCTCGACGCTCAAGGTCCACGAGGGAAGTGTCGTATCGGGTAAAACGCTCCAGGACCTGGAGCTGAGGAAGAAATACCGTGTCAGCATCCTGGCGATTCGACGTGAGGGAAAGACCATCCTGAATCCCGGGGGAGAGGACACGCTCATGAATGACGATGTACTGGTGATCTCAGGTCAGATCCAGCATATCCTGAACATCATTCCCCTGCTGAAGGAACGCTCACCCGGCCTTGAGCCGACAATCCCATGATCGAAGCATTCCTCTTCATCCTTGGATTGGCACTTCTCATCGCTGGTGCCGAGTTCCTCGTGCGGGGCGCATCTTCCCTTGCCGGCAGCATGGGCATTTCTCCTCTGGTGATCGGGCTCACCGTCGTTGCGTTCGGGACGAGCTTCCCGGAATTTGCGGTCAACATGACGGCATCGCTGCAGGGAACAAGTGACATATCCTTCGGGAATATCATCGGATCGAATATCGCCAACATCGGCCTGATTCTTGGGTGTGCCGCCCTGATCAGGCCTCTGTCCGTCAGGGGGATCGTGATCCTGCGTGAAATCCCCATGATGCTGCTCGCCACAGGTGCTGTCCTGATCATGGGCTTCGATGAGATCCTCACCCGCACTCCCTCACGGTTCGACAGGGCTGACGGTCTCCTGCTGCTTCTGCTGTTCTGCGTGTTTCTCTATTACACGGTTACCGGGGTGTTCAAAGGAATTTCCCGCACCTCGCTTCTTGAAGAGACCGATCAACTCGTCAGGGAGAAGTCATCGCAGGGCGCACTTACGTCGATGTTCATAACAGCGGCCGGCCTGGTCATGCTGCTGATCGGCGCACGGCTCGTGGTGAACGCATCGGTGGAAATCGCACGGATGGCTCAGATACCCGAGGCAGTGATCGCACTGGTCCTGGTTGCCATCGGCACCAGCCTGCCTGAACTCGCCACCTCCATCCTCGCCTCAGCAAAGGGCCAGTATGACATCGCCATGGGAAACGTCGTGGGGTCCAATATCTTCAACCTCCTGTTCATTCTGGGCACCAGTTCATCCATCAGGCCCTGTCCCGTGCCTTCGGGGGGGTACCTCGATCTTGCGGCAATGGCGGTGTTCTCCCTGATCCTGCTGCCCTTCTCCATGACAGGGAAACACACCCTCTCTCGATTCGAGGGTGGAGTTCTGCTGGGCATGTACCTCCTCTACATCCTGTACAGGGTGATTCCGGGTTAGACCCTGTATGCATGAATGGAATGGTATCTTCCCTTGCCCGGGATCCCGCACGATCATGCCTTGTATTGTACTGTGAGAGATACAATATATTCTGTATGAATATGGTGTTGAATCAGAGGACATCGGACACGGGTGTGGATCACAGCGGGGAGAATATTCCTGTATGAAAAGATGTGTCAGGTACTTGCTCATCGCCGTGAGCGTGCTGGTCATTTCTCTGTTGGCGCTTGCGGGCGCAGCTCACCTTTCCCTCACGACGGAGAGAGGCAAGACATGGGCCCTGGCAACATTCAATGACCTGATACCCGGAGACATCGCTGCTCAAAAAATCACACTTTCACTGTTCGGGCAGCGGGTGGTCCTGGACGGTGCAGTCCTCACAGACCCGTACGAAAACGAGGTTATCAGGTCGGATCACGTCACACTGAGAATCGATCTGCCCGCTCTCCTCAAAGAGGAAGTAATCCTGAAGCGGATAGATCTTGTGAGGCCCCTGTGCACCATTGCCTATGACAGAACCCTCACCCTCACGATCGTGAGCGCGTTCACTGACGACACCTCTGGGGAGGAGCCCCGGGAAGAACCTCTTGTAGGGCCCTTTGCAGTGAAGATCGAATCACTCCTTGTTCAGGATGGCAGAGTGCTGTCCACGATCGGTCCCAAAGATCTGAAGGTTGTCCTGGAACACCTCGACCTCGAAGGAGGCGCCGACTTCTCACAGGCACGCCTCTGGTGGGACGCGCGTGCACGCTCTGTCCAGATTACCACCGGAGATCTGGACATCGATCTCGGTGAGACCACGGTGCAGGGAAACCTGGTCCAGGGAAGCATCACGGATCTTGTGCTCACCACAGCCAGAGGCCAATCAATGGCCAGGGTATCGGGCGACATCAAGGACCTTGACGAAGATCCCTTCATGGATCTCTCGGCCGACATGGCTGTCTCAGGCGCTGACATCAAGAACATCCCGAGGATTCCCCTCAGGCTCACCGGAACCCTGAATGCACACCTCACGCTCCAGGGAACTCTGGAAACCCCGGGGATCACCTGTACCGCGTCCTACGGGGGGGGGAGTGTAGCCGGCAGACTCATCGGAAAAACCGATCTCTCCTGCACGTTGAATGACAGCCGTCTCGCGGTGCAGAATCTCTCCATGGACATTGCCTCAGGCACAGTGTCTGCGCAGGGAGAGGCGGATCTCAGGCAGGTGTTTCCAAAAGGACTCTTCTCAGGCGAAGCGAATCTCGATCGCGTCTCCTATGAGGGGACCATCCGGCTCGATGAACTCCACATGGATGAGATCCCCGTTCCTGAACCCTCCATCTCAGGTAGTGCGACCGGGGAGATAGAACTCTCAGGCACTGGAGTTTCCGCAGGCATCCTGCGGGCAGAATCCCGGATACGACTCTCTGCCAGGAAATTCAGTGTCGGGGATGCAATGAAACCCCTCGATGTGGATCTGAAGGCAGAGGGATCGATCGATGGCCAGCTCCTGAGTATCAAGAAAGGAATCGCCACCAGCGGTGACATAGAGCTTTCCGTGCAGGGAACGACGAATATCTCCAACAAGAGCATGGATGCAGCCCTCTCCCTTGCCATCGGCGACATCTCAACTCTGCTCTCGCCCTACGGAATCACGGGGAGCGGAGAATGGAGGGCCGATGCAGAGCTCTCCGGCTCCTGGGACCAGCCTCTCGTGAGCCTCACCCTCGATGCCGAAAAGGTCATGCTCGAGGAAATCTTCCTCGGGCGAGTGAACTTCCTGGCGAATCTGGAGAGGAACGGCACGGTACGGGTGAAGGACCTCTCGGTTCAGAACAGCGGATCACGCATCTCGGGATCCGGATTCATAAGGATCTACGAACGTTTCCCAGAGATCGATCCCGGGCTCCCCCTCAACCTCGACCTGGCCCTGAAAGCCGTGAGGCTCTCGGATTTCATCGATACAGCACCGGTCTCCGGGTCCATAGACGGCAGCATCGCCGTGACCGGCACCCTCTCCTCTCCGGATGCACGCCTTGGCCTCACCGGCTCCGATCTCGCGGCAGGAGGCATTCGACTGGGGTCTGCAGACCTCGAAGGGAGCTTCTCCCGCGGTGTTCTGACCCTGGGGGGACTCACGATCACGAACAGGGATTCTGTACTGGAGGCACACGGGACCATCCGGATCCTGGAGCCCGATACGTTGAGACCTCTTGCAGACCCCCTCATTTCTCTTGCAGTCGAGGCGGACACGCTCCGCCTGGAAGACTTCACCTCCCTGGCACAAGGCAGCTGTATGCTGCACGGTCTTCTCCAGGGTTCCCTCCTGCACCCTGCCGGCAGGATGGACCTCACCGGGAAAGATCTCGCCCTGTTTGATCAGAAGATCTCACAGGTGACTGTCCGCGCATCTTCGGACGGGGAAACAGTTGAGTTCTCACCCGTGTCCCTCAGCCTGGGGGAGAACGAACGCATCACAGGTACGGGGTGGCTGTCGTTTGACACAACATTCGAGTTTCGCATGAACTCCACGGGCATCTCCCTGAACTCTCTCCAGCCCCTGCGTGATGCCGACCTCCTGCAGGGACTCCTCCTGATCGATGCCTCGGGGAGCGGCAGCATCGATCGCCCCGAGATCTCTGCACGCC
>JBNGDS010000102.1:0-8247 GCA_049975365.1 Desulfomonilia bacterium | reverse complement strand
CTCCGACCCCCTGAACCCCATTCAGGTGCGCTACCAGACTGCGCCACGTCCCGAAAACGCTTTTGTGCTATCACAGGCATGAACAGGGTGTCAAGCTCAAGGCGAGAAGGTTCGTACTTCCGGAACTCCCTGGAGAAGGGCCTTTTCAGTGACCGCTCTGGGCCACGGCAACAGGTTTCGAAAAATATGCGCGGATGATCTTCCGGGAAAAGTCATCGGCCTCTATCCAGTAGTAGTCATCTCGGATGACCAGACAGGCAATGGTTATTGCTTCACCGGTGGAATCATGCTGGGCATACCCGACGAACCAGTTCCGTCGGCCATCAGGCTCTTCACCATCGATGCTTCCGCTCTTAGCCCCGATGGTGAGATTCTTGAGCACACGGTCATACCGAGCCCCCCTGAATGCCCGGGACACGGTGCCCGACCTGATGGTCTGGACCATCATAGATCCGAGCTCTCCTGCAGCCTCAGCGCTCATAGCCTGGCTGAGTCCGGCATCCGTGGTCCGGATGATTCGAGGAGAGACCATTTGGCCGTTGTTGAGTACGGCGGTGGTCATCTGTGCCGCATGGATCGGAGATATTCGCGTTCTCCTGTTGAATCCGCAGGCAAGCTCTGCAAGATTATAGTCCGACTCCGGGATAAACAACGTGCTCGGCGAACATTCGCACTCCTGAAGAGGGGTCTTCCAGAAACCCAGCCTCATGGCCGTAAGCAGCAGAGGCTCCTCTCCCAACTGGTTTGAGCCGAGCTTGGCAAACACGACGTTGTTGGACAACGCAAATGCCCTCTCAAGGGTGACCTTCTGGCTCCACTTCCGGGGTTCGGAACTGAGCTGATATTTGTATAAGGTGTGGGGCCTGCCTGTGTAGCTGAACTGGCTTCTGGAATTCATCCCTCCCTGGTCAAGTGCTGCTACTGCCGTGACGATCTTGAAGAGACTGGCACCGAGGTACGCATTCAGACACAGGCTGCAATCCTCAACGTCTTCGTTCTTTCCATAGAATGCCAGGATATCCCCACTGTGTGCATTCATGACCACAACCGTGGTGAAATCCACCTTGTACCTGTCCGCGATCTCGGAGATGGTTCGCTGGAGATCCCAGTCAACGGTTAGGTTGTGTTCCTGGATCACCTCCGGTGTTATCGAGGTGAGATCAGAGCGGGCAAGGAGTGCTTCATCTTCAATGACTTTCTTTGCTTCACTCCCCTTATCAGGCATAAACGGGATCAGGAGGAGGAAGATCACTATCAGGATCAATACATACCGCAGTCTCAATGCCCTTCGTTTCTTCTTCATGCACAATCCATCAGATAAGAGAAGAATCAGATGTTCATTCAAGTTCTTACCCCTTATTGCACAGGTTGTTCAAGCGTGTCAACATTGCCGAGTGATTCTCCCCAGTACTTTTCGGAAAAAGAACGATTTCTGATGAATTGATGCACCGGTGTATTCCTGCACTCTCTGAATCGTGAAGATACTTCCCGGGAATACGAAATTCAGAAGCCTGCACATGTTTCCATACTTTACCAATGACATTTATTGTGGAAAAATCAGCTATCTGCTAGGGTTGAACAGGAACCTTTTCAATCCGAGTGATTCGCGACGGCTTGGTTTCTGTGGGAAAGAGTGCGAAGAATCGCCGTACACACTCGGAGAACACGACGGAAGATACCGGGATTGCTGATGGGCAGGGATATTCGTGATATCAGAAAAGAGATCGACGACATCGACGATGAACTCCTCGATCTCCTCCACCGTCGATCAGAACTCTCCCACGAGATGGGGGCCCTCAAGCGAGAGCTTGGGATCGGCATCCACGACCCATCCCGCGAAGCAGCGGTTCTTGAGTGTCTCATGTCCAAGGTGAAACCCCCTCTCCCTCGCAGCCTCGTGCAGCGTGTATTCATCGAGATCTTCAGTGCATCACGATCCCTTCAGGAACGGATCAGGATTTCGTTTCTCGGTTCGGAGGGAAGCTTTTCCCACCAGGCGGCACTCTCCCTCTTCGGACACGATACCGACCTGGTCCCGACCAGGGATATCGAGTCCATCGTGGGCTCTGTCGAAAGTGGAAGGACCTTTCTCGGGGTGGTACCGGTTGAGAATACGACCGAGGGTATGGTCAACAGAACCCTTGATTTGATGGCTGCCTCCCGGCTCTTCGTGTCCGGAGAGATCCTCCTCCCCGTGAAACACTGCCTCCTCACGCCAACACCAGGAGGGACGATCGAAAAGGTCTTCTCCCACCCCCAGGCCTTTGCGCAGTGCAGGAACTGGATCCAGAACAATCTCCCCGGGGCCGAACTCGTGGATATGCCGAGCACGTCCGAGGCCGCAAAAGCTGCTGCGCACAGTACCACCGGTGCTGCCATCGCCTCCTCTCTGTCAGCCGAACTCGAAGGGCTGACCATACATGCTGAGAATATCAACGATGTGCAGGAAAACATCACTCGCTTCTGGGTGATATCGAGAGAGATGATTAATGATGCCGCAAACACCAAGACTTCCATTATCGTCACGTTGCAGAATAAGCCCGGGGCCCTGTATGATGCGCTCGGAGTCTTTGCCCGGGCAGGATTGAATCTCACGAAAATAGAATCCCGTCCCTCACGAAAGAATCCGTGGGAGTACATATTTTTCATTGATTTTCAGGGAAATCTCCTGGACGAAACAGTCAGCACGGTCTTGCGGGAACTCCCGTTGTATACAAAAGAAATAACCGTACTTGGATCATACCCTGAAGGGAGAATACTCTCGTGAAACATGTCGAGCCGACACCCTGGATACGGAAAATCCCGAAATATACACCAGGAATCTCGAAAGAGGAGATCTCCAGGAGGTACGGAACACCTCACCCCATAAAGCTCGCCTCCAATGAAAACCTTCTCGGACCGAGCCCCAGGGCGATTGAAGCCATCGAGGCGATGAAGAACTCCGTACACCTCTACCCCGATCCCGAGGCAACGGCACTGAGAAAAGCGGCTGCACACTTCTTCAAATGCCCGCAGGAGCAGATCATTGCGGCCAACGGTTCCGATGAGGTCATCGATTTCATCTGCAGGGCATACATCACCCCCGGTGACGAAGTGATCATTCCCGAATGCACGTTCAGCTACTACAGGATCGCTTCCGTCGCCTGTGGTGCAGAAGTCGTCACCACGGCAATGGACGCACTCTCCATCGATATCACGCGCATTGCCGAGGCAATCACCCCAAAGACAAAAATGGTCTTCATCGCAAATCCGAACAATCCCACAGGACTGTATCTGAACAGGAAATCCGTACGTGCCCTGCTGGACCTGCTTCCTGACGAGGTCATCCTGGTTCTTGACGAGGCGTATGCATCGTTCATCAGGAAGCACGATTTTTCAAGCGCCGTGGAGTTGGTGCACAGCCACGCAAACATCGTCACAGTGCACACCCTTTCTAAATCCCATGGCCTTGCCGGAATCCGTGTCGGTTTCGGGATCACAGGGGCGGACATCATGGAGAACCTGCTCCGGATAAAACCGCCGTTCAATGTGAATTCACTTGCCATCAAGGCAGGTGAAGCAGCGCTGTACGACGAGGACTTTCTCCAGAAGACCCTGACAGCCACATGGGAAGGCCTGGATTACTTCTCGGAGAGTTTTACGAGGCTCGGTCTTACCCACGTCCCCTCCCAGACGAATTTCATGCTCGTGAAGATCGGGGACAGGGCCAGGGAAGTCTATGAGGAACTGCTGAAACAGGGCATCATCACACGCTTCATGGGGAGTTTCGGACTTCCCGAATACCTCCGGGTGAGTGTCGGTCTCTCTCATGAGAACAGGGCATTCATCTCAGCGCTGGAAACGCTCCTATGAAGATCACCATCATAGGTCTCGGCCTCATCGGCGCATCGCTTGCAAAGTCTCTCCAGGGGAAAGCCCGGATAACGGGGGTCGACAGGAATCCCGAATCAGTTCGTCTGGCCATCTCTGATGGAATTGTCCACAGCGGCGGGGACAATCCCGCTCTCAGTGAGGGGAGCGATATGATCGTCATTTCAGTGCCTGTGTGCAGCATCGTCGATACTGTCCGCACAGTGATTCCCCATATCAGAGAGGAAACCATCATCACAGATACCGGATCCACGAAAGCCCACATCGTCCAGGAGATGGACTCCATCTGGCCGAATTTTGTCGGATCTCACCCGATTGCTGGAAGAGAACACCCCGGGTATGCCGCAAGTGATGCCGATCTGTTCAGGGACGCATACACCATCATGACTCCAGGACCATCACCTCGAGACCATGCCATACAACAGGTGAAATGGCTCTGGCATTCCTGCGGGGCGACCACTATCGAGATGAACCCGGATCAGCACGACGAGCTGATGGCCAGGATAAGCCACATGCCTCACCTGTTGAGTTTTGCATCCATGTGCATGGCACAGGACCTCACCTTCCACAAGAAGCTCCTTGGTGCCGGATTTCGGGATTTCACACGAATCGCGGCATCTGATCCCATCATGTGGAGAGACATCCTGCTCGACAACAGGGATCATGTTCTCCCTCTTCTCGATCGCTACATGCAGGAATTGAAAACCTTGAGGAAGCGTATTGAAGCCGGTTTAGACTCGGACCTTGCCCGTATGCTCGAAGGATATGCACAGATCAGGAGAAGCCTGTATGAAGGCGATCGGTGAGATCAGACCACCGGGAGACAAGTCCATCTCCCACCGATGTGTCTTGTTCTCTGCCCTGGCTGAGGGGGACACACACATCCAGGGACTCCTGGAATCGGATGATGTTCAGAGTTCGTGCGCAGCTGTTCAGTCCATGGGAATCGAAGTCTCTCGTACGGGAGAAACATGGGTCATCAAAGGAGGAAGACCGCAGGAGCCGAGGCAGGTTATCGATGCCGGAAATTCCGGTACCACCGCACGGCTTCTCTGCGGTATCCTTGCCTCCATCCATGGGGTGAGCATCATCACCGGAGACAGCTCACTCATCCGCAGGCCAATGGCGCGGGTGATCTCGCCCCTGGAGAGAATGGGAGCCTCATGTCTCGCTCGCTCTGGATCCTATCTGCCTGTTGCCATCAAGGGAGGGTCTTTACGTGGTATTTCATACGAGATGGACGTAGCATCCGCACAAGTGAAGTCAGCCCTGATCATCGCCGGATTGAACGCAGAAGGCACAACACGCGTTCACGAGCCTGTGCTGAGCAGGGACCACACCGAACTCATGCTCCAGTACCTGGGAGTATCCCTGAAAAAAGATGGGAACACGATAGAGATCCGGGGGCCTCAAAAGATCCATGCACGAGACTTTGTTGTTCCCGGCGACCCATCCTCAGCGGCATTCCCTGCTGTGTGGGCAGCGGCAACACCCGGTTCACAGGTACTCATCAAGGATGTCTGCCTCAACCCGACCAGGATCGCCTTTCTCTCTGTTCTCCAGAGAATGGGGGCACAGATCCACACAGAAAATACTCGCCAGAGCTGTGGTGAATATGTGGGGGACATCGTGGTTACGGGAGGGGATCTCACAGGGACAACCATTGAAGGCCATGAGATACCTGCCCTGATCGATGAGATCCCTGTCCTTGCAGTTGCCGCATCCTGTGCTCATGGCACCACGGTCATCCAGGGGGCATCAGAACTCAGGGTGAAGGAGACCGACAGGATTTCAGCGTTGATCCATGGATTTTCCGCACTGGGTGCCCACATCGATGAACTCCAGGACGGCATGATCATCACGGGTCCTCTTCAGCTCTCACCGGGGAAGGTCACCACGTTTTCCGATCACAGGATTGCCATGGCGTTCTCCATCCTTTCCCGGATCTCAGATATGACCATCGACCTCGATGATCATCGGTGCGTGGGCATCTCGTATCCAGGATTCTTCGAGGCAATGGAGTCGATTGCGTGAAGCACGTCATTATCACCATCGATGGCCCTTCAGGGAGCGGAAAGTCAACCATAGCAAAGATGGTGGCCCAGAGGCTCGGGTTCCCCTTCCTCGATACCGGTGCGCTGTACCGAACAGCAGCCCTTGCAGTTGAACGATCCGGCTGCAGCATTGATGATGAGAACGTGTGCGCTGCCGTGGTTGCACAAGCGCACATCAGGTTCTCGGGAAAGAAGATCGAGCTGAACGGAGAGGATGTCTCATCGGAAATCAGGTCGAACCACATCAGTGAGCTGGCTTCCCGGATTGCCTCCTACCCCTCGGTACGAAAAGCCCTGATGAACATACAGAGATCCTTCAGCGAGGTCTCTTCCCTGGTCGCGGAAGGAAGGGATACCGGTTCAGTGGTCTTTCCCGATGCAGATGTGAAGCTCTATCTCGATGCATCCCCGGCGGCCAGGGCAAAGCGGAGGCATGATGAACTGTCTGCAAAAGGGCAGATCATCAGGTACGAAGACGTGATACGCGACATGGAGGTCCGTGATCAGCGTGATTCAACGCGGGCGATATCACCCCTGAGAGTCCCTGAAAACGCTATTGTGGTTGACACGACACACCTTGATATCAATGGAGTGGTACAGAAGGTACTCGGAATAATAGAAAATACTTTATCCGATAAGTAAGCGATCCCTCTTGCTGATATCTTCTGAAGTAGCTCCCTTCCTCATTTCCAGGGCCACGTAGTCGAGTATTTCCTTGGAGAAGTTGATGATGTCCTTGTTCGAGAACCCATTGCGCAGGAGTTCCTTGTACAAGGACTTTGCGAGTATCTTTGTCGCTCTGCTGGTATCCATATTCTTTAAAATTATATCCAGATTTCCTCTTTTGCTCATAACGTTCCCTCTCTCAGCACCTGTTTCCTGTATGCATCGAACATGCCAAATTCATGTTTCCTTAATATTCGATTAATTTTCATAAGGTTATATTTCCTTACGTTCTCTCTTCCCTGACGGAGTTGTGGTTATTCTGCAATAGGTGGGTGCGAAAAGACCTGTTGCATATCGGCACCAACTTCTATACAAAAATGTTCACAATGGCAAATGGAAAAAATCCACACTACAAGGAACTGGCCAAAAAGATTTCCAAGGTCGAAATCCTGATCCTGCTCGCGCTGATTCTGATGTGGGTCATGACCTATGCATGGATGAACCTCAAGAAAGGGGAACACCTCGAGACCATGTTCTCCCTCCAGGGGCAGGTGCTGTCCCTCGCTCAGGAAAACAAGGGGCAGGACATGAGTGGTGTGAGTCGGTCATGGCCATTCTCACAGACATTCCCCCTTCTCGTCATCAGCGACAGGACCATTGTGCGTTCGAGCCCGGACCAATTGATGAGCACACCAATACCCCTTGAAGAAGCCTTCGGGAAGTATATCAATGCTGATGTCCTCCTCAGAAAGATGCATGCATCCTCTCAGGGCTCTGACTGGATTAAGCCTGACAAGATCTCTCAGAAGCAATGGGTCACCTGGATGCACGCGAAGAACGGGGAGCACACTCTTGCCCTTCTCTGCGATGAGAAGGCGCTGCTCCAACTCTCGGGATACGCTGACTACAGCTTCATGCTCTTGGTGTGCGCGGTGCTTGCATCAGGATTGCTGCTGCTGGCCCTGATCTGGGCGCTCTCCTGGATGAGGCTCTCTGCGGTGAAAGGGCTCCTGGAAGTCGATCCTTCCTGAGAGATTTCTCGGGGGATCTGATCACGCTGCACGTGTTCCAGGTGACAGTGGGTGCGGTTCACGTTTTCCGGGGGTGATCTTCCCGGAAACTCATCACCAGCAGATCACGGAGAAGAGATTTTCCCCGGTTTCTTTCCGTATCTGGGAAACCTGCGTCTCCGCTTCTTCCCCGGGGTTGTCTTGAATTTTTCCCTGAAAAATGAACCGAATGGATCCTCGTGCGGAGACCACCGGCCATCCGTGACCAGTGCGAACAGTCTCGATGCATCCCTGTAGCGTGCCCGTTTCTTCAGCGACCACCGCATCCTGCCGGTTCTGGACGCGACAATCATGTGCTCGAGTATGAAGACGGTCTGGATGCAATGCGACCGCAGAGCCTTGGGCAGCGTGATGGTCATACCTGATGACAGAACCTCATCATTGAGAAATTGTATCCTGTCGCCGTGTCGTTTCTCGCGCGCGTGGATCACATGGTGCGCCCATGGCCAGAAAAAAAGACTGAACACGAACTCCTGTGAAAACGCGTACCCCTTCTGGACTGCTGAATCGAGGTGGCCCAGCAGTTCAAGAAAGCGTCCCCGTACATCCTGGGATTGTTCAAGAATCTCACCGATGCTGCCAAGGAC
>JBNGDS010000101.1:0-8439 GCA_049975365.1 Desulfomonilia bacterium | reverse complement strand
CCATGGAGATGAACCACTGGTTGGTGGACCGGAAGATGATCGGGCTCTTGCACCGCCAGCAGTAGGGATACGAGTGCTCAAAATCATCCACATTCAGCAGTGCGCCTTCCCGCTTGAGTGCTTTGTTCACGTTGTCATTGGCATCAAAGACGAACTGGCCGGCAAACTCTTCCACTTCGCCGGTGAACTTTCCCTCGTTGTCCACCGGTGCATAGATGTCGAGACCGTATGCCTTGCCGATCTCGTAGTCTTCTTCGCCATGGCCAGGGGCGATGTGAACGCAGCCGGAACCGGCATCGATCGTGACAAATGGTGCGAGGATCATGATTGACTCCCTCTCGTAGAGGGGATGTCTGGTCTTCAATCCCTCCAGGAGATTCCCTTTGAACATTGCCAGTGTGCTGTACTCACTGATGCCGATCTGACCCATGACATCATCAACCAGATCTGTTGCCATGATGAGGACACCGGAATTTGCAGTCTTCACGGCAGAGTACTCGAGATCTGGATGAAGGGCGATGGCGAGGTTCGCAGGGATTGTCCAGGGTGTCGTGGTCCAGATTACCACGTACACGTCATCTCTGTATTCTGAGAGTTCGGGCACTTTTTCCGAGATGTCAGAGGTCATCTTGAACCGGACAAAGATGGCGGGGGTGGTCTGGTCGTGGTATTCCACCTCTGCCTCTGCCAGTGCAGTCACGCAGGTGGCGCACCAGTAGACCGGCTTTCGGGCCTTGTAGAGTGATCCCTTCCCAATGAACTTGCCGAGTTCCCGGACGATGGTTGCCTCGTAGCTGTATTTCATGGTGATATAGGGATCTTCCCAGACGCCGAGGACACCGAGGCGCTTGAATTCATCTCTCTGGATGTCGAGAAACTTGTCCGCATACTCCCTGCAGTGCTTCCTGATCTCGGCCTTGGTCATGCATGCGCCCTTCTCCCCAAGTTCTATCTCGACCTGGTGTTCTATCGGAAGCCCATGGCAATCCCATCCGGGGAGGTAGAAGGTGTCATGCCCCATCATGAACAGGGATTTCACGATAATATCTTTCAGGATTTTGTTCAGTGCCGTGCCCAGGTGAATATGACCGTTTGCATAGGGGGGTCCGTCATGGAGAATGAACTTCTTCCGGCCTGTGGATGCATCCAGTATCTTCTCATACAGGCGAGCGTCTTCCCAGCGTGCGAGCAGTTCGGGTTCCTTGGCAACGAGCTTGGCCTTCATGGGGAATTCAGTGTTCGGCAGACACAATGTATCCTTGTAATCCATGCATTCCTCCTTGGGTTTTCAAGACTACCGACTCTATCCCATGAACCGAAGAATTGTCAATGCCCCGAATGGTCACAGAGAACCTCCAGAACGGGGTTTTTCCAGGGTCTGCGAATGGTCCATGCACATGCTTTCCATGCGTCGTTACCGTTTCACGCCGTTTCGTGATGCGGAGAATCCCGTGCGTGGACACCTCCCGCACGAGAAGATGCACGTGTGCCCTCACAGAGTCCACAGACATGACTGCCGAGCACATGCAGATCATGGACAATCCATTGATAATCGTGAAGTTTTGTTTGCAATTCTGAACCGGCGGAGGTATGTACACTCTATCATGGGATCAAAAAAGATGTGGCTTCTCACACTCATCGTTTCGCTTATGGGTGTCTGTACATACGTATCACCTGCATCCGGCGACGATGTGATCCTGAACGGGTATGTATTCTCAGACGACAGCACCGATCTCGCCATGAATCAGTACTTCAGCAACTACGCCCGGGGAGTGGATTTTTCATTCACGGGGTACGGCTACGGTGATTTCAAGGGGTACGAACTCTCACAGCTCTTCAGCCAGTACTACTCCTATCAGGGCATCGCGTGTGTCGTGATCAGGGAGTTGGGGTATATCCCCAGAAAAACCACCGAAGATGGCGAACCATCGATAACCATGGACCCCTACACACGATACTTCTACTATGCAAAAGATATTGAAAACAATATCCATCTCATCAATGTCACCGGTGATACAACGCTGCTATATCCCGATGCCCCTGAAACAGGCGAAGCGGTATTCAGCGGGTATGTAGAAGATGTTGGCTATGCGCTGGGAGATGTTTCCGATTGTGTCGTCATAGCCCGAGATGCGCTGCCCTACGGTTTCCCTTCGTCCATGAGAGAATACCTCATTCCAGGGTCCGGCGTCTATGCGATCTCCTACAACTGGGATGGGAGAGTGAACGGGTTCTCCACAGACGGGAACCCCCCGGAGCTTGCCGAAAAGGATAAAAGCACCTGGGAAGAATGGGTCGATGATCACTGCTTCATCTCCGTCTGCTCCCCGTGGGGTGGGCTCTCCCGGTGAAGGAACCTGATCCACAACCCCAGCAGTCCTGACCGTCGTCATATCGTTGAGATGTACGTACATCCAGCCACGCCCGCTCCGAGTCGACCCGAGATAGATCTTGACACGACGGGGAAATGGATATTCAAATAGCCTGTGGATGAACGTTGTATACGCCAGAGAATCGCGGCGATTGACTGATAGTTCGAATACTGAGGAGCAGGAGAGATATGATCGCATACCAGCTTACCATACCGACCGAGAACAGACCCGGTAAACTCGCTCACGTCTCCCGGATTCTCTCCCGGGAAAAGATAAACATCAGGGCTATAACCATATCCTCGTATGGCGACAAGGGATTTTTCAATATCCTGGTGGATGACCCCAAGCTGGCGCAGAAAGTGCTCTCAAAAGAGGGGATACCTGCTTCCCTCAAGGAGATCATCGCGGTCGTCATCGATGACAAGCCGGGCGGAATGGACAAGCTCGTCCAGCTCCTGGCACAGGAAAACATCAATATCGAAAACGCCTATGGATTCGTGCTCGAAAGCAACAAGACAGCGGTCTTCGTGGTAGACGTCTCAGATCTCGAGGGCACCCAGAAGATCCTGCGCGAGCACAAGTTCAAGACCTTGAGTGCCGAGACCCTGGCAACGATCGAACCCTTCCACTACATGAAATACTGATCCCGTCTTCCTCACAGGGTGTGTCATCCCGTCCAGTTGTCCGGGAAGAGCTTGAGTCCCTCAAGGTGTTTCGTCAACGGCAGTTCGATGATCTCCCTTCATACTCCATCACCATACGCCGCAGTGCGGCCTCAGGTCTGCTACCTGATGAGAGTGGGGAGAAACAGGGCGATCTGGGGGAATGGGATGAGGAGGAACGTGGCTATAATCAATGCGATCAGCATGGGGATGACACCCTTGAAGATAACATTGAGCGGCACGTCGCGGGCAACACCGCTGACGACATACACATTCACCCCCACTGGGGGGGTGATGACCCCGATCTGGGTGATGAGGACGATGATGACCCCGAACCAGATGGGGTCATACCCGAATTTCAGGATGACCGGGTAAAAGATGGGGATGGTGAGCATGATGAGGGCCAGGGAGTCGATAAAACATCCACCGAGAAAGTACACGAAGATGATGATGCTCATGATAATCGCCGGCGGAAGCTGGAAGGAAGAGATCCAGTTTGCGATGTCGTAGGGAATGCGGGATACTGCTAGGAAGTGCCCGAAGACCGTTGCTCCTGCAACAATCACAAGGATCATGCAGCTGATCCGTGTGGTCTCGAACAGCGCGCTGATAAAGCCTTCCCAGGTGAGCTGCTTCTTGGCAACGGCCACAACCAGGGTGGTGAATGCCCCCACCGCACCTGCCTCCGTTGGGGTGAATATCCCGCCGAAGAGCCCGCCCATGACCAGGGCAAAGATGATGAGCGTTTCAACGAGGCCCGAAAGCGAGGAGATCTTTTCTTTCAGTGTCGCCCGAGGTCCGCGTGGTCCCAGTTCAGGCCTGATCATGGTCCATATGAGAATACTGAGGACAAACAGAACGGTCAGCAGGATACCCGGCAGGACCCCTGCGATGAAGAGCTTGCCGATGGACTGCTCGGTCATGATTCCATATACAATGAAGATGACACTCGGTGGAATGAGGATGCCCAGGCTGCCACCCGCTGCCACAACCCCGGTTGCAAGCTCCGGCTTGTAATTGTACCGCTTCATCTCCGGCAGTGTCGCAGCCGCCATGGTCGCCGCTGTCGCATTGGTTGAACCACAGATGGCTGCGAATGCCGCACAAGCGCCGATGGTTGCAACGGCGAGACCGCCGGGAAGATGACCGATGAACCTGTATGCTGCATCGAAAAGTCTCGAACTGATCCCGGAATGAAATGCCATCTGGCCCATGAATACGAAGAGCGGGATCACGGTCAGGCTGTATGACCCGAATATAGAGAAGAAATCCTTGGCCAGGAGATTCAGGGACGCATCGAAGTTCACGATGTAGCCGAATCCGACAAACCCGATCAGGGCCATGAGAAACCCCACCGGCATCCTGAAAAAGATCAGGATGAACAGCGCGATGATCCCGATAATCCCGATCGTCGTGGGATTCATTCGATTTCAGCCCCCTTGAACTGCCTGATGAGTTCAACCAGCAGAACCACGCAGAGCATGGCACACCCGAGGGCGACGCCATAGACAAAAGGATAGGTTGGCATCTGCAACGTTGCTGAAACCTCTCCGCTTGCCTTGAGACCTTGGGCATAGCTCAGGCTCTCCCAGGAGACAACGGCGAACAAGACAAGAGCGGCCGAGGAATTGACAACATTCAGGATGACCCGTGCGAGCCATGGAAGACGCTGAGCCAGAAATTCAACCGCGATATGACCCTTCTGGATGGTGGTGTACGGCAGGGAGAATGCGATGACGACAGATCCCACAAACCCCACGATCTCGTAGGTCCCCGGTATGGGGCTCATGAAAAAGAACCTCAGGATCACATCGCAGGTGATGAGCATCATGATGAAAACGACTGCAGCAGCGGAGATCCAGTTCACCCACTCGGTGGACCGTGCGATAAACCTCTCTATGCGTAAAAACGATATCATACTTCCTATCGAACCCGTTGAAAAACCGGTGACCCCGGTCAGTTGACCGGGGCGTCACCAGACCTGTTTCCCAAGGGATCTTATTCCTGAGAGAACTTCGCGATCAGTTCCTTGAGGAGTGCGACATTCTTCTCGGCATCAATCCCTTTGGATTTTGCTGCTTCAACATAGTCGTTGATCACGCTCTTGACAGCGCTCTCCCATCGTTTGCCTTCTTCCTCGCTCAGCTCGATGATCGAGTTCCCGAGTTCCTTGGTGAACTCTCTTCCCTCGTTGTCCGCCTCATCCGAGGCAGCACCATGAACATCGATCCACTCTGTGCTCACCTCTGTGAAGATTTTCTGTATGTCTTCGGGGAGCTGACTCCACTTGTCCTTGTTCATGACCACGTACATGGCAGTGGTATAGCCGATCATGTGGCAGTCAGTGGTGTATTTTACCACCTCTGCCTGTTTCCACCCTTTCAGCGTCTCGATGGGTGCGAATGTCCCCTCGACCACGCCCTTCTGGAGGGCCTCATAGGTACCCCCCTGGGGCATTGCCACCGGGACACCCCCCAGTGCTTCCACGACCTTTGCGCTGAGACCTGTTGAACGAATCTTCATTCCCTTGATCTGATCGAGGTTTTCCACGGGCTTCTGGGTGTGGAGCAACCCCGGACCATGAGCATGGAGATAGAACACGTGAACATCATCGAGTTCCTGAGGTTGTGTTTGAGCGTAGAACTCGTTTATTGTCAGGGTGGCGTTCTTTCCGCTCGTATATCCAAGGGGCAGGTCCGCAGCCTCCATGACCGGGAATCTCCCTCTGGTATAGGCGAAGCATGACATACCGATATCGGATATTCCCTTGACAGCCCCGTCATAGCAGGCATCTGCAGCCGTGAGTGTTCCTCCAGGATAGACATTGATCTTCACTGCCCCATCCGTGCGCTTTTCAATCTCCTGGGCCCAGGACTCGCCGGCCTTGCACTGGGCATGGGTCGGCGGGAAGAATATGCTGTATGAGAGTTCAATAGCCGGAGCTTTCTGGACAGCTTCTTCAGCGGGCGCGGCCTTCTCTTCAGGCTCCTTGCTGCAGGATATACACAGCAGCAGGCAGCACATCACACACGTAATACCGTTGAACAATCTCTTCATCTTTCCCCTCCTCATCATTGTTTCATCTGATCTGTTATTCCGTCCCTTTCGGGGATTCCCCTCGATGCCATGGATCGTTTTCCCCTGAGATCTTCATCGGTTCATTCCCGTGTTTTCCACGGATGTCCCCGTGTGAAGATCATTCAGGTCCTCGTTCTCCGAGGGTTTTCCTTCACCGATGTTCTCAAATTCTGCACCGCACTTTGTGCAGGTGGTACTGTCTGCCCATACCAGGGAGCCACATTCCGAGCAGAGAAATATATCCCCTGTTGTGGATCCTGAGATGACACCTCCGTATGGAAGACCAGCAAGTTTCTTCAGAAGCCTGATAATCTCGGCAAGGGCTACAAAATTGAGGTAGAGCGTCACGCCCACGACCATGCACACCACACCGAGAACTATCCAGGCGATCCAGGTGCTCGTGATGGCGAGCACTGCGCACACAGGTACTGCGGCAATACCCATGACGAGAAAAATCCTGGCAGCAACGGAAAGTCCGACTTCCCTGCCCTGCCTGTCTGTGAACGTTTCGGTGATTATTCGTGCCACCTCGTCTGCGTCCTCTCTCTTCCCATCCTGGTCTCACGCCAGGAACCACGGCCTGTCTTCAGGTTCGCACAGGAAACAGTCATGCTGCTGCCCCAAGGTTCGGTCTTCGTGTCTGAACCTGTGGTCGAACCGTGGATGCGCCTTGCTAGATACCGTAGACTTTCTCTCCTGGGAGTACCCTGAAACCACCCTTGGTCAGAATCTCTATCGCCTCTTCTATCGCATCAAAGCGGAATATGATCACCGCATGCTCACCGCTTCTCTCGACAAAGGCATACATGTACTCCACATTGATCCCCTCTGCAGAGAGGAGTTCCAGGATGCTGTGAAGCCCCCCCGGCCTGTCCGGCACCTCCACCGCGATCACGTGTGTCTTTCCCACGGCAAAACCGTTTTCATTGAGCACCTTCTTTGCCGTTGTCACATCATCAACAATCAACCTCAGGATCCCGAAATCAGAGGTGTCGGCCAGAGAGAGTGCACGGATATTGATATTGGCATCCTTCAGCACCCGGGTCACACTGGTAAGCCCCCCGGGCTTGTTCTCCAGGAAAATTGAAATCTGCTCAACCTTCATGAGAAACCTCCTTATAGTTCTCTCTTATCTATAACACGCTGAGCTTTTCCTTCAAACCTCTGGAGGGTTTTCGGCTCGACCAGCTTCACTTTCGCAGTGACCCCGAGGTAGTCTTTAATGTCCTTTGCAATACGCCTCTCAAGATTCTGGAGCACACGGATCTCATCGGAGAAGACCTGTTCACTCACTTCCACCTGGATCTCGAGGGTATCCAGAGAGCCTTCCCGCTCCACAACGAGCTGATAGTGAGGCTCGAGTCCCTCGATTTCCATGAGTATGCTCTCGATCTGAGATGGGAAGACATTGACACCCCTGATGATGAGCATGTCGTCGCTCCGGCCGGACACGCGTTCCATCCTCACGAACGTGCGTCCGCACTTGCATGCCTCGGGCATGAGCCGTGAGATATCCTTGCTGCGAAATCTGATCAGGGGGAAGGCCTCCTTTGTCAGCGTGGTGAAGACAAGTTCGCCCTTCTTTCCATATGGCTGAACCTGTCCAGTTGCCGGGTCAATGATCTCCGCAATGAAGTTGTCCTCGAACACGTGTAGCCCATTGCGCCCATCGACGCACTCCATCGCAACCCCAGGACCAAGAACCTCCGAGAGGCCGTAGATGTCCAGTGCCGTGATGTTGAGCGTGCTCTCAATCTCCTGCCGCATCCGTTCGCTCCACGGTTCAGCACCGAGTATGCCCACACGAAGCCTCAACGACTTCATGTCAATGCCCATTTCCTGGCCGGTCTCAGCCAGGAAGAGGGCATATGAAGGGGTACAGCAGATTGCTGTCGGGCCGAAATCCTGCAGGATCATGATCTGTTTCTTGGTGCTGCCGCCTGACATGGGGATAACACTTGCACCGAGCTTTTCAGCTCCATAGTGGGCGCCGAGCCCCCCGGTGAAAAGCCCGTACCCGTAGGCATTGTGAATGATGTCGTTCTTGTTCAACCCGGCAGCGGTAAACGACCGTGCCATGAGTTCCGCCCAGGTGTCAATGTCCCGCTTCGTATACCCCACAACGGTCGGTTTTCCCGTCGTGCCGGAGGATGCGTGGACCCTGATGACATTGCTCATAGGAACGGCAAAGAGCCCATAGGGGTAGTTGTCCCGAAGGTCCTGTTTTGTGGTGAACGGGAGTCGGCTCAGATCGTCGAGGGATCTGATGTCCCCGGGGTTGACCCCTGCCTCATCGAACTTCCGGCGGTAAAATCCCACCGTGTGAT
>JBNGDS010000100.1:0-8597 GCA_049975365.1 Desulfomonilia bacterium | reverse complement strand
GGGTGGATGTATTCGATCCCGTCGCTGACCCGGTTGAGGTTGAAAAAGAGTACGGAATCTCGCTGATCTCGGATGAGAAGGACCTGACCTGTACCTATGAAGGAATCGTGGTAGCGGTGGCACACGAGGAATTCAGGAACCTCAACCTCCAGAGACTCAAGGCTGACAGGTGCGTGGTCTACGACATAAAAAATCTTTTCCCCGACGCTGATGCATACTTGTGATGAGATTCCCCTCTTGAAAAAAATTCAGCTTTCAGTACCCTGAACCCATGACCAGAATAGGAGTTATCTCAGACACCCACCTGCACGGCCCTGACCCCCTCATGGATAACATTGCACAGACGTACTTCCACGATATGGATCTTATCATCCATGCAGGAGACATGGTGCATCCAGGTGTGCTTGACCCCTTCCATGCCCTAGGCAAGGAAGTGCTTGCCGTCAGCGGCAATATGGATGATTCCTCAGTGATACATCAGTTCCCCCCCATACGAACAACCCAGATCGAGGCGGTGACTATCGGCATCATCCATGGGTGGGGATCGCCACAGGGTATCCGCACCCGCATCAGGGAATCTTTCCAGGCAATCGATGCGATTATTTACGGGCATTCGCACCAGAGCTTCTGTGCTGTGGAGGCTGGAGTCTTCTATTTCAATCCAGGCTCTCCCACTGACTCACGATTTACAACCTCAAAATCTGTAGGTATAATAGAAATTACCAGGAACAGAATCAGGGGGGAGATCATCACGCTATGAACACTATCTGGGCGCCATGGAGAATGGAATACATTACGAAGCCGAAGGAGAATTCTTGCATCTTCTGTTCCGCTCCTGCTGATGGAGACCACCTGATTCTCAAGAGAGACACGCGTTGTTTTTCCATCATGAATCGTTTCCCTTACACCACAGGACACTGCATGGTTGCACCGTACCGTCACATCGGGGACTTGCATAAACTCGAGAACGAGGAACTCTACGACATCCTGGACATGGTGAGGGATATCGTCTCGGCCATCCAGATATCAATGAACCCCCAGGGGTTCAACATCGGGTGCAACATCGGAACAGTCGCTGGAGCCGGTATTGCGGAGCATATTCATTTCCATGTCGTTCCGAGATGGAGTGGGGACACCAATTTCATGCCTGTCATAAGTGATGTGCACGTGATTTCAGAACACATTGAAAAGACTCTCCTCAAGATCAAAGAGAATCTCCCCTGATGTATCTGAAATCCATCGTCCTCATTACTCTGATCGTCCTGGGAATTCTGTTCGGCATCTCGAATCAGGATCTTGCTGTGATCCATTTCTTCGGCTACTCCTCTGGCACCATTCCATTGTACCTGATTCTCTTTGTTTCATTTATCGCTGGTTCCATGGTTGCTCTGGCCTATGGAATCAGGGCCGGTATGGTCGAGAAAACCAGAGAGCGGATTCTCCTTATCAGGGTACGGGAACTTCAGGAACTCATGAGGCAGAAGTACGCACAGATCAACCAGGAGGCTTCATCTGAAAGTGGGGATGAATCCGATGAGACCTGAACATCCTCCCCAGAGACTCCCCCCTTGGTTGAAACGGCACAGAGAGTTCAAGGATCTCAGAAAAGTCAAGAAACTCCTTCGTGCCAGTTCTCTCTCCACGGTGTGCGAAGAAGCCCGGTGCCCCAATATCTGCGAATGCTTCTCGATACCTACCGCAACATTTCTCATCCTTGGCGATACCTGCACCCGTTCATGTGGGTTTTGCTCGGTGAAAAAGGGGATCCCTGAATCTCCAGATCCTGGAGAACCGGAAAAGGTCGCTCAGGCCTCCAATGAACTGGGACTTAATCATGTCGTCATTACGTCGGTAACCAGGGATGATCTTCCTGATAGGGGGGCACTGGCCTTTGCCAGAACCATATCAGCCATCAGGGAGACGATCCCCGGGGCCACTATCGAAGTGCTGACACCTGATTTTTCAGGGAATACGAATCTTTTGGACATAGTACTCGAGCAGAAACCTCATGTCTTTAATCACAATGTCGAAACCGTAGGACGTCTATTTCACGAGGTTCGCCCGGGGGCAGATCTTGCAACAAGCCTTTCTCTGCTCCGGCACGCACGAAGCTGCACTCATGATGTCATCATCAAGTCGGGGTTCATGGTCGGTCTTGGAGAAACGGAAGGAGAGATCCGTGATCTCTTGGGTCTTCTCCTAACAGCGTCCTGCGATGTGGTCACCATCGGGCAGTATCTTCGGCCAACAAGGCAGAACAGACCCGTGAGCAGATTCTGGGAACCGGCTTCGTTCCTGAGGTGGAAGGTTCTTGGGGAATCCATGGGGCTCCCCATTGTGGTGGCCGGACCTCTGGTACGGAGTTCCTACCTCTCCAGCGAAATCCTGAGCCGGATCGGGCCTCATCTGGGTACGAGACGGAACCATGGTCTGTGTGGAGATGAAATCCATGTACATGGAAGCACGCCTCTGGGATGAAATCTGATGTATTTCATGCAGCATTCCAGGTATAATGAATACATACAGCAAGAACAGTGCACCTGAAGGAGCTCTACTATGGACAGAATTCAAATCGGATTGATCGGACTTGGGACAATCGGAACCGGTGTTGCCAAGACACTGCTCGAGAATCAGGCCCTGATGGAAGACCGGCTCGGTTTTTCCCTCACGTTGAAATCGATTGCGGATCTCGACATCACCAGGGATAGAGGCATTCACATACCCTCTGGCATGCTTACCACTGATGCCGAGAGTCTCATACACGACCCGGAAATCGACATCATCATCGAGCTGATTGGAGGCATCGAGCCTGCGAGGACATTCATAAAGAATTCACTCAAGAACGGCAAACATGTGATCACCGCAAACAAGGCCCTCCTTGCTACCAAGGGGAAAGAACTCTTCGGGGATGCACAGAAATACGGGAAGGATTTGTATTACGAGGCCGCGGTAGGGGGTGGAATACCCATTATCAAAACCTTGCGTGAGGCATTTGTAGCCAATAATTACACCTTCATCTACGGCATCCTGAATGGCACCTGCAACTTCATCCTCACCGAGATGAGTGAGCGTGGAGCAACATTCCAGGAGGCCCTCTCCACAGCGAAAGATCTCGGGTATGCAGAGGCAGATCCTACGCTGGACGTCGAAGGCATTGATGCAGCCCACAAGCTCGCCCTTGTGACGAGCCTTGCGTATGGGGTCCCTCCGGAGATGAATGGGGTTTATGTGGAAGGAATATCAAAGCTCGACATCCTCGATGTACAGTATGCTCGTGAGCTCGGATATAAGGTGAAGCTGCTGGCACTGACCATTGATCGTGGAGATCAGGTGGAGGCTCGGGTCCACCCGACGCTCGTTCCGTTCAACTATCTGCTTGCAAAGGTCGATGGTGTCTTCAATGCATTCTATGTTAAGGGAGACATCGTGGATTCCACGCTCTTCTATGGGAGGGGGGCAGGAATGTTGCCTACTGCATCGGCAGTGGTGAGTGACATCGCTGATGTGGCCAGGAATATACGCGCAGGTATTGCAGGCAGAATCCCCCATCTCGGCTACAGGAAAGACACCTCGAAACCGAAGAAATACATGTCCATCAAAGACATAACCACGAATTATTACCTCAGAATCAATGCAACGGACAAACCCGGTGTTCTGGCCAGGATTGCGGGAATCCTCGGGGATCGGGACATCAGTATCGTTTCGGTGATCCAGAAACCCCAGACGGACGACACTGACTACGTGCCCGTAGTCATGCTGACCCATGAGGCAAAGGAATCGAATGTGAAGAGTGCCATTAAGGAGATCGCCCGCCTGCAGGAAGTGAAAGGCGATCCGATAGTGATCAGGGTCGAAGACAAGAAACTCAAGAGTTCGCAATAGGAGACATCCCGCTCTGGACGGCATGAAAAAGCTCTGCACTTTCAGCACCAGATCAGGGCGATGATCAAACAGTACCTTTGGCTAAGGGAGGACACACGTTGAAAAGCATCATTCTTCTCGGCGATGGCATGGCCGACGAACCACTGGAAGACCTGGGAGGAAAAACACCGCTGGAGGCGGCATACATACCCTATATGGACAAGCTCGCATCCCGCGGAGAACTGGGGATGGCCCGCACCGTCAAGGAAGGATTTCCTCCGGGCAGTGATGTTGCGAACATGTCCGTGCTCGGTCTCGATCCGGAAAAGTACTACAGCGGAAGGGCTCCCATCGAGGCCACGAGTATGGGAGTGAACCTGACCGACCAGGATACGGCCTTCAGAATCAACCTCGTGACACTGACCCAGCGAGAATCGGGCTATATCATGGAAGATTACTGCTCTGATCACATCTCCACCCCCGAGGCGGCTCAGCTCATTGAATCCCTGAAAAGGCTGGTGAAAGACTACACAGCAATCAGCGTCTACCCAGGTGTTGAGTACAGACACCTCATGGTTATCAACGGGTACGAAAAGTCTGACCTGAGAACTACACCTCCCCATGACATCATCGGGGAATATGTGGATACATTTCTTCCCTCTGATGACTTCCTCAAAGATCTAATTTTCGAGTCCATGAAAATCCTCACGGATCATCCCGTCAATATCACGAGGAGAAAGCAGGGGAAGAGAGAGGCCACAGCCATTTGGCCATGGGGTGAAGGGAAAGTTCGCGGTATCCCAACCCTCCAGGAGGAATACGGCATATCCGGGGCCATGATCTCTGCCGTGGATCTTCTCAAGGGCCTCGGAAAACTTCGAGGCATGGAGGTCATCACTGTTCCAGGGGCAACAGGCTGGATCGATACGAATTATATCGGGAAAGCCCAGGCAGCCGTCAATGCCCTTTCAGTCCATGACCTCGTCTATGTTCACGTTGAAGCGCCCGATGAAGCAGGTCACGGCGGACTTATCCGGGAAAAGATCCAGGCCATAGAACACTTCGATGAAATGGTGGTGGGACATATATTGACCAGCCTGGAAGCCCAAGGTGTTCCCTTCCGTGTGCTGTTCCTTCCGGATCATCCGACACCGATACTGAAGAGAACACATACCGCAGACCCTGTTCCCTTTGTTCTCTATGATAGTACCAGCACACAGAACAATCCTCGGAGGTTCACGGAAAAGGACGCGTCTACCACTGGTCTTTTCGTCGAGAAGGGATATACGCTCCTGGAGAGACTACTTGCAGGGCAGCCCTGAAAAAAGCTTATTTTCTCTTGAAGGCTGCCACGAAACTGCTCTGCCTCTCGATCTCGATATCGAGCTGTGCAAGCAGCTTATGCATATCCTCGGTGCCAAAATTCTCCTTGTACTCGGACACAACCGGCAGGATATCTGCATCCAGGGTGAGAAAAAAATGATCGTTCAGGGGTGTGATCCCTTTGATGCTGCAGAGGAGATCTGCAATATGGACACACGCTGCGAACACGGGTTCAGTTTCAGTACTCGAGGGTTGATGGTGGTAGGTCACTGCATGAATAATTTCTGAAGGAAACATCCATGAATTCAAGAGCCTGCCTCCAATATCAGCATGAGAAATTCCGAAGATTCTATCTTCGAGACTGTGATAGGTGTACTTGTTCTCCTCCATCTCAAGTGTCGTAAGGACCCTGTCGAACATCTCGGGCAGGAACTGGGACAAGAAGATCTTTCCTGCATCGTGGAGCAGCCCTGCCACGAAATATTTCCCATCAAGTTTCAGTCCAAGATGCCCCGCGACCATTCGTGTCCCTACCCCCACGGCGAAACTGTGCCTCCACAACTGTTCATTGAACTCTGTTCCCTTGCGATCGAACAACTGGAGAACAGACATACTGAGCGCGATATTTTGAATCTCGCGAAAGCCGAGAATCACAACGGCATGAGAAATTGAGGATATTTTCTTGACAAACCCGTAGTATGCCGAATTTGCCACTGCCAGGATTTTCCCCGTTAATGCAGGATCACCCTCGATAATATTCGTGAGATCCGCGGCAGAGGAATTCTTCCCCGAGGTTACCTCGAGTATCTCATGGACTACATTCGGCAGGGTGAGTATGTCCCTCGTCTTCCCGAGTACATCGAGGATCTGCTCACGTGTTCTGTCTCGTTCAGAAAAGAGATTCTCTTCCACATAGAATCCCTCGGAAAAAGCGCGTGGTATCTTTATAGGCGAATCTCTCACAACATCGAGAATTCCTGTTCCAATTCATGTGAACGGATATGATTCAGATGGCCGAAACCACAGAGATCACCCAATCATACTGTCCCATAACTTCTCTATTGTACCAGTGATTTTTATTCTAAAGAGCTAAAATCAATATCCCGATAAGATCCTTGATGGAGACTGCGAATATTGTATGGTTGATTCTCTATACTGGTATTTGTATCATTGCACTGTTCGTTCTGTTCACAATCATTGTCCGTGAGAAGAAGCCGCCACTGAAAAAAACACCTGCCAGGTTCGTCAGTATCTCAAATGGCGACTCGGTAGATAATTATCTCGAGAAATATAACCTTGACTGGAAACCATCACGTCAGGTTCCGGATACCCTTCCCCAAGATATCGAGCGTGTTCTTGAAAAGATTGATACAATCTCCCCGCTGATCAATGAACTTTCCGCACGTTTGAACGACCCTGACATCAATCCCAAGGACATCAGCAAACTCATAATCACAGATCAGGGACTCACCTCCTATATCCTCAAGAGGGTGAATTCACCCTATTACGGCCTCGTGCAGAAGGTGGACAACATATTCAATGCAATCGTGATCCTGGGATACAACGAAATCTACAGGATCGTTATGGAGGAGAGAACACGCAAGATCGGTATCAAGCCGGATACTGCAGAGTGGGTGCATGCGAATATGACTTCAACCATCGGGGCGTATCTTGCAAGCTCCTCCAGAATAGGCGTTCAGAGCGGTACCATGGTAACCCTTGGCATGCTCCATGATATTGCAAAGACCATCATGCTCCAGTCACTTCCTCAGCCGCCGGATGGATTCCCCATCGATCCTCGTGATCGCCTTCGCAAGGAGATCGACCTGTATGGGATCGATCACGCAACCCTTGGAGGTCTCCTTGGAAAACGGTGGAAAATGCCTCAGAAGCTCTGTTCATGCATAGAGAAACATCACTGGCCCATGTTCTGGCCTCTGAGGGAGATCGGGCAGATATCCCCGGAGGTCATTCGCGAACTTGCTCTCTTGAGTATATCCGATGTTGCTGCACGGAACTTCATGGGAGAAATCGAAGGGGCCTACATCGGCGACGATTACTACCGGTACATTAAAAAACTGCCCCGCATGGAGAGTATCCTGGTTCCTGAGATCACACGTGATCTGGGCAGAATGAAGCGTATAATCGCCGAGAAGGAAGAAAATCTTCTACCATAGCGTGAACTGTGGACCCTCGAACAGAACGTGAAGGTATTCCGTCAAAAATCTTCGAGGAAATATCACACTAAGAATCTGGATACAGAAAGCCCAAAACGAGGCAGGGCTGGTATGGTCTACCCTAGCCGATCAACTGGGATATCCGGTGCTGGTTCAGTGAGTAGAGATCAGGAGATACATCTTCGAGATTCTTGGTTACCCGCAAAAGGAGGTCCTTTGCCTCCTCGACGGAATCCACCTGAGATTTGGCCGCCTGTCTGTTTTCTACAGATATGATGTCGACAATATTCGGTTCTAGGTCATGGGATTGCGTGGTTTTCCTGGGGGGAGTGGCCTCTTCCTTTTCTTTATTCACTACGTTAATCGTGTGAGCCAGTTCCGGATTGATCTTCATATCATTCCCCTTTAGAGGATTCTAACAGCAGTATCGGCACATTGTGTATTCAACTTTAGCGGATATCAAGGAGCATGGCATACAGGGCATTCCTGCTGATGTCGGTCTCACTTGCAAGGATGTTCAGAATATCCTTTCGTGTATGCCCTGCTTTGAGAAGATTCTCCGCACGTGACCGTACATCGCTTTCCTCAAGGAAAGCCTCATCCCCTCCCCCCTTGAGGATCACCGTGACTTCACCCAGGGCCCCTTTTTGCTCAAGGACTCCGATAATATACGAAATGCTGCCCTGAAGATACTCCTCGTGCATCTTTGTTATCTCGCGGGCAACGCAGACCTCTCTGTCGGGGCCAATCGTTGCGCGGATCGTTTTCAGGGTTTTCAGCAACCTTCGCGGAGATTCGAAAAACACGACTGCATCCATGGACACGGTCATCCTGGCAAGTTCCTGTCGAATACGTGCGCGTTGCCTGGGGAAGAATCCGATGAATCTCAGAGGTGGTTCGAATCCCGATGCCGAGAAGGCGGTCACCAGAGCCGAGGGCCCTGGGAGCGCCTCAATCCGTATATTCCCAAGCTCTCTGACCCTGGAGACGAGCCGTGAACCAGGGTCACTTACTGCCGGTGTCCCCGCATCGCTGAGCAGTGCGAGAGATTTTCCCGATTCCAGTTGTTGGCAAATGAGATCTATTTTTTTTGCCTCGCTGAATTTCTCATACGAGATGAGGGGTTTTCGTATGTGATAGTGATTAAGAAGTTTCAGAGTTCTCCTCGTGTCCTCGCAGATTATTCCATCCACCGCATTCAGCACGTCGAGTGCGCGCAAGGTGATGTCCCTCAGG
>JBNGDS010000099.1:0-8617 GCA_049975365.1 Desulfomonilia bacterium | reverse complement strand
CGAACCTAGATCGACGGAGTCAGAGTCCGCTGTCCTACCGTTGAACGATCCCCCATCGTTCCGTAAGGCACTTCTAACGATTGGGTCTGGCCTTGTCAAGGCATTTTTCTCTCATCTGACGGGCATTGATACAGGGTTCCCGGAGGGAGGGCAACACCTTGATGAGGATACACAGTTCACAAGAAATCAGGGATGAAATGATGAAATTTTTATCGGATCACTTCACGCGGATCAGGTCGAAGCCAGGGGTGGCACTTAGGGTACCGATGTGGGATTTTCTCTGAACAAGACCGTGAGAACTCAGTGCAAATACAGGATGTTGAGCTCTTCGAGAATACCGCAAAAAGCCTTGTAAGGTGCATCTTTCAATGCTATGCACACTCACATGACCATCAAGGATGAAAAACTCTACATCGTTATGGTGGGGCTCCCTTCCCGGGGAAAGTCAACCATTGCATTCAGAATGCAGGATATCTTCAGGAAGAACGAGATCCCCACAAAGATCTTCAACAACGGCGAACTCAGACGTAAGTACGCACCGCTGAAAGATACCTGGGCGTCTGATTTCTACAGCCCCGACAATACCGCAGCCGTTGAGCTCAGGAAGCATTTTGCCCTCATCAATATCCGAAAGGCGAAAGAATACTTGAAGAACAAGGGCCAGGTTGCGATTCTTGATGCAACGAACGTGAGCAGGAGCAGGCGTGAGCTTATTGAAGAACAACTGGAAGATCACCCCATTCTGTACATCGAGTGTATCAATAATGACGACGAGATCGTCCATTTGAGCATCCTGCAGAAGATCAAATCCCAAGAATTTTCCGGTCTCAGCGAAGAGGTTGCGGTCAGGGAATTCAGGAAGCGTATCGATTACTACCAGGTCATCTCGAACCCCTTGGATGTCGAGAGAAACTTTGTCATCATGGATTCTCTCCAGAACAAGGTGCTTCAGGAGAAGCTCCAGGACCAGTTGCCGCTCTATTCACGGATCAGGGATTGTCTAGTTACCGACGTCGTCAAGAGCCTTTTCCTTATCAGGCACACGGAATCGTTCTACAATGTGGAAGACCGCATCGGGGGCGATCCCGATCTTACCCCCCGGGGCATCGAGCAGGCCGATGCTCTGGCACGCTTCTTCCACGCAAAGAAGGTCGCCTACATCTTCACAAGCGAAAAGAAACGGACGATTCAGACCGCAGAACGGATCAAGGCCCTTCAGCAGAATTGTACCATCGTACCCTTGAGAGAATTCAATGAGATCAACGGCGGCATCTGCGAAGGCATGAGCTATGACGAGATCCAGCGCAAGATGTTCGATGTCTACTCTGCACGGAAAGAGGATAAA
Source organism: Desulfomonilia bacterium (assembly GCA_049975365.1). Classification (GTDB taxonomy): domain Bacteria; phylum Desulfobacterota; class Desulfomonilia; order UBA1062; family UBA1062; genus DSBG01. The sequence continues at coordinate 7,272 of JBNGDS010000099.1, read as the reverse complement.
TACAACTATGTCTATCCCGGCGGCGAGGGGTACGTGAGTATGAAGGAACGCATAAAGATCGGGATCAGGAAGGCGTTCTTCCTCAACAGGAGTCCCGACAACATCATGATCATCGGTCACCGGGCGGTCAATCGGATGATCCTGTCACACTTCCTGTACCGGAGAGAAGGGGATGTTCCCTACATTTACGTTCCGCAGGACAAGTTTTACCACATTGTTGCCACCCAGGATCGAAAGCTCTTCGAATTGAAGAAATATCAGTAGAGAAAGGTTAGAGGCCGGGCTTTTCGGTTGCCTCTATCGCACTGAGCATGCCTTGGGCGGTGTCGAAGTCCGGGTTGATTTTCAGCGATTTTTCAAAGCACGTCTTTGCCTTCAGGGCATTGCCCATATCGAGATAGGCCCTGCCCATGTTGAAGTGGACGTTCTCGTCATGTGGATTTATCTTGACAGCCTTTTCGTAGAGCTGGATGGCCTCCTCCAGCCTGTTCTGTCTCCGATAGATGATACCAAGGCTGTTGTAGACATTGATGGTATCGGGGTTGATCCTCAGGATTTCATTGAAAATGCTCTCCGCCTTCTCGTGCATCTCACGTTCGAGGAAGATGTCCCCTGCCATCTGCAGATATTTTTCAGCCATCTTCATCTTTCCCAACCGGATATACACATCCGCCATGGCCTTGTAGGCCTTTGCGTACATCTGGTTTATCTGCGTGGCCTTTCTGAATGCCGCAAGTGCCTCGTCATATTCTCCCCGGGCTGTCTTGATGTAGCCGATGTTGTAATAGACCTCGGCTGACTCGAGGATTTCCAGGACATGTTCATATTCCTCCAGGGCGAGGTCATACTTCTCTTCCTTCAGGTGTGCATCCCCCTTTGCCAGGATGGATTTTGCCTTCCTGGTGGACGGGCTCATTTCAAATTCCAGGATAAGATGCAGCTTGTTCTCGAGATTTTCAATGCTCACCGGCTCAACGAGAATGGCACTGACTCCGGATTCCCCGGCGCGGACGACGTCGGATTTTGTGATTTCGGTGGTCCAGAGGATGAAGGGTGTATCCGCGTGTGTGGAATCTCCCCGGATAAGCCGTAAGAGTGCCAGGCCGCTCATTTCCGGCATTTTCCACTGTGCGATCACCACACTGGGGTTGATCTTTCCCATGGCTTCCCACGCCCGAGTCCCGTCCACCGCCTGCTCCAGATTGTGCACATTGATCAGGCTCAGCATGTTGGTGAAATTCTTCCTGTAGACGGCATTCGTACCGACAATGAGTATCCTGATGTCCCCAGGGCTGACCATTGCTCTATCCTGCATCCCAGTAATTCTCTAACCCGATATCGTCACTGCGGGCTTTTTTCTTGACGGGGCCGGAGGGGTCAGGTTTGTGAAGCTCTCTCTGGACCGTTATCCCAGGTACGGAATCCACCTCCTGGCTTTGTGCAGATTCTGTTCTCTGCGGGTCCGGGTCCCGGGCATGCAGAGGCGATCTGCGAAACAGGGGGCTGCCTGCACAGGGAAGGTGGGGGTGTTTAAAACCTGTATGAAGCGCCGATGCTCACGCTGAAGGTGTGTTGGTCGATCTCTGCCCGAATACCCGTAAGACTCTGCCCGGTATCGTCGAACCGTCCAGAGGCAGGGTCATCGCCATACCAGTACTGGGAATGCCACCCCCTGGTCCTGAGGCACGCGAGGCTGCACACTGTGTTCACGTCCCATCCCCGGGGGCAGTGGAACACGGTGCTCAGGCTCGTCTGGTTTCCATATCCTGAACACGAGCTCGCAGTGACCCTGGACCTCCTGAGGTGGGTGTCTTCATCCCGGGCCTTCACGTCAGGCACGACCGCGGTGTCAAGTGTGACAGTAATGACATCATCGAGATGGGCACGGAGTGACACGCCGAGGTTCCACAGTTCGTATTTCACGGTATAGGTGGCCACCGGTCCCGAGACGGAACTGGTCTGGTCCTGCCAGGGACCGTAGCCCTCCTGGAGGGTGTCATATGCGCGGTAGTCATACTCCTGGAACTGATACCCAACGTTCAGCCCGAAAGCACAGAACGTATTCGAGAGGAAAAAGTATCGTGCGTGGGCTCCGAACAGCATGACCTTTGAGTCGAGGCTGCTCTTGGAGTAGATGTCCAACTCATCATGAACAGGGCGACCGGAATAGGAGGATTCATCTATCCAGTCATAATCCTCCATGCATTGAGAAATTGTTCTCCATGGACACGCTGAAATCTGAAGGCCGGCCTCGATGGAATCCTTCCAGGAGATCCCGTAGGTGAGGGCGCCTGTGGTGACATCGATAGGCCATTCGAGCCTGCTGACTCCCTCCTGGTAGGTGGTTTCATACACGGTTTCTCCCGTGATGGTCAGGGCATGGATTCCCACCTGATGACTGATGTCTGATGCAGAAACTGGAGGGGAGATCATGCCCAGGAAAAAGAACGCGAATCCGAGTATGCACATACTGTGGGCTGCGGATGTCTTCACCGATTCGCCGCTTCCCTGCAGCAGGAACATGGTGAGAGAATGAAAAGGTGCTCCTTGGTGCTCCATGTAACTCCAGTGATTACACGTCATTTTTATCTAAAAACAGGATCGTGTTACCATGATTGCATGCATCTTAGCAACATAATTCGAGATTTTTTGCACAATTCAGCTGGATAGTCCTCACTGCCGCTCGTCTTCAGCAGGCTGATATCCTCCCCACGATTTTCGGAGCACACTGAGATCATGTTTCTTTTCATCTTTTTCCCGTCATATTCCGAAAAGAACGCCGTGGACAGGTCTGTGAAAAAAAAGAAATCCCCGGACAGGATTCAGCAGGAATACACCTCTGGCATAGATGGCCATGACTCCTTGATGTTCAGGGCAAAGAATTTTCAGGAGATAGGCATCAGGATGAATCAGCTGTTTGACCTGCAGCCGGATCCAACATTTGCCATCGATCGCTCCGGCGTGGTCTTCGGGTGGAATACAGCCATGGAAGAACTCACCGGAATACAGGCCTCAGCAATCATAGGGAAGGGGAACTACGAGTATTCCCTCCCTTTCTATGGCGATCGGCGTCCCATGCTCATAGATTCTATCCTGGATCCCTCGGTGGAAATTCCAATGAAGAATGGTTTTGTCAAGCGGCATGGCCATACCCTGTATGCAGAACTCGACATCTCTCTGGGGGAGAGGCGCAGATTCCTGGGAGTTAAGGCACGCCCCATCTTCAGCAGTGAAGATCAGGTGATCGGTGCGATCGAATCAATCCGGGATATTACAGAGTTCAAGAATACAGAAGAGGCACTGCGTCTCAGCGAGGAGAAGTATCGGAATATCTTCGAGAATGTGTCCGATTTTCTCTTCGTCCACGACATCGAAGGAAACCTCATCCAGACAAATCTTGCATGGAGAAAGGAGGCTGGCTACACCAAAGACGACCTGGCGCACATGAAAATCATCGATCTCATGCCTGTGCGGTACAAAGACCTTTTTGGGCTCTACATGCAGAGGATCCTCGAACATGCACGGGACGAGGGTCTCATCAATATCGCCACCAAGAACGGGCGTGAACGGGTGATCGAGTATAAAAACATCCTCATCAGAGATGCCGATGGGAACCCGATCTGTGTACAGGGTTCGGGCAGGGACATCACAGAGCGCCTCAGGGCAGAGAAGGCGCTCAAACTCAGCAAGGAAAAGTACCAGAATATCCTCGACACGATCGAAGAAGGATATTTCGAGGTCGACCTTGAAGGGAATTTCACCTTCTTCAACCGGATGGTGGGAAAGACCCTGGGCTATACAGATGAGGAACTCATGGGCATGAATTACAGGACCTATATGGATGATTCCAACGCGCAGGAGGTTTTTGAGGTCTTCCATAATGTGTTCGTTACCCAGAAACCAACCAAGGCCTTTGACTGGGAACTGAAGAAGAAGGATGGAACGGTCATGTCTGTGGAGGCCTCGGTTTCACCGCTGAAGAACTCAAAGGGAGAGGTAGTTGGATTCCAGGGCATGGTACGGGACATCAATGAGCGGAAGGAAGCGGAAAGAGAGCGTGATCGCTACGAGATGAGACTTGCTCAGGCCCAGAAGATGGAGGCCATCGGAACACTCGCTGGAGGCATTGCCCACGATTTCAACAACATGCTCTCCGCCATTCTCGGATATGGCGAGCTGGTCAAGAACGAACTTCCCCAGGATAACCGCGGGCGCAGCTACTGTGACCAGGTCCTCAATGCAGCATTGAGGGCCAGGGAACTAGTCCAGCAGATTCTCACATTCGGTAGAATGTATCGTGCACAAAGAGAACAGGTCCGGGTTCACCATATCATCAGCGAGGTACTCAAACTCCTGGAGGCAACCATTCCCACGAGTATAGAGATCAAAAGCCATATCGACAAGGATTCAGGGGATGTGTGTGCAGATCCCACGGAGATCCACCAGATTATCATGAACCTCTGTACCAATGCATACCAGGCAATGGAGGCCAGTGTAGGGATCCTCACCATTGAATTGAACCAGGTGGTCCTCGATGAACATACCCTCACATACCTTCCCGGTCTGACACCCGGACCATATGTCAGGCTCGTTGTGGCGGATACAGGGTCCGGGATGGACGAGAACACGATCAAGCACATCTTCGATCCGTTCTTCACCACGAAAGGGAAGGGGAAGGGTACAGGACTGGGGCTTGCAACAGTCCAGAGAATCGTGAAGGAACTCAAGGGAGAGGTCGTGGTGGAGAGTCAACTCAACAAGGGAACGTCCTTCACGATCTATCTCCCCTCTACTCTGCAGGATACGGCTGAAACGAACACCGGCTGAATCATTTCGGAGGAGAATCCTCCCTCCACGATGCCGTGGGTCAATCATCTGGCCATCGATGCATGATATCCAAGAAGAGCGAGTAGCGTCAAACTGGATCGAAATGAAGAACTGGAGGCGGCAACCGGATTCGAACCGGTGAATAACGGTTTTGCAGACCGTCGCCTTACCACTTGGCTATGCCGCCTTTTCCCTGCAGGAAACAGCATGTATCGTATACCGAGGAGTTCCAGAAAAAGTCAAGTCAAGAATGGGTACTGTCATTGATTCTGATCAGCCTTTTGAAGTGCCTGCAGGTTCTTTCACGCCCTTGTCGTTCATTCTCGATGGGGGTCGTTTTTTAAGAGTTCTCGCCTGCCTGTGTGTGGATGTACTGACGGAAATCCGCTCCTGTCTTGATGATCTCTCGCATGTCAGAACGCCTTGTCCATCTGCTGTGCAGCCAGAACCACTGGCAGGCGTGTTCCCGCACCACGCGCTCTACCCATGCCTGCATGGCGTCACTCAAGGGTTGTATGGCCTCTCTCGGCTGACCGAATGTTCGGGAGTCCATGGCCGGGGAGAAGGTTACCCGATAGTGATCTTTCTCCTTGATTGCATGAACAGTGAGTACGAGGGCGTCTCCTTTCATGGCGATGAACGCAGGGGCAGGATTTGTCGGCGCGGGAAGGCCGAAGAACGTGCACAGGAGTCTGTCGGAGCGTTTCCCGCGCTGATCGATGAGCACTCCGACGATGTTGCCTCTCTTCAACTCCTTGACCAGCATGAGCGCTTTCCCCTTGGGCGGCAGGATAGTTGCCCCTGAACGGGATCTGATATCGTCGATGATAGATTCCAATCTCGGGTCATTGCGGATATCTGCCATAACGCAGAACCGTATCCCGATGACCCGTGGCAGGTGAGAAAGGATCTCCCAGTTTCCGATGTGCCCGGTGATGATCATGAGCCCGCGCCCGGTTGCCTGAGCAGCATCGAGGTGCTCCTTCCCCTCCACGATGATCCTCTTCCGAATCTCTTCATCGGTCATGTAGGCATACCGGATCGTATCGATGAGGATATCTCCGTGGAACTTGAAGACCTCTTTCACGAATGATTCCCTGAAGGCCTCTCCCAGAGCCGCCTTCATCTGGATCCGTGCTACCCTTCGGTGAAACCCGTCCACCATCCACCCAACACATCCCAGACCTCTGCCGATTCCAAGGACCGTCCTGTACGGCATGATGCGGACGAGGCCGATCACTGCTCGCACGACGTGGAATTGAAGGATACTGAATAGAGAACCGCGTTTTCCCATGATGTGAATCACCTATTCGGGTGAATCCCCGGTGAGATATGTACGCTCTTGAGTGATCACAAATTCCCTGAAATCAAGTCCTTTCTTGATGATTCGCTTCATCTGTGACCTTCGTGTCCACCTGCTGTGGAGCCAGAGCCACTGCTCCGGATTCTGGCGGACCACAGAGCTCACCCATGACTGCATCCAGTTGCTCAGTTCCTGGACAGACTTTGATTTCCAGCAGTCTCGCAGTGACTCAATATTCGTGAAATCGTCTCCGAACGTCCTGGTATCGATGGGTTTCTCGAAGCGAAACCGATAGATGTCTCCTTCCTTGATGGCCGATACCGGTATCACGAGGGCGTCCCCTTTCAGCGCAATGAATGCAGGTGCAGGGCTTGTGGGTGCGGGCATGCCGAAGAAGTCGCAGAAGAGTCTGTTCTCACGCTTCCCCTTCTGGTCGATGACGATCCCGATGATGCGCCCCTTTTTCAGTTCGTCGATCAGCGTGGGCACCATCCCCCCTTAGGCGGCAGCAGCGTGTATCCGCAGCGGAACCTCAGATCCTCCATGATGGCCTGGATCTTCGGGTTCTTGTGGATGTCGCCCATGATACAGAATTCTATTCCCAGCAGTCTCGGGATGTTTCCGAGAACTTCCCAGTTCATGTGGGCCGTGATCCCCATGACACCGCGCCCGGAAGACAGACAGAAATCAACATGCTCTCTGCCCTCTATCACGACTTTCTCCCTGATCACGTCGTCATCCAGGTAGGCGTACCTGAGGGCATCGATCATGAGCAAGACTTGGTTGATGAACACCTTCCTGGTGATACGTTTTGCGTTCACCCCATTTCCCAGCGCAGTGGATATCTGGATATTGCCGATCTTTCTATGGAGGGGGACACACATCCAGCCGAGGGTTCCGAGTGCTGTTCCCACTGCAACCGGGATCATTGCACCGAGATGGCTGATATTACCGATGATATTCAATGATTTATCGCTGACATGAATACCGCTATCCTTGCCGCGTGTCAGGCTATTCCCTCTGCCAAGATATTGCAGCAAGATATTCAAAACCGACTGTCCCTTGGCCAGATGGGCACCGAGATCACGATGAATGGGAAATAAATAATCTCTTTCTTCCAGTGCCATTGCAGCACCTACAGT
>JBNGDS010000098.1:0-8704 GCA_049975365.1 Desulfomonilia bacterium | reverse complement strand
CCTCCAGTGTTGCATCAAAGATCGACTCCACCTGTTCGGCCTTGGTGACATCCGCCTCTATCGCCAGGGATCGTGTTCCACTTTTCTCGATCTCGGCGGCAGTCCTCAGTGCAGATTCACGATTCAAATCCGGGATAACGGTCAAGGCCCCCGCACGTGCGAGGGCCTTGGCTATTGACTGTCCGATGCCGGCACCGGCACCGGTGATCACGGCGACTTTCCCGTTCAGATCAGCCATAGAGAGTCTCGAACACTACATCTCCGCACTATCCGATGAGATTGGGAAGCCATGTGAGCAGGAACGGGAACATGACGCACAGGATCAGAACGCATGTCTTCAGGATGCAGAACGGGATGACGCCCCTGTAGATATCCTTGAGGTGCACGTCATCCGGTGTCACACCTTTCATGTAGAAGATGTTGAGTCCGAACGGCGGTGTGATGTACCCGATCACGGTGGCAAGGCTGAACAGGAGCATGAACCAGAGCTCATCGATGCCCAGGGCCTTGAGCACCGGCATGAAGACCGGGATACAGATCATGCAGATGGCCACGGGGTCGATGAACATGCCCATGATGAGGGTGATGATCAGCATCACCGAGATGGCCCCATATACCCCGAAGGGGATGTTGGTGAGGAATTCGCTCACCATGGCGGATGTGCCGGTACAGGTCACCAGCGTCGAGTAGCAGCCCCCACCGATGACCAGCCACATGATCATGGCAGTCACCTTGAAGGAGAGCTTGAGCCCGTTGTACAGGTTGGGCATGGAGAGCTGGCGATTCACCAGGGCGATGATGATTGCGCCGATGGCGCCGAATCCGGCGGCCTCGGTGGGTGTTGTGATCCCGGCATAGATCCCGCCCAGCACGATGAGGATGAGAGCCAGCGGCATGAGAACTGGTGGAAGGGCCTTGACCTTCTCGCCCAGGGTGGGAATCTCCTCGGGGGGGAGAACTGGCCCGAAATCGGGGTGCTTCTTGCACTTTGCCCAGATGTACGTGCAGTAGAAAAAGGTGCAGAGAATCCCGGGGACGATGCCGCCCATGAAGAGCTTTCCAACCGAGAGCGATGCATAGCCACCCACGATGATGAGGAGGTTGCTCGGCGGGATGAGGGGCCCCAGAGCACCTCCTGCAGTGATGGAACCCACCACCATGCTCTTGTTGTATTTCTTCTGCAGCATCTCGGGCAGCGCAATCAACCCCATGGTCACGGTGGCTGTTGCGCCGATCCCGCTCAAGGCTGCCAGGACCGCGCTGATGATGGTAGTGGCGATGGCCAGCCCCCCGTGGAGGCGGGCAGTCCACATCCGCATGACGTTGTACATCGTGGTGGCGATTCCCGAGAACTGGAGGATGGAGGCCATGAGCACGAAAAGCGGAATGGCGATGAACACCTCGGTCCGCGCCTGCTTGAAGGATGATGAAACCACCATGAACAACGCATTGGGCCCGAGAAAGTACCACAGGAACATACAGGAGAGGCCCACAAGGGCAAAGGCGACGGGAATCCCTGTCATGAGGAGGATCAGTAGTGAAGCGACAATGATAATGGAAGTCAACATGGCGTCACGCTCCTGTACTTTCGTTGTTCTTGCCGAGAACGATGTTGATGTTCTTCAGCAGCTCGGACACTCCCTGCAACAGGAGCAGAAAACACCCAAGTGGCACCAGGAATTTCATCGGGTAGTAGGGAGGGGCCCAGATGGTGGGGAACTTCTCCTTCACCTTCCAGGACATCAGAAACATCTGATAGCCCTTGATCATGAGCGTCGAGATCCCGAAAAAGAAGACAACCGATGTAATGATGTCGAGAAGGGCGCGCTTTTTCGGGGCCATGGACATGGTGAAGACATCGACGGTCACATGCCCTTTCGTGAGCAGGGCATACCCGCCCCCTAAAAACGTGATGGCGCCAAAGATCATGATGTTGAGGTCCCAGGCCCAGATGGTGGGTTTCTGCATGACATACCGCATGAAGACCTCCCATGCGGTGATGCACACCAGCGGGATGAGCAGCCAGCAGAAGATCCTGCCGATCCATTCACTCATCGTATCTACGGCACGAATAAACAAACGCATAATCTCTTACTCCATGTCTGTGTATTTCAGATAACTACTCAGATACCTGTGAGGAAAAGGTGGGGGTTGGAATCACCCCCACCTGCCTTTCCCGGAGAACTTAATCCATTGGCCTGCCAACGAAGCGCATCTGTTCGTACAGAATGTCTACGCCCTTTCTCATTCTCGGGCTCTTCTGTGCAATCTCTTCCCAGAGCGGCTTTATGAGCTTTCGTGCCTTCACGAGCTCTTCTTCCGGGAGCCATGTCTTCTCAACCGATTTCAGGGCTTCTGCCTGGTGGAGAGACTCCTTGGTCTCCTTGATGTACCGCATGCTGGTGTCCATCATGATGAACCTGGTGCCGAGGTCGATGGTGGGCTTCAGGTCATCGGGCAGCTTGTCGAACGAATCCTTGCAGATCAGGAATGAGAGCGCGATCTGGGCAGCAGTGGGGAATGTGTAGTACTTCACCACCTCGTGGAATTTCACGTCCATGAGACCGGATGCATCGTAGATTGCGCCGTCGATGGTCCCGAGCTTCATGGCCATGTAGAGCTCGCCACCGGGAATGGTGACAGCCGACCCGCCGAGGGCCTCAACATACTTGCCGTAGATACCGAGCGCCCGGATCTTCTTGCCCTTCAGGTCTTCGATCTTGGTGACCGGGAAGTTGGTGTTGAAGTGGTAGTAGCAGCCAGCAGCCATGGGATAGTGCATGATGTTGTGCTCTGCATAGGCCTCCTTGATCACGTCGCCGAGGCCACGGTTGAAATAGGCATCCCAGTACTCGTCCCATGTCTGGTGACCCATGGGAAGCCCGATTTCCAGGTCGGTCTCGGGGATCAGGCCCGTGTAGAACCCGCCATAGGATACGGCACAGTCAAACACACCCTTTTCCAGGTAGCTCACGATGTCCGCAACCGCGCACATGGCACCCGGGGGCAGGATTTCGCACTTGAATTTGCCGGCGGTGAGTTCCTCGATGTACTTGGACCACTCTCTTCCGTGCATCATAACCGTTGTCTGAACCGGGTAGGATGCCTGCATCTTCCAGACGATGGGCTTGTCCTTGGCTGCACTGGCAGTAAACGACACGCCAAGAACCATCACGAGAACCAATAGAAACGTAATTCCCCTTTTCAACATTCCGTTACCTCCTGTTTTTTATTTCGATGTGTGTATACTCAACCCAATGGTACAATACCGTCCCCACTGGTGTGAGAGCAAACAGTATACCAAACTATGTCTCACCTGCTGAATCAGCCGGGATATCATAGAGTTGTAGGATTTCACTGACAGCCTGCTTTATGATGGGACACGAAAAGTGTTGCAGAATGAAACGCAACGTTCTGTTCTGGGACAATACAGGTCATGACGCATACATGTGCCCCCCTTTCCCGTATCCGTCGCATAATACACTCATCATAGCTAAATTCAAGCCTGAAACTACTTTTTTCAGGAGCCCGGCGAAGATCGAAAAAGGTGGTACACAACTTGCTTTTGACCCAACAGCCGCAGATTGGTGGTGGCTCTGGTTCTTCCTGTTCAGACTCATGCGGGATTCATCTGGTCTCTGCGGCTTTTTCTATTATTATACAGGGAAAGAAAGAGCACATCCTTGGAAGGAGGTTGACATGTTCTCAAAGATTATCCTGGGTGTGGATGGGTCGGAACCGTCCAAGAAGGCGGCTGATTATGCCATAGAACTGGCAGAAAAATGCGGGTCCACAATCCTGCTGATCCACGTGGTGGACTTTTCCGCCTTCCGGAACGTGATCGCAACGCCAAAGGAAATCGCGAAGCACGTGTATGACAAGATCATGGAGGAGGCCCAGGGCTACCTTGATGCCAAGGAGGAACTCTGCAAGGAGAACTCCATCCCGTGTGAAAAACACCTCAAGATCGGACACCCGGTGGACGAGATCATCAAGCTCGCAGAATCGTCGGAGGCAGGTCTCATCGTCATCGGGTCCAAGGGAAGGACAGGGCTCGGCGGCTCCGTGTTCGGGAGCGTCTCCTACGGCGTGTTGCACAGGGACAAGACCATCCCGGTCTTCGTGGTCAAGAGTTGATCAGAAGCATTCATTCTCACTGTGAGGGGGAGCCAGGCAGAGTGATCTCACGACATGCATGCATGTACAGGGCGAACACTCTCTCTCGGTTCTTCACCCTCTGGACCAGGCTGCTGTCCACGGCGTTGTCCACTACGGTGCAGCCGTATCGAGAAAGTTGTTTTGAATTTACGACACACCTGTGTCAATTCCTGACAGGTCTTCATGATCGAATCGCACCCAGAGGAACATACATCATTGATAGTATATGATGTTTCTCATCTCGAAAAATTGGTACGAAGTTTGCTCTACACTAAGCGGCACTATGTATATAACTGCGTTTGGAGGATTCATACTGCGGGGTTCCAACTGATCTCATGAGGGATAGTGCACCGATGAAATCCAGGCATAGAAAGCATCTATCTGACATTGACATTCTTTCCTTATTGATTTACCAATAGGGAACCGGATAGCACGACAAGGCAAGAAAAGAAAACACTTAAGAGGAGGAATTAAAGTATGAGGAAATTACTGGTCTTTCTGTTGGCGGTTGGTTTGGTCTTTGTCTTCACCGCTCCTATTTCAGCAGCTGAGCAGACAGTTGAAGAGCGGATCAAGGCATTGGAAGAGACCATCGGGTGCTGGACGTTCTATGGCAGTGCGCGCATGACGACCTTCTATGAGGATTCAAACCTCGATGCCGACACCGATGATGCAGGCACCACCTGGGCCCTGCAGGGGAATGGCCGAATTGGCGCACGCGTGACCAAGGACAAGATCTCTGGACGGTTCGAATATGGAACCGGAGTCAATCTCAGGCTGCTCTACGGCACCTACAATTTCGGCACCGGCACGATTCTCTTCGGTCAGGACTACACCCCCCTTGGAAGCATGTTCTACAGCAACCAGGTCTACCTCGGTGACAATGACCTGCTCGGCTGGGGCCAGATCTACGGTGGCAGGGTCCCCCAGGTCAAGATCATGATGAAGGGCCTCGAGATTGCATTCGTTGAGAACAAGGCTTCCTCAAAGCTGAATGCAACCACTGGCGACGTGGACGTGCTCCTTCCGAAGCTGGAAGCCCGGTACCACCTGGCACAGGACATGTTCTTCGCTGACGTGTTCGGCGGATTCAGCACCTTCAAGATCGAGGATGTTGTAGTCAGCTCAATCGATGTCGGCGATGAGACCGTGAACGCCTGGGCAGTGGGTGTTGGCGGCGGAGTCAAGCTCGATGTTGCATACATCAATGCACAGGTCTACATGGCCCAGAACGCAAAGAACTTCGGTCTTGCCCACACCGATGCAGATGGCGCATTCTTTGATGCAGCAGGCGACCTGGTGGACGAGGACAACCTCGGCTTCTCCCTCATTGCTGGGGCGAAGCTCGACAAGTACACGGTCGAGGCAGGCTTCGGCTATGTGTCCTCTGAGTTGGATGTCAGCGATGCCGAGACAGACACCGCCATGTCCTACTACCTCAACGTGACGGTCCCGGTCTACGGCGGGTTCTTCTTCGTTCCTGAAGTCGGCGTGCTCGACTACGGCGACGGCGATGACGGTGAAGACGAAGACAAGGATACCACCTACTTCGGCGCCAAGTGGCAGATCAACTTCTAAGCGAGTAGGTTCCAGTACGGAAAAAAGCCGGGGTTTCGACCCCGGCTTTTTTTATGAGAAGATGAACAATCGATTTGATTCAGGAGCGCGAGGAGGCAACCCTCCGGAAGAGTTCTCCTGCCTTGTAGGAGCTGCGGACAAAGGGGGATGACACTACACCCAGAAACCCTTTGTCTTCGGCTTCTTGGGCATACCCAGCAAAGATATCCGGATGAACGTATTCCTGGACCGGAAAATGATCCACGCTTGGCTGCAGGTACTGGCCGATGGTGAGGATGTCACACCCTGCATCCCTGAGATCGTCCATGAGATCAAGAATCTCCTCACCTCTCTCACCCAGGCCGACCATGAACCCTGATTTCGTAATCGTTGCCGGATCCATCTCCTTCGCCCGTCTCAGCACATTCAGGGACTGGTGATAGTCTGCCTGGGGACGAACGTCGGGGTACAGGCGGGCAATGGTTTCCACATTGTGATTGAGCACGTCGGGAGAGGCCTCGATTACCGTTCTCAGGGCCTGGGACGAGCCTTTGAAGTCAGGGATCAACACCTCGATGCCCACACCGGGACAGTGCCTTCTCACCGAGTGGATGACCCTGGCAAAGTGGGATGCACCGCCGTCAGGGAGATCGTCCCGGGTCACCGAGGTGATCACCACGAACTTCAACCCCAGTTCGGCGACCTCTTCAGCAAGCCTGTCCGGCTCGCCTGGATCAAGGGTGGATGGCCTTCCGCTTTCCACTGCACAGAATCTGCAGTTTCTCGTACAGACCCTGCCCATGACGAGAAATGTCGCCTCACCGCGTGAAAAACACTCCCCCTGGTTCGGGCAGCACCCCTCCTGGCAGATCGTGTGCAGTCTCCTGGATGACAGCCCTGCCTCCACCTTCTTCGTGGTTTCGTCCAGCGGCAGCTTCTTTCTGAGCCATGATGGTTTTTCCAGGATCCTCTGTCTCATGTCCATTCACCTCCGGGTGGTGCCGGTGCCTGTCTTCATCGGATCATCACCATTCATCACAGCTCGTTCTTCGAATTCCTGCACTGAGAGCATCTCTGTGTCGGGGTGATCAAATATCCTTGTGAAGTGCGACAGGAATATGCTCTTCACCCCCAGCATGGAAACCTGTGCTCCCTGGGGGGTAGAGCGTTCGAGAAACTCGATTCCGTGATCCGTGATTCCGCACGGGACGAAATACTCGTACATGCCCGTTTCCTCGAAGACATTGAGGGAAATGCCGTGCATGCTCACACCCTGCCTGATCTCCACCCCGATGGCAGCAATCTTGTTTCCATTCACGAAGATCCCCCGCAGCTTTTCAATCCGCTCTCCAATGACCCCGAAGTCGGCAAGGGTTGCGAGAATGACTTCTTCGAGATTGTACACAAATTCCGGGATATCCAGCGAGTACGCCTTCAGATCCATGATCGGATAGGCGACAAACTGACCCGGATAGTGACAGGTGATCTTCCCGCCTCTTCCCAGGTGTTTTACCGGTATGTGCCGTTTTGCGAGCTCGTCTTCGGATACGAGGAGATCCTGTTCGGTACCGCTTCTGCCTATGGTGATGATCGGGGTATGCTCGAGAAGGAGTATGACGTCGTCAATCTGGGAATTGACTCGTTTTTCGTGGAGTGTGTACTGGTATCTCAGTGCTGTTTCATAGTCAATGACACCGAGGTCTACTGCAATCATTGGAAATCCTTCTGCTCCATGTGTTGTAGTGTACCATATCTGAGGGTTCTCCACATCCCCGGAATGCAGAGAAATCAATGCGGGGCATCGTATGAATGCCCCGCACACGTGCCCATCTCGGATATGGTTCTTTCAGAACAATTCGGTCGGTATGCACTTCACTGAATTCCATGTCCGATCCTCATCATCCTGGTGGATCCTGAGACTGAGAGGGAAATCCTAGAGCCTCTCAGCGCCCTTTACTTCATCGAAGCTCTCGGGTTTCTTGAACCCCAACCGGGTCCAGTACTCTTCAGGCATCAGCTCCGGACTCTTGTAGAAAATCCACGCGCAGGGCTTGTGCGGATCCGGATCATAGGCGGTCACGTGCATCGGCCACCCACCCCATTCTATCATGAGGATCTCGCACATGGCGCAATGGAGACAATAGTACGGAACACCGGCCTTGTTCCAGCTCCACCAATACGGCTTCGACGTTACGCCGAAGGTGTAGGGTTTCTCGAGCCGTGACTTGGTTCCGTCAACGACATCGCCGCGCCGCATTCGTCCGCCGCTTCCGCACGGGTCAACCTGGAGGATGTACCTGTCGTCTTCCTCGATGATCGTGAGCTCTCCCTGCTGTCTCGGGCCACACCTGTGCGCCCGGAACACCTCGGCATTTATGCACAGCCTCTGGAATGGGGTCATTCTCTGCATGCCCTTCCAGGTTCGATACATCATCCAGGTGCTCTGGGTAGCCCTCAGGAGCTCGTAGAGATCCTCTTCGCCGTACTTCTTCGCGACCTTGTCGAATATATCGTAGCACCAGTCGCAGTACAGGTCATGCAACCCTTTTCCCTCAGGGATGACGTATCTCGTGAGCTCCTTGGCCAGTTCGTAATTCCCTTCGTCAATGGCCTTGCAGACCATGTCACCCGTGGGCACCCCGAGGTCTTCCACGTCATCCTGCCTGATCTTCCGCTTTATCAGATCCCAGTTTTCAAACTTCAGCATCTCGCACCTCGCTCGAAGTTGTATTTTCTGTAGAGCTCTTTCCATGGAGGTGATCTCCCGGTTCAGGAGATCACCATCCAGTGCTGCCTTACACCTTTATCTTCTTCAGTTCTTCGGGGAGCCTGTCGACTGCCTCCTCGTGGTAGAGGACGTCTTCGGCGTACAGGGTCTCGATGTACTCGTCTGAATGCCCAAGCTCTTCCTTGAGCACGCTCTTGTTGTGCTCGCCCAAAAACGGACCGTAGTTCCGAATACCGCAGGGTGACTCGGACATCTTCAACG
>JBNGDS010000097.1:0-8911 GCA_049975365.1 Desulfomonilia bacterium | reverse complement strand
GCCTTGTATATCGAGCTCAGGCTTCCGTGGCCGGCGATGACATTGGTCGGGCAATTATAGGAAAACCCGCCTACCCTCTTGTTATCTGACATCAGCTGGAAGGTCATATTTGATTTACTGTCGGCCAATGCATTCACATGTATCCTCTTGACCTGGGTGTACTCATGTAATCCGGCAAGCCCCAATTCACGCCCCACACCCGACTGCTTGTATCCACCAAAGGGGCAAAAATCGGCGAAGATATGGTAATTGTTGATCCACACTGTCCCGGTACGCACACCCCTTGCCACTCGCTCAGCCCGCGCGTGGTTTCTGGAGAACACACCCCCTCCGAGACCGTAGATGGAGTCGTTTGCGATGGCCACGGCCTCTTCATCGCTGTCGTATTTGATAACGCACACAACCGGGCCGAAGATCTCTTCCTGAGCGATGCGCATCCTGTTGTTCACGTTCGCGAAGATGGTGGGTGCGTAATAATATCCACCGTTGATCCCTGGGACTTCAACACGTTTGCCTCCCGTGATCAATTCCGCGCCTTCATCCTTTCCGATCTTGACGTAACGCTCGATGGTTTCCAGCTGCTCTTTGCTGACGAGGGGGCCCTGGTGAGATGCCGGATCCAGCTGGTAGCCGATCCGCAGAGATTCGGCCCGCTTCTTCATCTTTTCGAGAAACTCACCATAGATCTTCGATGAGACCAGAACACGAGTTCCCGACTCACATATCTGTCCCTGGTGGAAGAAGGTACCGAAGACTGCTCCTTCTACAGCCAGGTCCATGTCGGCATCATCCAGGATGATGTTGGCCGACTTGCCGCCCAGTTCAAGCGTGACCTTCTTGACGGTCTCAGACGCCATCCTCATGATCTCCCGACCCACCTCAGTGCTCCCTGTAAAACTTATCTTGTCCACATCAGGATGAGTGCACAGTGTTTTCCCCAGCTCACCTCCTGGTCCTGGGAGGACGTTTATCACCCCTTTGGGTATTCCTGCTGCGTGTGCGGCTTCGGCAATGATGAGTGCAGACAGAGGGGTATATGTTGCCGGTTTCAGCACCATGGTGTTCCCCATGCTGATAGCGGATGCTATCTTCCAGAAGGCCTGGCTCATGGGGAAGTTCCAGGGAACAATGCTTACACATACCCCTATGGACTCCCTCCGGATAAATTCCCGGCCTGGGGCAAAGACATTACCAGAAATCGGGATCTCTTCCTCCCAGGGGAATTTCGTGGCTGCCAGGAGACTCAGGTTGCGTAACACCCCGATGCCAAGCAACGGGCCGAATTTTGCGAGGGATATAATCTGGCCTGAGTCCATGCTTTCGGTCGCAGCCAGACGAATACCCTGCTGTGCTACCTGGTCGGCAAAATCCTGGATTTTCGACATCCGCGCTGATGGTGACAATCCGCTCCAATCACCCCTGTCGAAGGCCTTGCGTGCTGCGTTGACTGCCGCTTCGGCATCAGCCTTCCCTGCCTGAGCAACCGTGGCAAAAGGCAGCCCGGTGCCCGGGTCTATCGATTCAAATGTCTTGCCATCTGCAGAGTCAACGAATTCACCATTGATAAAGAGTTTATACTGTTCCATCTGAAGCCCCCACCTTGATAGATTGTATTGAACAGCAGCACATGAACAGGTGTATGATCACCTGCTGCTCAAACTCGATACTTCAATCTCGAACGTCACTGCACAGCAGTATACTTCACTGTTCGTAAAATATGGAACACGCTTCGTATACAACCAAGATGCTCCCATGGCTAGTGGCATAGTGTGAATGTGTACACCACACAAGAAGGAAATACCCGCATCTTACCACCTGTGTTCGAGAACAATCTTGATTGCCTTTTCCCTGCCCTTGGAGAAAAACGTCTGTATAGCTTCACGGTAGTTCTCCATGGGGAATCTGTGGGTGATGATCTCATCGACCGAAACGGATCTCCCGGTCAGGAGGTCGGCTGCTATGTCAAACGAGGAACGGCCATCCTCTTCACGGGCATGGCAGTTGATCCCTGTAACCACGACTTCCTGGTGCCATATCGGGGTATAGTCGATCTTTCTCGGTTTGAAATTGATGCCGATGATCACCACGCATCCTCTGCTTTTGACCCATCTCAGGGAGTTGTTGATGCTGCCGTCATTCCCGACGGAATCATAAATGATGTCGAACCCGCCCAGCAGTATCCTGTTTTTGAGATATCCCTCGAAGTAGTGTGCTCCGGTTGCATCGGCTATTTTTCTGTATGGGTTCTTTTCCCCGATGATTATCCCATCGGCACCCATCCTTCGGGCGACCTCGGCCTGGAAAGGATACCTGGCCAGGGCAATCACCTCTGAATCCTTCTGCATCGCCTTTGCAACTGCGATGGTCAACAAGCCGATGGTCCCACACCCGAGAACCAGAATGCGATCACCTTTTTCAGGGGGGTGTTTCCCGACGCCATGAACAGCACACGCCAGGGGTTCGAGGAGAAGCGCCTCATCGTCACTGAGTTCGGACGGCACCTTGAAGGGCTGTGTCCGATGCATCACCATATACGGAGAAAACCCGCCACCGACATCCTTGAGGGGGAGTTCTCGAGCCCCGAGATTCTGGCACATCATGTATTCGCCTGCTTGGCACTGCGGGCACATCGGATCGATCTCCATCTGGTAGCATGAAGGCCAGTCGATTTTCAGGCAGACTCTGTCTCCTTTCACAAAATCAGGGACATCCTCGCCCACATCGATCACCTCACCAACAAGTTCATGCCCGAGATATTTTCTGGAGATACCCGGTGTTGCCGCAGGGAAGCTCTTCGGGTCCATCTCCATGAAGATGAAGTGAATGTCCGACCCACAGAGTCCGCATGCCCTGTTTCGCACCTTGATCCATCGTGGATTCGGGATTTCCGGTTCAGGGACCTCGCTATACCGGGTTGGCGAAATGGCCGTGAGGGCTGCGTTACGATACAGCAAAGATGCGGCCTGCATCATCACAATCTTTACAAGGCTGTTGTCGAAATACAGTGCTTTCATTGTTCCCCCCCGATCACCATATACTCATATGGCACCATGATACGTCATCGAGCCTTGAAGTCAATGATACGGGCAATGCACCGGGTACGCATAGAGAAGAAGCTGTCCCCCTTTTTTCAGAACGTGATCTTCGACCTGAACAGGACATGTTATCCCCATTCGGTCCTGAACCCTGTCCCTCCCTTGGGCCACGAGAACGAAATTGCCTCCTCAGAACACACATACCAGCATGATCCGCATTCCATGCACGCATCCAGATTCTTTATCCTAGCCTTTCCTTTGGCTATCGTGAAGCATCCTGCAAGGCATACCTTCACACAATTTCCACACCCGGTGCATGTTTGAGTGTCGATCCTGATGAAACTGCCGGTTCCATCTATCCACGCAACCCCTGGGAATCTCTGTGAGAACCGAACTGGCTTTTCCGACACGTCGCTACACCTCAAAGAGCGTTGGGTCTGTTTTCACCAGGCCTTCCACCTTCCTTCTGCTTGCCCGTTCCGACAGCGGTGCACACAGCCTCAATATCCCTGAATACAGCGGCTCAATCACTGGCAGCAGGATCTTCATTGCAGGATTCAGCGCCTTCGCGAGCGGGAACGACAGTACGGCCAGTATCCAGACAAGGGGAACGAATGCCAGGATGCATGCCTGGCCTGCCCTGAAGCGCATTCTGAACCGTTCATCGTGCCTTCTCTCTTCAAGGGTCTTCGGTGTGCCTGCAGAAACAGATCCGGAATAATCGAACCGTTCGTGGTGCCAGTTGTAATAGTAGCGGTAGAACATCTTTCTCCACTTCATGATGATGAGCGGGTTCTGAATGATGTGGCTGCACAGTGTCTTCACAAGCGGGGTCGTCGCATGTGTAAGCGCACCGAGGCCCCATCCGTTGTGTACGTATCTTCTCAGCTTTCTCAGGCTGTGTTCCTGCTGGGCGAATCTCAGGTTGAAACGGTTTGTGCCTGATATGGACCATTGGAGCAGTGGGTGGTCTCGTATCTTTTTGTCATACCGGGCAAGGAAAGCGCGTGACGTGTTGTTCGCCTTCAGCGCCTCGATGGCAACATCCGCTGCTATGTCGGCCGAGATCCACGCCTGAGGCACCCCGTCGCAGAGTTCGGTGCTCTCAAGTCCGGCTGCGTCACCCACCAGTATCATGCCATCGGTATGATTCGGCATGGACCGGAGATTTTCATTCAACCCCACGAAAATCTCGAAACCCTCCCACATGTGTGCCCTGAGGCTGGCATGGGGCTCGACATCTTCCTTCCACCAGGGGAGTTTCGATGTAATGTTCCTGTGATATTCTGCCAGCTTCTTCTTGAGATTGGGGACACTGGATGTATCCATCCGGAGGCACTGGTCATGCATGTAATGAATGCTCTTCCTGTAGGGCCACACCATGAGCCCGTTTCCATGACCAAGCGGTGGCGCACAGTTCTGCTCGTCCCAGCCCCAGCAGAACCGCAGCGAAAAACCGAAGATATCATCCACACGCTCTTTCGGCATCTCGTAGTCGTAAATGTCAGCCAGTGATATTGCCTCAGGAGGGTATTTCCTGCGAACACCTGCCTGTATCGCGACGAGACCCTGCGATCCCTCGGCGTCGATGACAATGCGCGACCGGATCTTCTCCCCGGTTTCGGTAATGACTCCCTTCACACAGGAGTCATCCAGTATGACATCCGTCACCACGGTGGACGTCCTGAGTTCAGCGCCCGCTTCGATTGCCTTCCGGGCTCCCCATTCGCACAACGGTTTGCAGTACGCGTTATACCCGAATGCAACAACCGGTGAAAAGGGCTTCGGAATTTTGAGTGAATCATCGATCTCAATATCGCCGGCATCGATGTCTTTTAGAATGTAATTCTGTATGCCGTCCACCGGTCGTTCTATGGGTGGATTCCCATCGCGTATGAATGCAGGACCAAAGAGGAATCCGTATATCGGGATGGTGAGGCCTGAGATCACTTTCTCCCCGACATTTTCGGACCTCTCCAGCATCAGGGTTTTCAGGCCTGCATCGGCGCATTTCTTTGCAGCTACTGGCCCCCCGAACCCAGCTCCGATTATGATAACATCATATTCATTCAAGGCTGGCTCCACGGTAAGTGTTTCAGATAATGGTCCTCACGTCAAGAATCTCCTCCGATGCTGAACGAAAGAATTGATTTTCCACGTGACTGTATCATGCCAAGATCTGAGATGCTGTCCGACAAACACAGAGGGCCTTGATGCTCCAAGAGCTCAACCGCCGGGGGAAACGCAGTGATCAATCTCCTTGGAACGTCGAGACATCTTTGATAGTATTCCAGGTGAACTGATTCTCCTCGGAACATGTACGCAAGATGTTCCAGGCAGGGGCGGCGGTGAAATAATTCAAGGACAACCATCGGAGGTGTCGGCGATGTTTCAAACTGAAGTGTGTGATATACTGGGAATTGAATACCCCATCCTCCTCGGCGGCATGGTGTGGATCGGCAGGGCAGAGCTCACAGCGGCCGTTTCCGAGGCAGGTGGGTTCGGGGTGTTGGCCGCGGGCGGCATGTCAGTTGCTGAAATCGTGGACGAGACACGAAAGATCCGGGCGATTACCTCAAAACCCTTCGGCATCAACATCCCCCTTATCCGGCCTGATGCACGGGAACTGATCGAGGCCGGGATCTCCGGTGGCGTCACTGCGGTTTCCACCTCTGCAGGGAGCGCGAAAACATTTACGTCTCTGATCAAGGAGAAGGGTTGTATTGCGATGCATGTCGTTCCATCGGTAACCTTTGCGCAGAAGTGCGCGGATGCCGGCATAGACATCATTATAGCGGAGGGAATCGAGGCAGGCGGACACGATGGATTCGACGAGATTACCACCATGACGCTCGTTCCCCAGGTCGTCGATGCGGTGAAGGTGCCTGTAGTTGCGGCAGGAGGGATAGCCGATGGCAGAGGACTCATTGCCGCACTTTCCCTCGGGGCACAGGGCGTTCAGATGGGGACGCGATTCGCTGCAACCCATGAATCGGCGGCCCACCCGCGATTCAAGGAGGCTGTGCTCAAGGTCACGGCGAACGGCACCACCCTCACAGGAAGAACGTCTGTCGGGCCGACCCGCGGCATCAAGAACAAACTCACGGAGATGATCCTGGAGGCGGAGCGCAGGGGAGCATCCCAGGAGGAAATCTTCGACCTGATCGGAGAAGGCCGATCAGCCATGGCAAGTATTGAGGGGAATATTGAAGAAGGGTCTGTCTACTGCGGCCAGATCGGCGGCATGATCAGAGAGATCAAGAGTGTGAAAGAGGTCATTGACGACACCATCGAGCAGGCACAGGACATTCTCAGAACACTACACTCCCTGGTCTCGGCGTGAACACGCTCATGACCATGTCCCCCCTCCAGACAAGAGGGCACATGAAAGCATGGGTATGGGTTATCCTTCCGCCAAGGGCGACGGGATGATGTAGTACGTGCAGGTGGAGTTGGAGACAGTAGTTCCCGTGGCATCGGTGACAGTCATGTCGAGAACCCATTCACCCCTGCCCCTTTCCTTAATGGGTTCCAGTTTTTCACGCGCCTCTTCCATCCCCATCCTGAGTTCACAGCTGATGTCTGTCGTTGATGGCTTCAGGTAGTTTATGTTCATCCGCTTATTGATCGGAACGTACTTGTGTATGCCGTAGGTGGCAAGGAACAGGGCCGCACCTGCAACCTCCATAAGCATAAAGTGCGTGCCAGCATAGACGATCCCCACATGGTTCAAATGATTCTTCGAAGGCACCGTGAGCTTGACGTGACCCTCTTCAAAAGTATCCACATAGAGTCCGCTCATCTTCACCCAGGGTATGGTATCTGTTATGGCTGACTTCAGAAATTCCTGATCCATCGTTCCTCCTTTTTCCATGGTTGCCAACCGAACATTCACCGATGTCATGTGAACCAGCGTACAGGTTCCTTCACTGCCTTCTTGAGCTCCGGGCGTCTCCAGCAGTCGATGCGTGCCTTCAGGATTCCGAGCCTCAGGAGTTGCTTGTTGAACGGCATCCGATCCATTGCTTCCTTCCGTGCGAGCTTCCTGGCAAAGCCCTTGGTAAACCGTGCAAAATCAGCCTCTGCTCTGGGTCGGTCCGTGTGGGCGAGACTCGCGACCTTTCCTGAAATGAGCGCCCCCACAATCCCATACCCCCAAAAGGGCTCGATCATGCCTGAGAGTGTGCCTGCCAGGATCTTGTTTTCCCAGAAGAGCCTGGTCTCACGCGGGAAGTATCCCATGAAGGTGCTCCATGAGCGGAACTCCATGCCCCGTCCCTTCCTGAGAACATCCTTGAACCTGCCGAGATCCTTCTCGCTCAAGGGCCTGCGGGAGAAGAGCAGAGCGAACATCATGCCGTTGAGGGAGGCGGTGTAGCCGTAGTCCACACTGAATGTACCCATGTGAATTGCTCCACTGACATCATTTTCCGACCACGGAAGTGTCGAGAGGTACCCATAGGTGGTGCTGTAGTCGATGCCGACGAGTTCGTACACTTCCTTGTACAAGCCGGTGGCGATGATGCTCCCCTCAGGGGCGTTCTTCAGCTCATCGAGACTCAAATCCCGGTTGAACACGAACTCCACCCCTTCATCCCGGGCGATGGCATACAGCCTGTGGTCGATGGAGCTTTCCCGCGGTCCCCGTTCCACATTGTATGCCTTCGTATTGTTCACATACGGCGGCAGGGTGATCCTCTTCGTGTTGTACCAGAATGCAGGGTATTCGACTGTAGGGACTACGCAGTCGGAGAGATCGATTCCGATGTAATCCCATGTTTCCCGGGGCTGCACGGGGGTGGTGTGGACAGAGGGGTGCACCAGGGGCGATCCACCGATGGCCGGCTCCCTGTCATAGATGATCACGCTCATGCCCGCGCGCCTGAGGTTGATCCCTGCAACCATGCCCGCCAACCCAGCTCCATAGATCATCACGCTCTTCGTATCCTTGGCCATGTCCACTCCTTCACTCTGAGATATCGATAGAAAAGACAATCATCGGAATCGACTACGCTTGTCCCTTCCAGATGTTTACTGCAGGATCTTCATTGCACTGTTTGCAGAAGGCAAGGGTATTCCCGTGGCCGCAGCCATAGCACCAGATATCGAGGATCCTGCACTCCCTGCAGAGAACCTTGCCGCAGCCATTGCAGACCACAACGGCCTCATGTTTTCCGCACACCTCGCAGAGCTGACCGTAGGTTGTGGTGATCATGAGCAGACCTGTTTCATCGGCTGGAGAATTTCCATTCCACATCATCCCTCTTTCGATCCGGTAAAGGACACATCAAAACCATGCGTTGGTATACTAGTGTATTATTTTACAAAAGTATGCAGCCAGTCAAGTTTTCTGTGCTCATCGCCACTTGTATGAGTTGTTCAGCATACCGTCGGACGTTTTCTCAGTATTATCCTGGCAGGTGATACCCGAGCAGAAGGATTACCTTCAGTTCGTACAAAACAACGTTGAACAATCAAAACGGCTACGCACGAACCGCTTGATGAGGAGCGGGGATTCTGGAATAATCGGGCTCGATCATCATCGAGAAAAGGAGACTCCCATGCCCTTTGCTGATGCACACAGAAGGATCGAACAGCTCAAGGAACTCTACCCTGAAAAATTTCTGAAGGAGGATGACATCTTTCGCCAAATCCGCCGCGGGGACAAGATCTTTGTGGGCAGCGGCTGCGGAGAACCCCAGCACCTGATTAAAATATTCATGCGATACGCCCAGGCCCACCCGAGGGCTATCTTCGACACCGGCCTCTCTCATCTCCTGACCATGGGGTTGACGCCGTATTCCTTCGACAGGTTCAGGCCCAATTTCCGGCAGAACTTCTTCTTCATCGCAGACTCCACACGAAAGGCAGTAAAC
>JBNGDS010000096.1:0-9036 GCA_049975365.1 Desulfomonilia bacterium | reverse complement strand
GTTCCTATCTGCTCATTGATGCACGCACGCAGGAAGAGAAACTCGCCGACCGGACCAGGGGACGGCTCTCGTCAGAGGTTATCGTGTTCTTTCACGGTCATGCCCAGCGGCCCGGTGATGCCTATGCCTTCACCTCCCGACTTGCACTGCTCAGCCCATCAGGGATCGTGATCGTCCAGGTATGCGACACACCCTTCGGTGATGATCCCTCATGGCACGGAGACAGGGGGAAGGAGGTGATCCTCATGGAGATGGTGAGATACGTGCTCGAATGTGAAGGGATCAGCATCGAGGGGTACCGTCCCATCAGCACTCTGCCGCTCCGTCTCGACATGGTGAACCCCGGCGATAGATCCCGTGGAATTCCGGCACGTCTGATCGCCCTGGGATGGTCACATGGAGGAATCTTGTCACGGAGATTTGCCCATGCCTATCCAGGTGCAGTCACTTCGCTTGCCCAGGTCTGTCCGGCGGGATACGAACGGTGGGATGAACACATCCTCGTGGGAAGGTTCAGTCGTGAATGCCTGAGGATATCAAAATTCTCCATTCACGGTCACGTCCTGAAGACCTTGCAGTCCGGATGGGGGTTTACCAGAGGGCTTGGGGGCGATCTCCTGAGATCTTTCGCGTCAGCTGTTGTACATACTGACCCGGCAAAGGCCAAAAGGGCATGGAAGGACATCGAGGATTGCTCCATTTTCTGTGACAGCACGTCTTTCAGCACGAGCCATCTCCATGCCGTTGTCGTCCTGTTCGCCAGAGACGATACGTGCATGGACATCGCCAGGAACATCCCTGTGAAAGATCCGGACCATATCTCAGCCGAAGAAGAGAACCTGTTCTGGGACACCTATTACCACGATGTGTCTCGAGACAAGACCCGCTGCATCCTCAGAATACTTCCGGGTAACCATCTTGCTCCCGTCGTGTACAGTGAACTGTACGCCAGGAGTATCCTTGAAGGGCTTTCTCTCATGGGACAAGCTGAAGAAGAGAACGTCACCGACAGATGAAAGAGTACATCCGCTGGCCGCTCATCATCATCATGATCTTTGTTGTCGTTGCTCTCTTTCAGTGGGCAAAGTCTGTTCACCTCTACGAGGTCCTTGAGGTCTATGACGGCGATACCATCCTGATCAGTGACGGGCGAAAGATTCGACTCATCGGTGTGGATGCCCCTGAGGTCGAGTCCCCCTACGGACATGGAGAACCCTTCGGGATTGAAAGCAAGAGGTATTTGAGTGACCTTATTCTCCACAAAAAGATTTCACTCCGTGTCGGTGACACGCCCCTGGACAAGTATGGGAGAACACTCGCATACGTATACGTCGGCGATGTGCTGGTCAATGGCCGTATCATCAGGGACGGATGGGCACGGGCGTACCTCAGGTTCGACTACGAGAATAAAGATCTCTTCACGGTCTATGAGAAGGAAGCAAAGGCAAAAGGCATCGGCATGTGGAAGGACTAGGGCTTTTTCATCGTCGCAATGGTAATCCCTTCTATGCCGTTGATACGGAGTGTATCGATCACCTGTACGAAGATCCCGTACGGGGCGCCTTCATCACCGTAGATCACCACCGCCGAGGTTTCTGGGATTTCATTGACGTTGTCAATAGTTGAGACAACTCCATTGATAAGGATGCTGCCACGCTCGGTTATATCGATATTCACCCTCTGTTCATCGCGATGTACCAGGGAGCCCTTTGCCGCAGGCAGGGTGATGTCAAAGACGTGCTGCGCAGATGTTGCGGTCAGCAGGAAGAAGATCAGGAGGAGGAATACCACATCCACGAGAGGGGTCAGTTCGATACGGGTCTCGTCCCCCTGATCACGCTGTGTACTGATCCGAACCATGAGAGAGACCCTCCAGGATTCTGTGTGAATCATACGTGACCGATTTTGCCATCTTGTTGATGATAAACTGAAGGTAGTGATACATGAGGAAAGCTGCCAGAGCAACGATGAGTCCCTCAGCAGTGGTCAGGAGCGCGACCCAGATGCCGGATGCGAGTTCCGCTGGGTTCACCGATCCACCGGCGTTGGAAACTCTTCTGAAAGCTGTGATCATGCCGAAGACCGTCCCCAGGAGACCGAGGAGCGGTGACGTCTGGGAGACAAGTCTGATGAACCCGATGCCTGAGGACAACCTATCGATTTCCTTTTCCGCCATGATGGTTATGCGTTCCTCAATGCTGGATTTGTCAAGGGTTCTGGATTGCTCGGTAATCTGAACGATCATGTGGTAGATGCCTGCTCTGTTGCGGTAGCGTGCCTGTTCGATCAAGAGCATGATGATGCGCTCAAGGAAGAGTGCGAGTGTGATGATGGAAATTCCAAGCAGAATATATCCGACGATACCGCTTCGCTCGAGCCAGATCACGGCAATCCTCCCTCATGAGATAGTATCAGCCGCAGTCCCTTCGCCTATCTTCCTCCCCCGGAGACCAGGAAAGGGACAGGAAGAATACTGAGTGCTCTCGGTTCAGGAAAACCGGTTTTTCAGTTTCGAACCAAAGAAGAGCAGGATGAGTCCAAGTACGATGACCGCGACGAACAGGGGGCACCCTTTGGCGAAATCCATGAGGACGGAAGACGATCCGACCGTGGAGAGGATGAATCGCGGGCCGTTCTCGATGGCTGAATGGAGTGTATAGGGAGGCCATGTTCCATGCATGAGGAACATGAGCGCTTGATAGACGAGAATGCAGAATCCTCCGAGAACCCCAGCTACCCCTCCTCCAATGAGTATCTTGTCCACATCTCACTCCTTCAATGCTGTTCGTGGAAGTATTCTACAGTCAAACCCCCAAAAAACACAAGATCCAGATTTTTCTGCTCGACAGCCTCACTGAACCTCGGGAGAAAAACACACTTCAGGGGGCGTCCATAAGGGCTCGTGAATCATCCGTGAAGGAGCAGGTGTACGCTCAGGACAGCGATCATGAAGTCCTTGCAATAATTTCCGTATTCATCTATCTTGCCTGCCAATATGTCTTTGAGTTTTCGGTAAAGGAGATCTGCATGCTTACGTACATGAGGAAACATTCCAAGAGCTGGATTGCCTATACCATATTCGGTGCAATCATCGTGGTGTTTGTGCTCTGGGGGGGAAGTTCATACGTCTCGAGAGAGGCGAACAAGATCGCCAAGATAGACCGTCACATTATTTCCATGCAGAATTACCAGAAGGCCTACAGTGACGCACTGAAGGCATACCAGAACAGGTTCGGCGATGCCCTGACCCCCGAGATGATCGAGAAACTCGATCTGAAGACAGAAGTGCTCAACCAGCTGATCGATGACTATATTCTCCAGAGCGATGCCAGGGAGATGGGCGTAGCGGTTTCTGACGAGGAACTTCAGCTTGCCCTTCGACAGGTTCCGGCATTCCTGGAGAATGGGAATTTCAGCATGGAAAACTACCAGAGGATTCTCGAATATCAGAGAATCACCCCTTCCGAATTCGAGCAGCAGCAGAGAAAGTCCCTGCTCAAACAGAGGTTCTATTCCATGCTCACGGAAAACGTCGTTGTCTCCGACAAAGAGGTCGAGGCTGCATACAAGTTCAGGAACGATACCTTTGACCTGTACTTCATCCCAGTCGGTGCAGACGCATTCGTCTCCACTGTGAACGTCACACCTGAGGATGTCCACGCGTACTATGACGAACATAAGGAGAAGTACAAGATACCTCCCAAGACAACGATCGCCTTCATCGAGTTCCCTGTCCAGCGATCGATGAAGGATGTCGAGGTGACTCTTGAAGAGGCGCAGGACTACTACGATGGCCACAAGGCTGAGTTTACCATGGAGGCAAAGGTTCACCCCAAGCATATCCTTCTGAGGGTACCGCCGGATGCTGCCCCCGCTCTGGTGGAAGAAAAGGAGACGCTTGCCCGTGAGATCACGGAGAGGGCATCCTCAGGGGAAGATTTCGTCACCTTGGCAAAGAAGTATTCCGAGGATGCCGACAGCGCCAAGAGGGGTGGAGATATTGGTCTTGTCCCGGTGGAAAGCCTTCCGGAACCACTTGGATCAGATCTGTACGAAATGAGCCCGGGCGAGATCAAGGGGCCGATACGGACCATGCTCGGGTACCATGTCGTCAAGCTCGAGGCAAAACAGGAAGAGACACTCATGCCCTTCGAAGAGGTCTCCTCCTCTATCGTTGACACCATGAAGTTTCAGCGGGCCAAGATTATCGCCGGAGACGAGGCGAACAGTGCCTTCGTGGATCTCTATGAGCAGGAACAGCTTGATTTCCAGGGGTATGCCCACGACAGAGGCCTGGATGTCAAGGAGATCGGCCCGTTCTCCGAGGGAGAAGACATCGAGTTCCTGTCAGATAGCGGGGTAACGCAAAAGGCATTCACCTACCCCGAAG
The DNA here is from genome assembly GCA_049975365.1 of Desulfomonilia bacterium. Lineage (GTDB taxonomy): Bacteria > Desulfobacterota > Desulfomonilia > UBA1062 > UBA1062 > DSBG01. Next base: position 4,646 of record JBNGDS010000096.1, on the reverse strand, counting down.
GCGAGATCGGCGATGTGGCGGACCTCGGAAACACCTTCATCGTCTACATGATCACGAAGAGGGAACTTGCTCGCATACCTGAGCTCAGCGAGGTGAACGAGAAGGTAGCAGCTGATGTGAGAGTCGAACGAGCACTGGAAAGAGCAAAGGAGCATGCCAGTCAGCTCGCCTCGATGAACACCGAAGACCTCCTCAAACAGGAACCTTCCTCTACCGGACAGTTCAAACGGACGGCATTCTCCATTCCCAAACTTGCCATGCTCCCTGCACTGAAAGACGATCTCGACTCACTGGAGAGTCCAGCGGTATATCCCTATTCGGACACTGTCTATGTTGTATGGATCAAGGACATGACCGAAGCGGACATCGAAGCTCTTGATGAGAAGAAGACACAGACGATCAGGCAGGACCTGCTTTCCACAAAACGCGAGATGGTGGTCGAAGATTACATGAATCAGGCTCGGAAACGGCACAAGGTAATCATCGAGTGGGATAAGCTCTCCTGAGGGGATCCTGGCAGCAAGAAACAGAAAAATTCCGGAGGGAACCGGGATGAAGACCGTGTCAAGTTTCCAGGATCCTCTATGGATGGAGGACCTTTCTCTGGTCTCCTCAGTCGGCTGTGAGGCGATCATTTCAGGACGTTCAGATCACGGTTTATTCCGTCAAGAACCCGTCGAAGCACTGGCAGGATAGCCTGAGCAAACAGTTCGTGCCCGTGTTCATTCGGGTAGCGCACATCATCCAAGAGAAAATCCGTATACGGGCGGTCCTGTTCCCAGAGGATCCCTGCCCAGAAGGAATGGACCTGGATCAGTTCACACCCGAGGTCCGTGCACACTTCCCTGATGGCTCTGTAGTATATCTGCAGCGCATCCATCTCGTAGTGATTCTGGAAAGGCTGAGAGGTCGGCATCAGTATGCAGGGATCAAACCTCTGCCTGGCGAGCTTGACCATCCGGACCAGGTTCTCTTTGAATTCCGACCGGTACACCGGAAAAAATGCGTCATCAACGCCGAAGTGGAGAAGGAGAATGTCGGGCCTGTAGACATCGATGTCCTCGAAAAATGTTCTGATCCCGTCGAACGAAGTCTCACCGTACCGTGCCCTGCAGACCACCTCCACACCGCGAGACGAACAGAAATCCCTGATGATCTGGGGATATCCATGCGAGACCCCGCGGCATGCTGCAATGCTGCCCCCTCGGATGAGGAGTCTTGATGCATGCGTGTTCCTACCGGCAGGACCCATGGGTATTCAGTACTGGTTCGTGACGCAAAAGGCAACACGCGCTGTACAGAGGGCACCCAGGACGTGGTGCTCAGGAGGGAGGCCTCGAACCAGCCGTGGATATGATCAAAGGCGGTCATCTATGAAGGAAAGACCCAAAAAACGGCCAGAAAGACCTTTTGCTCCCTGTATCTGAGGATTCTGAGGGAAAAGGGGATCAAGGTGAGCTCTTTCATGGCTGGAGCACTGATTGTTCATCTAGCGCATCCGATGTTCATGTTGCATTCTTGCCTCAGCGGGTGTATCTACCCTGCGTTCCTGGTATAGTTGCGGGTACAGTGCCTCCAGTGATCGTACCTTGACAGCAGAAGGTGGGAATTCAGTGAGCACTACGGGAATCTACACACGATACAAAGACGTGTTCGGGAAATGGCACCGGACACCGGAGACGACTCGGAAGGCCATTTGGGCCTCCATGCAGAAGGGTCCGCCCGTCGATGGAAGACCCGTGAGTGTCGTTCATCCGGGAGGGGACCTTCCTGTGGAGAGAAATGCTGATCTCATCCTGGAAGACGGCCTCATCGTGAAGGTAAACGGGACGCTTCCTCCGGATACCCCATACGGGTATCACGAGCTCAGGCCCCGGGGCAGGGGAAGGCAGGTGCATCTCATCGTTAGCCCGAGAAGCTGCTTCCTTCCTGATGGAATACGGACCTGGGGTTGGGCTGTACAGCTCTACGCGATGCGTTCCAGACAGAGTTGGGGAATGGGGGACCTTCGTGACCTGCAGGACTTTGCCACGTGGACCCGGGAAACACATGGCGCGGGCATTGTCCTTGTTAATCCCCTTCTTGCCGTCAATCCTGTACTTCCACAGGAACCGAGCCCCTATTATCCCACCAGCAGGCTCTTCCGGAATCCACTGTACCTCAGGATCGAGGAGGTCCCTGGTGCCGAGGCAATCCCCCGGGAGGTTGAATCTCTTGCTGAGGATGGCAGGTCGTTGAATCACGTCAGAACCATTGACCGGGACAGGGTTTTCAGGCTCAAAATGAAGGCCTTAGAAAAGATCTGGGCCCGGTTCGGAACAGCGCCGGCCTTTGAAAAATTTCTTTCTGAACAGGGGCATTCTCTGCTCCACTACGGGAGTTTCTGTGCACTCGCAGAGACATTTGGAGGAGGGTGGCATTCCTGGCCCGAGGAATACAGACATCCTGCATCACCGGCGGTAGCTCGGTTTGCTGACGAGCACATCGAGAGGGTACGGTTTCATCAGTGGCTCCAGTGGCTTGTTGAGGAGCAGCTGTGCCACGCCTCCCGAGAACTCCCCATCATGCAGGATCTCCCTGTAGGATTCGATCCCGAGGGCTACGATGCATGGGCATGGCAGGATGTCCTGGCGCCCGAGATGTCAGTCGGAGCTCCGCCTGATGAATTCAGTTCCCTGGGACAGGACTGGGGACTCGTCCCATTTGTTCCGGACAAACTCAGCGCGTGTGCCTACCTGCCGTTCCGCGAGACTGTACGGGCAATCCTGAGCCATTCAGGTGCCCTTCGGATAGACCACGTCATGGGTATGTTTCGCCTGTTCTGGATCCCGAAAGGGATGTCACCTGCACTGGGTGCCTATGTGAAATATCCATTTCGAGACCTGCTCGCTGTCATCGCGATCGAGAGCCACCGAAGAGGAGCTTTCATTGTGGGGGAAGATCTCGGAACGGTTCAGAAGACGGTCCGAAAAGAACTGGCCCGGCACAAGGTCCTCTCTTACCGCCTGCTCTGGTTTGAAGAGAAACTCCCTGGAAAGTATCCGGCATTTTCCCTTGCTTCGGTGACTACCCACGATCTTCCCACCATCGCGGGGCTGTGGAGCGGATCGGACGTTGAGGTTCAGAAAAAGCTCGACCTCAGGCCGAATGAGGAAGGGACCCGGGAGATCAGGAAACGGTTGGAAAACGTGATCAGAACACAGAAAAATTCTGATATTGACTGGGTTATCACAGAAACCCACAGAATGCTCGCCAGCTCCCCCTCATGCGTTGTAACCGCTACCCTCGAGGATGCCCTTGCCGTTCATGAACGGCCGAACATGCCGAGCGCGCTCACCCAGTGGCCGAATTGGTCTCTCTCCCTCCCGATTCCCCTCGAGGAAATCAGGGCTTTTCCCCTCGTGAACTCGGTTGCACAGGCAATCAGCCAAGGACGGAAGAAGGGTTGAGAATCTCAGACCCTTCTTCCTCCGATCCAGCAGAGAAGCAGCATCACGAAAGGAAGAACCTGTGTCTTGATGTGCCGGAGAGTGTGATCAGTACACGGAACGCATCCAGCCCGTGTACTTATCCACCGCCACCTTGTCTACAAGTGAGTTTTCCTTGGTGACGATCTCTACTTCGAACGTGGATTCCTTCTCGGTGATCTTGCCGATTTTGAGGTTGGGATTCCGTGTTGAGCTCAGGTAATTCTGGACGATTTCCGAAGCTTCTTTCTCCTTCAATGGCTCTTGGCGCTGCCATGATCTGGGGCCATAGTACTGGTCTGGGCCGCCCCAACGGTGCATCGGGCCATATCCCCTGTGCATCATTCCGGGACCCATGCCATAGCCACGGCCGTATCCGTACCCCGGTCCGATTTCACTGCCGCAGTACGGGCAGTAGTTCCAGTCTTCACTCCCCTGCTCGTATCCATATCCTGGTCCCATCCCGCGGCCCATCGGTTGTGCATTGAGATATGTCAGTCCCACGAGCAGCGTCACGATGATGAGCGATCCGATCATGAGTGTCTTGTTCATCGTGTGCCTCCTATCCTTCCTTTTCATATACACTATGGATGGGGAAGGATGATTTCAAGGGGCATGATTCCCCCTATTGCGGATCACCTCAATCTGGTATGAATGAACATGCCACATACCGTGAAGGAGCCGCCCCATGACGTGGAATCCCCGCCATGTTCTCTCGATGAGACTGAACTGCTCTGAAGTGTGTTTTCATGTGTCGGGCAGAAGGATGTGTGCATGAAGGACAGGAGAATCTGGAATCAGGGTATGCAGTCGATGTTCAGCAGTATCTCCAGACGCTATGACCTCATGAACACCCTTATGACCTTTGGTATGGATCGGAGGTGGAGACAGAGGACCGTAGCGATGGTCGAGCTTCCCCCGGGAGGGCTCCTCCTCGATATCGGTTCTGGGACAGGAGAGATAGCCATCCAGACCCTGCGAAGGAATCCTTGCGCCAGGATCGTTGCCGCAGATCTTACACCAGCCATGATGAAAATGGGTATCCAGAAAATCGGCAGAAAGGTGTTCTGGTGCGGATCGGATGCCGTGATGCTGCCTTTTCGAGACGGGTCATTCGATGGGGTGACGTCGGGGTACCTCGTGCGGAACGTATCCGACGTGCACGAGGCGTTCAGGCAG
>JBNGDS010000095.1:0-9070 GCA_049975365.1 Desulfomonilia bacterium | reverse complement strand
GGCCGCTTCCAGTGCAATGACTTCCAGGGTGTGGAGAAGAGACGTGATGTTCCCCAGACGGCCCAGGATGTCATCGGATAGCGCAGTCCTGTTCTTTCTCAGTTGGTCCCTGATCAATGCGAGTTGTGCCCGCATCGCCCCGATGACGGGTCCCATCATCAGTGCATCCTCGATCTCCCTGAAGGGTATGACCATGTCCAGGTATGCATCCCCGACGGTTCCGAGAACAGCTGTTCCCGGGACAGTGCACCCTTCAAGGGTGATCCCGCAGTGCTGACAGGGTCTGAGAGATCCGATGTCCATCGGCTCTTTGATCTTCAACCCGCGTGTGTCCCTGTCGATGATGAATGCCGTGAACTGTTTTTTCCCGTGAGCGTGTCCAGTGACGGCAAGGACAGTGAAGAATCCTGCGAGTGGTCCGTTCGTGATGTATGCCTTCTCCCCGTTCAGGACATAGGCATCCCCCTGTCTTCTCGCAGTGGTGTGCACGTGTTTCGGGTGAGCGCCGATGCCTGGTTCAGACATGGCAACAGCTCCAATCAGATCACCCTGAGCAAGTGCAGGAAGATAGGTCTCGTTCTGTGATCTGTTTCCAAACTCCACCAGAAAAAACCGCGCAATGATCTGGTTCATGATCCATGACAGAGTAAATCCCAGGCAGCGCGAGGATTCAGCAAGAGCCATGCCCGCCACAGCCGAACCAAGATACCCGAGCCCTGATCCACCGTATTCACGTGGTATGCCGATCCCGAGGAGATCCTCGCGGCCCATCTCCTGCCAGAGATCAACGGGAAAGACCTCGCTCGTGAAAAGGTCAACCCGTGGGGCAATATTCCGGATCGAGAGGTCCATGATCCTGTCTCTTATGGCAGCCAGTTCATCAGATACCACGGGTGTCACGTGAATCATCTCTCCTCGGGAGACCTTCGTGCATTCATCACAGGACCAGCTCCTCGATGAACGCAACAAGCTGGTTCATGTTCCTGCACTGTCGCAGTTCATGGCAGTAGGCCTTGTAGGTGTACATCTCGCTGTCACCGGTATTCCAGATCTGTTCAGGCTCGGGGTTCAGCCATATCACCCTCCTGCATCTCTCTCTCATCTCTGCAAGAATGGCATCTTCGGGATGAAGGTAATTCGTGCGGGCATCGCCCATGATGACCAGAGTGGTCTTCTTGTTGAGAGTGTCCATATATGTCATTCTGAACTGCCTGAAGGTCTCTCCATAATCCGTCGCTGCATTGTACTCGAGGTCGAGCTCCTTGAGTACCCTCCAGATTGCGTGATTGATTTCCTCTGATTCCAGGATATCCGTGACCTCAACGAGGCCCGAGACGAATACGAAGCTGTTCACCTTGGTAAAACATTCCTGGAGAGAGTAGAGAATGTTCAACATGAACCGGGCGGCGGCCCAGACCGAAGACGAAATGTCACACAGGGTGACGATCTTTCCCTTGCGGGGAGGTTTCTTCTTGAAAACGATCTTGACAGGGATCCCGTGATATCGTTCCGCCTGTCGCAGGGTCTTTTTCACATCGAGAATTCCCTTCCTGTGTGCGGCGTACCGCCTGGAGACGATATCTTTGAGTTTTCTGACGAGCTTCTCGATGACTTCCCGCATCTGTTCTGTTTCCTGAGGGGTAAGGGAGGCAAACGGCCTGTCTCCAAGTTGATGCAGGTACTGCTCGTGGGATCTTACCGGGTGGGTATCTTCGTCCATCGGTCTCGGCTCCCTGAGCAGAAGGGAGTATGCACTCTTCAGGTGTTCATCGAAATACCGCAGAAGATCCCGCCGTGTGCCCTGGGCATACCGGAAGGGATTCTCATCCAGAATCCTCCCGATCTGTGAACGTATGGTATTGAGATTGACCATGACCTCGAGCCTGCTGGCAAGGGGACCCAGGTTGAACTTGGCAGTCTGGGGAGAATCTCCGTGCTCGGTGTGGATCTGCCTCATGACCTCGAGAAAGGAGATGGGGTTTCCCGAGAGAAATTCGAGAATGGATCGCTGTGCTCGGTTCCCGTTTGCAAGATCTTCAAGGGTTTCCATCACCTGGTTCACTTTTTTGGAGAGAAGATCCTGCTCGGGTGTGCCGATGTCCTGGCGAAGCTCATGAAAAAACAGGTGATAGAGACGGTCAAACTCACCCTGCTCGCGCCTGCTCTTGGCAAAATTCGCACGGAGCACGGCCCTGAATTCATCCTGGTCCAGCACATCGATAAGTTCGAGCTGGCTGATACAGTCTACCACCTCTGAAGTGGATATCCTGTAGCCTGCAGCCCTGCAGCAGGCCACAAATTTCAGGATGGGGTGAATCATGTCAGACTGCCTGAGGAAGTATTGATTTCACTTCTCTCTGTACCATCTCTGAATCGGACCGGTACTTGCAGATCATATTGAGGGTATGCACGAGAATGTCTGGGGTGAGCTCATCAACGTTCAGCGCGATGAGTGAGCGCGCCCAGTCGAGGGTTTCTGATATGCATGGTCTCTTCTTCAGGTCAAGGGTCCGGATGGAACGGACGGCATCCACGAGTTGCTGGGCAAGCCTCTCCTGGATACCCGGGATCTTGAGCTGTACGATGCGTATCTCCAGATCACGCTCGGGATAGTCGATGTAGATATGCACGCAGCGTCTCTTCAGGGCATCGCTCATGTCCCGGTAGTTGTTCGAGGTAAGCACGACAAAGGGGATGTTCTTTGCGCGCTGGGTCCCCAGTTCAGGGATCGTGACCTGGAAATCACTCAGCAGTTCGAGGAGAAACGCCTCGAACTCAGGGTCCGATTTGTCCACCTCGTCTATGAGCAGAACCACCGGATACTGTGAACTGATGGCCCTCAACAGAGGCCTAGGCTGAATGAAGCGCTCGGAAAAAAATGCATCCTCCTGCGATGCAATCCTGTCCACGGCCTCGGGCAGACTGCATGCCCCGGATAAAACATCGCTGATCTTCTCCTTCACCATCTGGGTGTAGAGCAGTTGCTTCGCATACTCCCACTCGTAGAGTGCCTTGGACTCATCGAGGCCTTCATAGCACTGGAGGCGGATGAGTTCCCAGTTCAAGGATCTGGCCACGGCCTTGGCAAGTTCTGTTTTTCCTACGCCGGCAGGTCCTTCCACCAGTATGGGTTTCCGTGTTGCGGCAGCGAGAAACACCACTGTTGCAATCTCGCGTGACGTTATGTAATCTGCCTCTTCAAGGCTTTTCTGAACATCGCTTACATCTTTAAACGCCATATGTCCTGTCCTCTTTTCTCCGGCACATAGGGATCTTATACCACAGATGCCTCCCAGGCGATAACCGGAAACACGCTATGCTGTGCTCCGTGTATCGTTCCAAACCATGATCGATGATCTGGTTGGAGTTTCCGCGGAGCAAGAACATTTCATTCCAACCGTCCGGAAAGCTCCACCCTTGAAATGATCTCTGTTCAGATCGTCAGGGAGGAGTGTTCACACGCGACACCTCCCGCCCATCACTCCTCGTATTCACGTTCCCTTACTGGTTCCAGTCAAGATCATCTGGAGTTGCAGGAAACTGACCAGTGCCGAGGAATCCGAGGCATTTTGGATCGCCTTCTGTGATGTATGCGAGCACACCGCTCCCGGATGGGGGGACATCCGCTGCATCGTAGACCTCCTGCTCCACCCCGCCCAGAAGATCTTCATAGCTGATGGTGAGGTAGAATTCATCCCGGGAGTCATTCATCTCATCATTTCTCGCCATGAAGGACATGAGGCTGTCCGACTCCGCAATGCTTCCTCCTCCCATGACCTCCCAGTTTCCCGTATAGTTTGTACACTCCGTGATTCTGAACCACTGCTCATCCAGAGCACCTTCCCACATGAACTGAACAAGGGAGTCTCTCACGCTCGCATGCCAGATCCTGATAGTGCTGCCATCACGAAAAGCATAGTATACCCCAGCGTCAGCACCACCTTGTTCGTACTGTTCCACAATGGTCTGGGTGGTGCCGTCCGAGGTAAAAGCCATGTGAATGATCAGTCCCTCGGGACCTTCAAGGTATACCTCCCGATCCACCTGGATGGAGATGAGCCCGGAGAAAAAGCCTCCCAGATAGGGGATCGTCACCGTCGAGACAGAGGTGTCGATGCTGATGGTTACATCGCCGTTTGTATACTCGCCGTCGGTGTCCCAATCGTCCCTGAACTCGTTGACCAGCCCGATATGTGTATCGAGAATCTCGATGTGGGTATAGATGCACTCGTCACCACCCCTGTCGGGGTCAAAGAGCTTGGTAAAGATGCTGCCCAGTTCAGCAGGATCCCAGTCGGACCACTCCTCAGAGGCACCCTCACCGAGATACGGGGTACATGCCCTGATATCATCCGTGAAGGAGAGAAGGGCTGTTGTGGTTCCGGGATCAGCATCTTCCTCATCCTCGGTCTCTGTCCCGCAGCCGAAGCACACGGTGAGCATCCCGATACACATGACGATACGTAGAATATGAAGCACACTCATGCGGCACCTCGATGATTAATCTTTCTTCCTTACATTACGGCTACCCAAGCACATTGCATGAATCAAGTCAAACGACATTGGCCCGGCTCAGGGGGGATCCATGGAGAGCCCTGGCGGTGCACATGTGATCGCCTGGATGAGTCTTCAACTCCCTGGAAAAGGCCCCGTGGCAGGAGGTCACATCTGGGAGGGGACAAAGAACTCGATCTGTGGAAAATCGTTCAGATCCTTGTTTATACTGGTTCTCAAGAATGATCTCACCCAGGTGAAAATGTTGTTCCGCTGTATCGTCCTTCTCATTCTGTTCATGCGTTCCTTTCGTTCTTCCTGGTCCATGGTGTAGGCCTGGTGGATGGCCCGCGCGACTCCCTCCCTGTCGTACGGATTCACAAGCAGAGCATTCTGATAGAGCTGGGAGGCAGCACCGGCAAACTCACTGAGGATCAGCACCCCGTTTCTCTCTATCTTGCTTGCGCAGTATTCTTTCGCCACCAGGTTCATGCCGTCTTTGAGTGGGGTGATCAGGGCGATCTCGCACGTTCTGTAGTAGGACACCAGTTCGCTTCTGGACAGCGACCGGAAGATATACTGGATGGGGGTCCACCCCACCTGGGTGAATCTTCCATTGATCTCCCCCACCAGCCGCTCGATCTCCTGTTTGAGTCTCTCGTATTCTTCCACATCTCTCCTGCTCGGCACCACCACCTGGACAAGGGTAACGTTCCTCCTCAATTCAGGATATGTTGCCAGTGCATGTTCGTATGCCAGGAGCCGGAGGGGTATTCCCTTGGTGTAATCAAGCCTGTCCACCCCCAGGATCAGCTGTCTTCTGGGGAGGTTTGCATGGATGATCCATGCCGTCTCTGCAACCTCCTGCGTGTTTGCTCGCGTTGAAAATTCATTGAAATCAATGCTGATGGGGAACGCCCCGACAACGACCTCATTGTCGTGGGTCTGAATAGAACTGATATGCCCTCTCCCCTTTACCCGGTAACCCAGAAGCGCCCGGACGCAGCCAATGAAGTTCCGCCTGTCTCGCACCGTCTGGAAACCGACAAGATCATATTCCAGGAACGCCTCGAGGATCTCGAATCGCCAGGGGAGCTTCAGAAAGATATCCAGAGGAGGGAACGGTACGTGGAGGAAATATCCGGTCTTCCTCTTCACACCGGCTTTCTTCAGTTCCCTGCCCAGAAGAATAAGATGGTAATCATGCACCCAGACATAGTCGCTCCGTGTCGTGTTCTCTGCAACAGCAGCAGCAAACTTCCGGTTCACAGCCTGGTAGAATTCCCAGTAGTCGGGATTGAAATTGCACTGGGAGAACATGTCATGGAAGAGCGGCCAGAGGATCTCGTTGGAGAACCCGTAGTAGAATTTCTGGACTTCTTCTCTGGTAAGATTTACGGGACTCAGTGCATATCCTGTTTCCTGTGCCCCCTGCGAGATGAGCTCCTGCAGGTGTTTCTGGGGGGGAAGATCCTCCGCTTCCGCGCCCAGCCACCCTATCCACAGACCGTCCCGATCTCGCAGGACAGGTCCGAGCGCAGTGACCAGACCTCCAGAGCCTCTCTGAGAAGACCATGTTCCGTCTTTCTCTTTTGAGAGAACTATGGGCAGTCTGTTCGATATGACCGCCAGCCTGTTGGTTTTCATACAGTGTCTCCTTATTTCTTTCGTGGAGCATATGCCAGCCACGTTTCCAGGAAGACCTTCACCTCGGGGATGTCATGGAGAAATCCACGGGCCGCTGTATCTCGAGAGGGAACCCCGACCTTGATCCCGATCCCCCGGTCACGGATAACCCGGAAGGCATCCTCATCCGTGTCATCATCGCCGATGTAGACGGAAAATGTGCCTTCCGGCTTTGTCTGGAGCACGCCCAGCAACACCTCACCCTTGTCCCAGCCCCTGGATCGAAGCTCAATCCCCCCGTTGAATCTCCTGATCTCGAGATCGTGGAACTCCCTGAGAGCGTTCCACTGCTCACAAAATCGATCCTGGAGCGCTCGGGCATCTTCCGGGGAGAGACCCCGTGTGTGGAGGGCAACACTCGCTATCTTTACCTCGAGCCTCTTTCCGAGCCCTTCTTTCTCTCCGATCTCCTCGGCCAGGGCAAGTCCCCGTCCCTGGAGGGCATCGGGATTCCTGAAAGAATGCGTCCCATCCGGGGACATGGTTTCAAATCCATGGCTGCCGACAAGCATGCAGCTGACAGAACCCAGGAGGGTCGCGAGTTCGGAAACAGGCCTGCCTGAAATGATGACCAGGTCCGTTTTGGTGCTGCGACTGATCTCGTCAAGGAGTCGGGGGATTCCGGGCTCAGGAAGGGCGTCCATGCGCTCGACGCGAAATGGGGCGAGGGTTCCGTCATAATCCAGCCCCAGGAAGGTTTCCCGTGAAGAAGCGATCCTGTCCCAGAAATCCGGAATCCGAAGATCAGAGAGCGCGTCTTCGCTGTCTGTTTTCATTATACCTCGATCCTGTCTTTCGTCACGTCCCTAATGGCAAGCATCAGCGTGAGATATTCCCGAAGATGTCTGGTGATCAGGAAATTCTCCAGGACAAACTGGTGGGCTTTTCGCCCCATTTCGTGGAGCTTACCTCGATTTTTGAGGAGGTAGCGGATCCTCAAGGCGGCGCCTTCCGGGGTATTGACGAGAAATCCGGTATGGTGGTTGATGACCTGCAGACGAATCCCTCCGGTATCACCGCCAATCACAGGTTTTCCCTTCCAGAGCGCTTCGGTCACGGTAAGTCCGAACCCTTCCCGGGTGGATTTCTGCATGACGATGTCCGAGATCCTCTGGAGGGCATTGATGGTTCTGTAATCGTCACTGGGAAGGAGCAGGACATGAATATCAGGATCATCCCCTGACATTTTCCTAACCTGGGCCAGCACTTCTTCACCTTCCGGGTCATCGCTCGCCCCTCCTCCCGCAAGGACCACCTGGATGGGAAGAAATTCCTTCACCAGCCTGTAAGCATGAATTACCCCTTGAGGATCCTTAAACCGATCGAATCGTGATACCTGCGTTATGATGGGACGATCAGGATCCAACCCCCACTTTTCTCGGATTTCAGACAGCTCCTGGTCCGGCAGGTCTATGTTCTTCGTGCTCAGTGGATCGATACTCGGGGCTATCAGATACTGGAGATGCGGCAGCGGCTGAGCGAATTCCGACAATGACCAGATGCTCGCATCATAGTGTTGCACAATATCTTTCAGATACTTCCAGACGGTCCGGTACGGATGGCTGACATCGATATGACAACGCCATACCCATTTTCCTCTTCTCCCGGGAAAGCGTGATATGAGGTCTGCAGGCTGGGGGTCGTGGATAAAAACGATATCCGCATCCTCGAGGTGCTCACGAAGCGTATCCGCATTCTGATCATTTATCTTTTCATACTCCCTGACGAGATCCTCGGTGAATTCCACCCGGTTGCCCTGCAGGGCATTGTGCATGAACTTCGTGCACTGGAAGAACAGAGGACTCCCGGCAATCACCTCCCACCTCGCATCAAGCCCCAGTTCCTTTTTCAGCGGGATGAGTCTGTTGAGAATCTCTGCCACCCCTCCTCCGGATTTCGTGGAATTGACGTGCACCACTTTTATCCCCCGAAGGTGATCAGCGAGTTGTTTCAGCTGGTCGATGACTTCCTGTCCAGTTACCTGGGCATAGAGTTTCAGGAGATTTTCCATTCAGCCTCTCCGCTCTGTACGTACTCACCGAGCACAGCGTTCAATTCACTCCTCAAGTCTGTCAATGTGGTGAAATAGGGATCAATGGCGGCGATCGATGATATGAGAAGAGAAAACCTATCCCCGAAGCCCACCAGCCACTCGCGGAAATCATCTCCTCCCAACGGGGTCCTCCTGCGTGCATCGATGAAGTGGTAGAAAATGGTGCCGGGAGACATGTGGGGTACTATGTGCCCGAGCTCCGATGGTTCGTGAATTCTCCTGCCTGTATCGAAGACAACAATCTGTGAGCGGACAAAATAGAACTTCTGGGAGGATTTCGCCCAGGGAACGATCTCGCTCTCCTCGAGCCTCTCCTCAATGACATCGATGAGTTCTCTCCTGAGCCCCTCGAGCTCCTTGTAGTCCGTGGGGTTTATGAGCGCCAGACGTTCCGCGAGGACCCTGTCATGCAGGCTGTGGGATGCCCATATGGCAAAGTCATTCTGATACTCGGGATCGTCAAACCGTGGTCTCAGGAGACCTCCCCAGAAGTGATAGTAAATACTGCTCGTCCTCGTTGTCTCGATCCTGTCCCTCAGTTCACGGAGATTCTGCGCCTGCTCGCCAGTTGCAATGGCAATAAGTGCACAATCTTTCACTACAAAAGGCTGTTCCATCTTCTGTCCTCCATCAGATGCGCATGCTCTCACCTACGTGTCTCGTGCTGGTATCAGGTTTTCATGCGTGATTGACAGGATTCACGTGCTGAAGAAATAGTTTTTTTCTGCCGTTTTGTACATGATACTATCCTAGGTGCAGGAATTCAATACCTATTCCTCTGTATAGGGGGATATCAATGAGTCTTGACAATACGCCTTGGCGCTCTTGACTTTATTC
>JBNGDS010000094.1:0-9101 GCA_049975365.1 Desulfomonilia bacterium | reverse complement strand
GTACACGCCGGTCTCAATACCCACTGCACCTCCACCGATGATTACGACATTCTCGCCCACATCAACCGCGCCTGAAAGCACATCCCACGCCTGAACCACGTGAGGGCTGTCTATTCCGGGGATACGAGGAGTGATGGGCTTCCCACCGCTTGCAATGATCACGGCATCCGGGCCCTGCTGCTCTATCAGGTCTTTGTCAGCCTCGATGGTGGTGTGGATCTGCACTCCTGCACTGCGGGCCTGAGTGATCAGGGCCTTCTTCAGGGAGATGAACTCGCTTCTTTCATCCAAGGCACCGGCAAGATTGAGCTGACCGCCAAGTTCAGGTGTCTTTTCATAAAGTGCTACCCGGTGGCCCATCGAAGCAGCGGTTGCAGCGGCACTCAGCCCCGCAGGACCACCCCCGATCACGAGAACCTTTTTGGGGTTGTCTGTCGTGATATCACGCGGGATCTCTCCCTCTCGACCCGCCCTGGGGTTTACCATGCAGGCCACAGGTTCCCACTGGAACACATGGTCGAAGCACCCCTGGTTACAACCAATGCAGGGCATAATCTCATGAGAGTTGCCTTTGGCAAGTTTGAGTGGCAGCTCAGGATCGGCAATCAGGACTCTGGCGAGCCCCACCATATCCGCACTGCCCTCGTGAAGTATTCGTTCTGCGAGCAGGGGCTCATTGATTCTGTTGCAGGCGATCACGGGCTTGCTCACCACCTGTTTGATCTGGCGGGCCAGATACACGTAGCATCCCCTCGGCACTTCCATGGGTAGCTGAGGGACACGGGTCTCGTGCCATCCCCCGGTTATGCTGAAGGAATCTATCCCCATCTTTTCGATCTCTTGAGCGAAGATCCGAGTTTCCTGGAAGGTGTTACCCCCGGGCATGAAATCACTCCCGCCGAGTCGTAACTGCACCAAGAAGTCATGTTCAACAGCACTCCTGATCGCCTCTGCCACTTCCAGCCCGAACCTCATCCTGCCGGAAAGATCTCCCCCATACTCATCACTCCTCGTGTTCGTGATGGCCGAGAGAAACTGATTGATCAAATAGCCGGTATTACTCAGGATTTCAATGCCATCGAATCCAGCTGACTGTGCCCTGTGGGCCGCTCTGGCGTAGTTCTCAATGGTTTGAGCAATGTCGTCCTTGGTCATCTCTCGTGGCTTTTCTCCCGTGAGCCGTGATTTGACCGATGAGGGGGCAATTGACTGCCTGCCGAGCCATGCAGTATGGGCATACCTGCCTGCATGGTAGAGCTGAGCCATGATGGACGCGCCGTGTGCGTGCACCGCATCGGTCAGTTTTTTTAGGCCGGGAATGTATCTGTCATCCTCCAATCCGATCAAGCCAGGGCCTCCGCTGTGCTCATCGATCCTGCAGCCGCCGACAATGATCAATCCCGCGCCTCCCTGAGAACGCTCCTCGTAGAAGCTGATGAGCTGGTCGGTCACCTCGGATTCAGGCGTGTAATTGAGGTGCATGGCGGGCATGACAATCCTGTTGCGCACGGTCTGAGCACCAATTGTTATTGGTTCCAAGAGCATCATGACGTGCCTCCTAAAGTTTAAAGTATTACTTTAAACTTTAGTATACTCCTCTTGTCCATGACGGTCAAGACATAAAAATTTTTTCCAGAGGACACAGACGTGGGTGCCCAACACAATCGATAAAAGCCATGTATTGACTGTGTATGGGTTTTCGATGCGCATATCGGCCGACGCGGGTCCTGATGTTTTTTACAAATATTTTACCATTCCGATTTTTGAACTGATATATATGAAAATACATGCTGGCCAATATCCTTGTGGTTGCATGGACACTCACGACGACTATTCTGTACACCCTTATCATAGGCATTCCGGTCATTATCATTGCACTCTTCAGCAAGACCGGGAAGCTTCCATACCAGATCGGCAGGTCGTGGGTGTGGCTGATCTTGAAAACGAACGGGATCAAGGTTCAAAGTGAAGGGCTCGAAAAGATACAGAGAAACAAATCGTACGTTTTCATGTCCAACCATGCCAGTAACCTGGATTCTGCGGCTATTGTCTATACCCTGAAACATACCCTTCGGTTCGTTGCGAAGAAGTCCCTTGCCAAGATCCCAGTGTTCGGTGTTGCCATTCGGTTGCTCAAGATGATCGTCATCGACCGGAATGACACACACGGTTCCAGAGAGACTGTCAATCGTGTTGTGAAAGGTCTCACCGGAGGCATCAGCGCCGTTTTCTTTGCCGAGGGGACGAGAAGCCTCGACGGTAAACTGCAGAAATTCAAAAAGGGAGGGGTGGTACTCGCCCTGAAGGCACAGCTCCCGATCGTTCCGATTACCGTTGTGGGGAGCTACGGGCTCTTGCCGAAGAAGTCCCTCCGGATCAAGCCCGGGGTGATCAAGGTGATCATCGGCGATCCGATCGAGACTGTACCGTATACGGAAGCCGACAGGGATCTTGTCCTTGAAAAGGTGAGATCTGTCATACGTTCAAACCTGGAAGAGGCGGGCCCTGCATTCAAGATCCCTCCAGTCATGCAGGCAGAGACATCCTCTTTTCCTCAAGGCTGAAAACCCGAAATCTTCGAACGTGATGTCACCCGCAGTGTGGTCCAGGTACACAGATGCATCTGTGAATGTGTGTTGCCACGAAATCATCATGGACGATACTCACATGAAAACAGGAACTTTCATATCTGGAAAAGCACGTGAATGAGAAGCTTCCAGGTGAATTTTTCGTATCACTTGGCAAGAGGGGTCGGTCCAATTACTATTGTTCGTATACTCGAATGGGCGAACGAGAATCTGAGAGGATCCGTGAGGGGAATATGAGGGCCAGACCGGAATCAATCGCATGGTTACCGCTCGAACGTCGTATACATCTTGGGTGATGGGTAGCGTGTCATGAAACAGGAGAGAAAATGATCTCTCGGGACTTCACGCATGTGGAGTTCAATGACAGCAGCATTCAGCTCCCCGGGATCTTTATTTCCGAGGCCTACAAGATCACAATGATGCACTATTCTCATTCCCCCGAGATCGGACGCATATTTTCACAGTAACACTAAGCGGGTGTTTCTCAGCCTGCGGGATAGTATGTCGCGAACAATCGATCGTGGTATCCTGCGAAAGGAGGGGCGGTGTGAAGATCCTGATTTCCTATTTTTCAAGGACGGGGAGTACAGAAAAGCTGGCTTTCGCAATTGGCAAAGAACTTGAGGAACGGGGCCATTCACTGGAGTGGGAGGTGATCAAACCTGCGGTCTACTATTCATGGCTTCGGGAAGTTGCCCGGGACTTTCCAAGATATCCATCCATTGCGTTCAGTCTGGTGAGTGACCGGTGGATGGAGCATCACATCAGAACATACAACCAAGTGGAGGAAGACATCCAACCCCTCATACACCCAGATGTGTCTGAATTCGACCGTATCTGTATAGGTGGTCCGAAATGGGGGCAGATCTCCTACCCGGTTGCTCGGTATATCCAGATAGTGCGAGGCATCCGTGGAAAGACGGTGGGATCATTTACAACATTTGGAGGCCCTCCTCTTCAGACATTCGAGATCGATCTCATTCACAAGCCTATGGCACGACTTCTGAGGCGTATGGGTACAGAATGTGTAGCCACGGCGAGTGTGACAAGCGGGTATCATGAAGCAAGCCTCATGCCCCTCTTCAGGCTTGTAAGCCGTTATTGGTTTAGAAAGCCAATCGAGCAGTTCATGATCGGAAGCGAGTATGCGAATACAGAGATCACGAAGTTTTGTACAGAACTCCTGGGAAAGAGCCCACGGGAAAAAGATAAGCGTACACGTTCATCAAGATCCAGGGGCAAGAGGCCGGGATCGTCTGTGAAAAAAGACTCAGGAGGGATGAAAAATGCCAAAGTATAGCGATACCGTCCTCTTCAATGTCACCAGGTACAGCGACACCACCAAGCAGATCAAGAGGCGTATCTACGAGTCGGTTCTGGAAACAGGATTTGCTCCGAAG
Source organism: Desulfomonilia bacterium (assembly GCA_049975365.1). Lineage (GTDB taxonomy): Bacteria > Desulfobacterota > Desulfomonilia > UBA1062 > UBA1062 > DSBG01. The sequence goes on along the minus strand of JBNGDS010000094.1, from coordinate 5,113 downwards.
GTGGCGGACATTGCCCGTGAACTCGGCATAGACGAAGAGGTTGTCCGAAAAAGTCTCTGGGACCTGGAGGGAGGAATCATTGTTGCAGTTCAAAACAAGCAGCACCTCAATATCAGGGAATTTATGGGACAGAAACTGCCGAATGACTGTACGATTCCCGAACTGGGAGAGATCTTCTACGCCCGGCCGTTTGCAAATTTCAAGAACCATCATAAGATCTATGTGGATGGCGATCAGAAATGGTATGGGGAGTGTCCTGTCGAGTCTGTCACGATCTCATATTTTTTTCCTGGCAAGGAAGTGCGTGTCGAATCCGTCTGTCACCAGACGGGGGAACCGGTGGCAATAGTGGGGAGAGATGGACTCATGGTGGAGTATATCCCCAAGAGTCTCCGCATTTACTGGGGCAGACCCTTTGGGCAATGGCTGAGTACCCAAGGGCATGAGGGGGATTTCATCTATCCCTGCGACGAGAATTATTTCTTCAGCTCAGAGGAGGCCTTCAATGAATGGAGGAATCTCCATCCGCAAGAACCGGGGCAACTGTTCACCCCGATCCAGATCTATCATCTCCTAAAGATCTTCAACTACGGACACGAGCGATTTGATTACCAGTACCATTTTCCCCTTATCAGGCTCTTGTTGGCATTCGTGACTGCAGGGTTGTTTAGATGGAAGATGCTCGTGCCTGTGCCAAATCTCTTTTTCCTCACGATTGTGAAGTTGATACGGGATGCATACCGGAATAACTACAAGCCATTCCTCGATGTTAAATTGTGGTAAGGAACAGAGAATATGTTGGCATCGACCACGCATAGCGGATGATGAGTAAAATACAGTCTATTCCCCTCGATGTTCGGAGGTCCTTGAAAGAGAAAAGCACAAGGTATTGACAGAATCAGAGTACAACGGTATAGTGAATAGATTACGGGGAAGATATTTTAATTTAATAAATTCAAATACATAAATTCGTCTTTGAAAAAGTGTTGACGGAAGATTTTTTTTGTACTATGTTTGGTTGGCTGTCCAATTAAATATTTGATTGATCGGCCAAATTATAAAGTTGAAGTTTTATCAGACGCCTACATCATGAGGGAGTAACTGGTTGTCAGAATGGTTTTGAAGGGATGTCTTCACACTCACACAACATGCTCGGATGGAAAGATGTCGCCGCAAGTAGTCGCGAATGAGTATGAAGAGAGGGGGTATGATTTTATCGCCTTCACTGATCACGATTATCTCATGAAGCCGGTGTGTATGGATATGTACAAGAGCGTGAAGACGGACATGATCATATTCAACGGGGTTGAGCTCACCGTGTTTTTCAAGGGGTACCTCCACGTGAACAGAATCACCGGTGACAGGGAGGAACTCCACATCCTGAACCATCTCGGTGAGTATGGATTAACGATCGATCAGATCCTGGAGAGGATTGAAGTGGTATCTGAAATGTATCCCCTGGATGCTGTTGAGATTACGTCAAAGGGTTTCCGTCACACTGAGTTCGAGATCCCCGAGATCGACTATCCGAAGATCGCATCCGATGATCTGCACGCCATTGTGGGCATTGGAAGGGCCTGGATAGAAGTGGATGCACGCAGAAGGGACATGGATTCGATCATCCGAGCGGTGAAGCACGGGGATTTCTGGAACTGTTATTTGTGAACATGAGGACTGTACACGCTCTTCATCGCAAAGAACGAGCTGTGCTCGTGAGAAGAAAGGATATTCAAGGGAGGAACGTCGGAGAGAGGGAGGAATAACATGAACGTCTTTCAACATACAATTACTACACAGGGGGGTATCTTATAATGGGTAAGAGAGTTGCACTATGTGCCGTATCACAGATTAAGAATGACGGCGATTACTGGTATTTGCGCTTCCAGAACATGCTTCTCCCATGCCTGGAATCGATTCTCGAACAGACCGGGGTGACGTTCGATCTGGAAAAAGGCATCAGGAATATCGTCACCTGCTCTGATGATGTGTACGACGCACGTACCATTTCTGACAACGGAATGACGGACGTGGTCGGCGCACATTTCCGGGGGGAAGAGAAGATGGCGCAGGAATCCATAAACGGCCTCGGATACGCCATGTCCTGTATTCTTTCGGGCCACGACGATGTGGTGCTGTACATGGGGCACTGCAAGGAAACGCAGACCGAGAGCCGTTTGATGAACACCAATTTGTCGTTCGACCCGTTCTACTCCAGGCCATTGGGACTTGATTTTCTCAATGCGAATGCTTTTCAGGCACGAGAATACCTGAACAAATCGGGTCTGACAGAGCAGCACCTCGCAAAGATCGTGGTTCGCTCCAGAAAGAACGCCAAGAAGAATCCCTATGCACGAAATAATGAAGCGGTCACCCTCAAAGACGTGATGAAATCGCCGATGATCGCAGATCCGATCCGCAAGCTTCACCAGTATCCTGTCACAGATTGGGCTTTTGGCATGCTGCTGTGCTGTGAGGAGCGTGCGAAGGAGTTCACCGACAAACCTGTGTGGATCACTGGATTTGGGAACTGCATGGACAGCTATTTTTTGGGGGATAAGGACCTGCTCTCCAATTTCCCCCTGAAAAAAGCTGCACAACGGGCCTATACGATGGCCGGTATCACGAACCCGAAAAAGGAGTTCGATGTCGTGGAGCTCATGGATTCATTTGCATACCAGCTCCCACTGTGGGCTGAGGGTGCCGGGATTATCGATAAAGGAAAAGGCGCTGAATGGATCGACGGGAATGGCCCCGATGATCAGAATGTGAACCTCTCAGGCGGAATGCTCAATGGCAACCCGATTATGTTGGGAGGGGCCGCGAGAGCCATTGAATGCTTCCTCCAGCTGCGTGGCGAAGCTGGAAAGAGGCAGGTCAAAGGGGCGAAACGCGCACTGGCGCACGGCACCTATGGAGCCGCAGGCCAACACCATGCGGTCGTTATACTGGAAAAGTGAGGAGGCTCAAATGGCACACAGAAAGAAAAACAGGAATGTTGGCATTATAGGCGTTGGCCAGACAAAATATTCCAGCCACAGAGAGGATGTCAACCAGCCGGAAATGATCCACGAAGCGGTTCGTGGTGCACTGGAGGATGCCGGTATTACTCTAGATGATATCGACTGCATGGTTCATGGGAACATGGAACTCTTTGAAATGGTTTTTCAGCCGGATCTCTGGCACGTCATCGGGACCGGGGCGTATGGGAAGAGTCAGTTCCGCATTACGACCGGCGGAACCACCGGCGCGACTCTCTCCTGTGCAGCAGACAATCTCGTTGCATCCGGGATGTATGACGTCGTCATGGCTATCGGGTTTGAGAAGCTCCAGGAGGGTCATACCACTGGCGGTATCACCAACATGGCAGATCCTCTGTGGTTCAAAAACCTGCAGACCGGAGCCCTCACAGGCTCTACGGCATACGATGTGATCAGGGAGTTTGGTGAAGAAAGGGCCAAACGTGCATCTTTGATGTACCGCATCATCATGGACAAGCATGCGATGCTGAATCCCAATGCGCACCGGGCCTTCGGCCTGGAGTTTGACCAGATCGACGACCTGATCAAAAATTCACCGAAGCTGGTCGGAGACCTGAAGCTCATCGAGATGTGTTCACAGTCCGACGGGGCATGTGCAGTGATCTATGCATCCGAAGAAAAGGCAAAACAGCTATCGAAAAAACCGGTCTGGGTGCGCGATCACGTGACGGTTCACCGAGAGGAGACATTCACCATCTTCGGCTATGACGAGAAGTATCCTGTTAACATGACCCACACCCTGGCTGCCCAACGGCTGTTTGGGCGCAACAAGATCACCAATCCGGTCGAGTACTTCGATGTCTTCGAGATGTACGACCCTGCATCGTGGTGGGCAATTGACTGGCTCAGGGACTTTTTCCTGCTCGAAGGCGATGCGGTCCTGAAGCTGGTGGAGGACAAAGAGATCATGATCGGGGGGAAAATACCTGTCAATCCTTCCGGCGGCGTGATCGCGTCGAACCCGATCGGAGCAACCGCGCTGGTGCGTGTTGCAGAGGCGGCCCTGCAGGTCAGGGGTGATGCTGGAGAGCACCAGATTCCGACACCCGTGAACCATGCCCTTGCTTCAGGGTTTGGGGGGACGATGTGGACAGTGCTCACGATGCTAGAAAAAGAACTGAATTGGTAGGGGGTGAACGATGGCCGAATATTTCGGTGTCAAAGTAGAAGACATATTCAACACAATGGAGGAGCGGTTCAGGCCCGAGGGTGCAGAGGGAGTGGATGCCTCATTCGGGTACGATATCACCGGTGAAGGGAAATGGAAGCTCACGGTAAAAGACGGCAACATGAGCGTTGAAAAAACCGACGACCTTTCTGGGTGCGTTGTTGTCACCGTCACAGACGGTGAAACCTTTGTCGGGGTGAATATCGGCAAGGTCGATGGAATGAGCGCGTTCAGTTCAGGAAAATTCAAGGCCGAGGGTGATCTCGGAGCACTCGGAAAGACCGCGAAGATGTTCAAAAAGTATGTAGTCCAGAAGAAAGAGATGTCAATCCGCGATTATCTCCTCGACATGTTTGGCACCGTCGAGGAGCGATTCAAGCCCGAAGCCGCCGAGGGGCTGGACATCGTGTTCGGATTCGATCTCGGTGGAGACTACGGCGGACAGTGGTCCGTGATCATAAAGGACAAAACATGTAAGGTCATCGACAAGATCGAGGGGAAACCCACCATCAAACTGGAGTTTATGGACGCGAAAGACTACGTCGATTTCAGCCTTGGGAAGATCGATGCGCAGAGCCTTCTCGCAGCAGGCAGGGCAGCTGTCCAGGGTGAGATCAACTTGGCACTGAAGTGGGGTGAATTCTTCGAAAAATACGTCGATCCCATGGCGACGGGGGTAAAAGAACAGGAACTCCTGGTGCTCAAGAAGACGATCTCTGTCGGTCAGCACTTCGCAACGGGACCTGTGATGGGGAAGTTTTTGAATGCTTTGAAGAACAAGAAAATCATAGGCATCAAGTGCCCTTCATGTGGGAGGATCATGCTGCCAGCCCGTGAAATATGCGCTGAATGCAGGGTACGAGCAACTGAATGGGTGGAGGTCGGTCCAAAGGGCCAGGTGCGGTAC
>JBNGDS010000093.1:4763-9246 GCA_049975365.1 Desulfomonilia bacterium | reverse complement strand
CAAGACATCCACAGGGCAGACCATCTACATCTCGGGAGACACCGCGTACTTCGACCGGTTTGAAGAGATTGGCAGAGAATACGACATCGACCTGGCCATCTTCAATCTCGGGGCCTATGAACCCCGATGGTTCATGAAACAATCTCACATCAACCCCGAGGAAACGGTCACGGCATTCCGGGAACTCCGGGCACAAAAGCTCATGGTTGTTCACTGGGGCACATTCCGCCTAGGCGACGAACCAGTGCATTTCCCGGCCATTGCCATCCGCGAGGAGATGGAAAGAGCCGGGCTCCTCGACATGCTCGTTGAGATCAAGCACGGGGAAACGATGTATCTCGAAAGGCGATGAGCTCTTCGGGGGCCTCGAATTTCAGTGTCAGACACATGCACCGTACCCCCTTGTCCCTGTCCTCTCTCACATGGGTATGTTCCCATGCCTCTTTCGATACCGGGGAGGCGTTCTCTTGGTTGCGAGAAACTCCAGTGACTTGATGAGCACCCTCCGCGTATCCCTGGGTTCGATGACATCGTTGATGAAGGGGTTCGACGACGCCTCCCGCATGGGATTGGCGTAGCGCTCCTCGTACTCCTTCAGGAGCTGTTCCCGTATTTTCTCGGGTTCCGGGGAACTTCGAATCATCTCGCCGAAGAACAGTTCCACGGATGCCTTCGCACCCATGACGCCGAGCTCTGTCGTGGGCCAGTAGTAGAGCATGTCCGTGCCTGTCTGGGCCGGGATGACGCCCATGCCCAGGTTTCCGCCGCCGTAGGCCTTTCTCAGCACCAGACCGATCCGGGGAACACTCGACTCGCATAGCGCATAGAGCACCTTTGCACCGTGACGGATGATGCCCTTGTGCTCCTGATCTTTTCCCGGCAGGTATGCCGATGTATCCACCAGCAGGACAATGGGAATATTGAAGCAGTCACAGAACCGCATGAATCGCGTCTGCTTGTCAGAGCTGTCCACGGTGAGACTCCCTGCAAGACATGCCGGCTGGTTGGCCACGATCCCTGCGACCCTGCCCCCCAGTCGCGCGAACCCCACGACCATCTCCGGGGCGAATTCAGATTTGATCTCGAAGAATTCCCCGGCATCGACAATGCAGGCGATAGCTTTCCTGACATCGTATGCCCGTGCCGGAGATGAGGGGACGATATCGGTGAGCTCATCGCAGAATCTGTCAGGGTCATCCCGGAGATCGTAGAAGGGGGGCGCCTCGTCGGAATTCTGGGGGAGATAGGTCAGGAGTTCCCGGATTGAATCCAGCAGCTCCGTCTCTGTGGCATACCGCCCGTCGGCAACCCCCGATACCTTGCAGTGCACCTCTGCCCCCCCGAGATCCTCTTTCGAGACCTGCTCCGCCATGACCACGTTCACGATGCCCGGACCGGTGATGAACATGTGGCTCTGTTTGTCCACCATGAAGACGAAATCTGTCAGCGCCGGGGAATAGACCGAAATCCCGGCGCAGCTTCCCATGATGGCAGAGATCTGCGGGATGAGGCCCGATGCCTGGGTGTTGGGATAGAAGATGGCGCCTCCATGTTTCTCGATGGCATCCCCGAACACGCTCCGGGCATTCATGTCAGGGATACGTGCGCCGGGAGAGTCGTTGATGCCGATAAACGGTACCCGCATGTCCAGGGCCCACTCGACAGTGCGGTACATCTTGAATCCATGCATGCCCCCGATGGACCCACCCTTGACCGTCGAATCCTGTGAGTAGAGACACACGGGCCTCCCGTGGATGGTCCCGTACCCTGCTACAAGCCCGTCTGCAGGCAAATTCTCGGTGTGCCCGATCAGAAGGTTGTGTTCCACGAAGGTGTTCTCGTCCAGAAGGTAGTCGATCCGCTCACGCGCTGTCATCCTGCCTGCAGCATGAACCTTGGCGATCTTCTCCTCCCCTCCACCCGTGAGCAATCGTTCTTTGACCTCTCGCAGCTTTTCTATTCTTTTCAGGTAGCGTTCGTCCATCCAATTCCCCCCCTCTCACCTGACATACCGGCACAACGGGCCGGATCACAGTACCACGGCAAGGATATCCCCTTTCTTCACGCTCTGGCCTTCCGAACAGCAGAGATCCTTGACAACACCTGATGTCGGACTCGTGATGAAATTTTCCATCTTCATTGCCTCGAGGACCACGATCACGTCACCCGTATTCACCGCTGCACCCTGGCCTACCTCATACCTGATTACCATGCCGGGCATGGGCGCGACAATGGGGGTTCCTTCCGGCAGTACAACAGGATGTACGCCGGTTCCCGGGTTTGCCGATTTCTCTTCCTGAAGAGCCGGGCTGGTTTTCAGCGCATGAGAAGGGGTCATGGTCTGAGTGGACCGGCCCGGAGACCCGGACTTGAATATCGGCTGAAACATGTTCTTCTCCCGCTGCTGAGAAACCAGAGACGCACCTCCGGTCTGCTCGATAGCAACCTCGAGGCAGTCTCCATCGATGTAGACATTGAAGAAACTGAGATTTCCCTTCCTGTGAGGCTCCTTTTTCTCCTGTTTTTTCACCAGAAGGCCTGAGCGGGCCTGTTCCGCCAACTCTTCCTCGGCCTTGACCTGGTCCAGGGTTTTCGGTTTCACCTCGTCAGGGATTTTCTCCTCCCCGTATTTCCACCTCAGGAAACGCTTCCCGGTTGTGGGATACAGTGCGTAGATAAGGACATCGTCAATGTCCCGTGCGAGATCGTTCGTTTCACTGTGTGCCTTCTCGAGTTCGGGTTCAAGCACGTCCGCAGGCCTTGTCGAGATAGGGGTCTGGCCTCGGGGGTAATCTTTCAGTGCCTTCTTCTGCACCTCGCTCTCGATCGGCACCGATGTTTTCCCGTAGAGGCCATAGCAAAGATCCTTGACCTGGGCGGTAATCATTGTATAGCGCTCTTCATCCGTATCGAAGAGAACATTGTTGACCGTCTGAATCCCCACGATCTGGCTTGTAGGGGTCACCAGGGGGACCTGGCCCAGTTCTTTCCTGACAATCGGAAGCTGCCTGAATACCTCATCGAGCCGGTCGATGGCGTCCATCTCTCTGAGCTGATTCACCAGGTTCGAGATCATCCCGCCCGGTGTCTGGTGGAGGAGCACGTTGATGTCGATGATGGATGTGCGCTTGTCGAGCAGGTGCCGGTATTTGGGGGAAATCTTTTCAAGGTGCTCGCTGCACCGCGCAAGCTTCTCGAGATCGAAGCCCGTGTCCCGATCTGTGTACTTCAGTGTCGCTACCAGGGGTTCAACGGCTGGATGGGATGTCCGGTATGCCCAGGGAGACAGACAGGTATCCACAATGTCGACACCCGCCTCGATCGCCTTGAGCAGCGCCATGTCCGCCATTCCGGATGTGAAATGGCTGTGCAGGTGAATCGGAGGTGAAACATGCTCCTTGAGGGCACTGACTAGGGCGAAGGCATCGTATGGTGAGATGAGTCCTGCCATGTCCTTGATGCAGATGGTATCGGCTCCCATTTCCTCGAGTTCTCTCGCCTTGGCCAGGTAGTAGTCCAGGTTGTACACACTTCCGCCCATGCGCGATTCGGTCAGAGAATAGCAGATCGTGCCCTGGAAGTGTTTTCTGTAGTCCTTGATGACCTTCAGTGCGGTTTCAAAATTTCTGAAATCGTTTAGGGCGTCGAACACCCTGAAGATATCGATGCCGTGTATGCATGCACGCTCCACGAATGCCGCAGCCACATCATCCGGGTAGTTTCTGTACCCCACCAGATTCTGTCCCCTGAGCAGCATCGAGAACGGTGTGTTCTGCATGTGCTTTTTCAAGGTTCGGATGCGTTCCCAGGGATCTTCGGCAAGGAACCTGTGCATGGTGTCAAACGTGGCTCCTCCCCAGATCTCCATCGAGTAATATCCTATCTGGTCCATGGCCTCTGCAATGGGAAGAAGGTCTTCGGTGCGTGCCCGAGTGGCGAACAGAGACTGGTGTCCATCCCGAAATGTCAGATCCTGAATTTTTACCGGGTTTTCCGCTTTCACGGACCCATTGTCGAGGAGACCTGCTGAGAGTTTTCCATGACGTACCTCAGGCATTGAATTCCCCCTCCTTTCCATCTTCAACTGATCATGCATGCTATGCCTGACACCATTCCAGGTATGTCCACGAAAACTGCATCAGGGGCCAGTCCCTGTATGGGAGGAATCACACACATGGTAATCTGCCCTGTACATTCCCCTGACGACAACACCATCCCTCAATCACCGGCCCAGCTTCGGCACACACTTCAATGAGAAGAATCCCTCTGGTGACAGCCAGCAAATATGATGCCAGGGCAGGGTCTGAACAACATTCGCTCATGAAATCAAGTGGATATCTCTCTTCTGGATATCAGGATTCTTGGCATTCAGCGGGGAGATGGGACACTTCCGCCCGTTTTTCTATTTTAATTCATTCTAACCTATTGGTATTATGATATTTTCATGAAACTTAGACGATAAGGTATCAAAATGGGTCATTTG
>JBNGDS010000093.1:0-4753 GCA_049975365.1 Desulfomonilia bacterium | reverse complement strand
GTGCAGGAAAAAAGAACAGCCTGGCAGCCGTGCCGGGCTGTTCTTCGTTATTTCGTCACCACAGCCAGGGCCCGTTCAAGATCTGCAATGATGTCGTCTGTGTCTTCGAGCCCGATGGCGAGCCTGAACAGCGTGTCGATGATTCCCAGCTTGTAGCGTTCTTCCCTGCTGTAGTCATAGTAGCTCACGGTCGCCGGGTGCGTTATCAGGGATTCCACTCCCCCGAAGCTCGGCCCGATATAAATCATCTCCAGGGAATCGAGGAATTTCTTGGCATCTTCCATGTCTCCCTTCATCTCGAAGGTGATGATACATCCGCCGCCTGTCATCTGATCCTGTGCAATGGAGTAGTGCTGGTGGCTCTCGAGGAACGGGTAATAGACCTTCTTCACGGCAGGATGTCCTTCGAGGAACCGTGCGATCTCGAGGGCAGAGGAATTCATCCGTTCCATGCGGAGCGGGAATGTCTTCAGTCCGCGCAGCAACAAATAGCAGCAGTGCGCATCGATGAGTCCTCCCATGGACTTGTGGAGATCCCTGATCGGCGTGATGAGATCCTTCCTCCCGAGCACAACACCTGCAAGGATGTCATTGTGACCGGAGAGATACTTGGTGGCGCTGTGCGTGACCAGGTCGATCCCGAATTCCAGGGGTCTCTGGTTGATGGGGGTTGCGATCGTACTGTCTATCAGGGTCATGACACCGTGACGGTCAGCGATTTTCTTGAGCAACTTGAGATCGAACACATTGAGATAGGGGTTGGTGGGTGATTCGGAGAAGATGAACCGAGTATTCTTCTTAATGGCCTTTTCGAGGGCATCGTAGTCGCCGAACGGCACGATCGTGCACTCGATTCCGAATCTCTTGAGGTATGATCTGCAGAATTCAAGGGTCTTCTTGTAGCTGTCATCCGTGATCACGATATGATCTCCTGAGTGAACAAGGGAGAGGATGGTCGTGGTAATGGCCATCATCCCCGAGGAAAAGACAACAGCATCCTCTGCACCTTCGAGGTCGGCAAGTCTCCGCTGGGCGATGAGCTCGGTCGGGTTGCCGTATCTGCCGTACTCGAACCGCTCCTTCTTTTTCTTGGTATACTCTTCGATATCCCTGCTGTTCCTGAAGGTAAAGGTCGAGGTCTGGAAGATCGGGGTCGTGATCGAATCGGCATATTTTGCACGGGGCTCCCCCGCATGGATGGCCCGAGAGGCTCTCCCTAGCTGGATTTTCTTTTTCTTATCGCTCATCTCCTGTCTCCTTTTTCAACGCTATCAATTGAGAGAGTTGCAATCGCTGGTCGCTATAGACAATCAGAGATATTGGCTAATATAATGCCACTTTCCCTGTCAAGGTAAAACACAGACCCGGTCTCACCAGGTGGAACATGCACCTGTATGCGCATCATGCATGTGAGCATTCACGTGACTGCTATTCCCTTGTCATACGTTCATCGAATGTGTTATCTGCCTTGCCGATGGAAAGGACCATTGACACTATCCGGGAATTCGCCCGCACCCACTTCCAGAATGCACAGTACAGCCACGACTGGGAGCACACCGAGCGTGTCCACAAGCTCTGCCTGCATCTCGGTGCCTGTGAGGGAGCCGATATCGAGGTTCTGGCCATTGCCGCATACCTTCACGACATCGGGAGGGCGCATCAGGACACGTCAAAGGGTTCCGTGTGCCATGCTGAAAAAGGCGCCGAGATTGCCCGCGAGCTCCTGGCCAACTATCCCATCCCTGATGAAAAGAAGGAGAACATCATCCACTGCATTCTCTCACACCGGTACCGGAACAGCCATGTTCCAGAGACCATCGAGGCAAAGGTCCTGTTCGATGCCGACAAGCTCGATGCCATCGGCGCAGTGGGAATCGCGAGGGCATACCTCTTCGCAGGAGAGGTGGGGGCAGTTCTTCATAACCCAGGGATCGACCCTGAAAAAGTGAAGCCGTACAGCAGGGACGATACGGGTTACCGTGAGTACCGGGTGAAGCTGAGCAAGATCCGGGATCGCATGCTGACTGAAGAGGGTCGGAGAATGGCAATGGAACGCCATGCCTTCATGGAGACCTTCTTTGACCGGTTCCTCAAGGAGTACGATGGCATACTCTAGAACGTGCCCTCCTCAGGATCGTCCTGCCGTGGATATTCTCTGCTTCCAAAACCGGTTCGATCTGGGGTATGGTAAGAGCGACTTCACCGGCCAGGGTTGACACGAGATGCATGAGCTGCCTGTCACGCACAGCATTCTGAATGTAGTTCTCAAGCATGCCCAGTCGAACCACGTGAAAAAGATCCATTCCATTACACTGCGTATCGGAAAACTCAGCGATCTCGAGGACGAGTGGCTGCAGCGATACTTCGACTACATCAGCAAGGGAAGCGTGGCGGAAGGCGCTCGACTCAAGATAGAACGGACGCCGGTTGTGGTGCGCTGCGATTCCTGTGAGAAGACCTTCGAAGTCGATGTCAAGAAGGCCGAGGAAATTTCATGCCCTGCATGTTCAGCCAAGGATTTCACCCTGATATCCGGCAGGGAATACCATATCGTGAGCATGGAGGCCCAGTGATGAGCGAGATACAGCTGATCGAGATAAAGGAAGATATCCTTTCCGACAACAAGCAGCTTGCCGAAGACCTCAGAACGTCGCTGAAAGACAATCGCGTCTTCCTCCTCAACCTCATGTCCTCCCCTGGATCGGGAAAGACCAGCCTGATCCTGAAGACCATTGAGCAGCTGAAGAAAAAGCTTCGTATCGGCGTGCTCGAGGCGGACATCGATTCCATCGTGGACTCTGAGAAAGTGGCTTCCAGCGGTGTCCCTGCAGTACAGCTGAGAACGGGCGGGTTCTGCCATCTCGATGCGTCCATGGTGAACAAAGGTCTGGAGGCATTCGACCTCGCGAACCTCGACCTCATCATCATCGAGAACGTTGGAAACCTTGTGTGCCCTGCCGAATTCGATACCGGGGCGATACGGAACGCAATGATCCTGAGCGTGCCCGAAGGTGATGACAAGCCGTTGAAATACCCCCTGATGTTCACCGTGAGCCATGTGCTCATCGTGAACAAGATGGACTACCTGCCGTTTTCTGATTTCGACATGACAGCACTGAAAGAGCGCGTGCTCAGGCTCAACAAGAACATGGAGATCCTGGAGGTGTCGTGCCGCACCGGTGAAGGCATCGAGAACTGGTGCAGGTGGGTTGAAGGCCAGGTTCAGGCGTTCCTCACCGCATAGGGGATCCCGTCATGTTCATGTGGGGCATGGGGTAGCTGATGTAGTTCCTCTTCCCGGTTTTTTTTACAGGTATGGTCGAATCGCCTGATAAAACAGTTCGGCCATGACACGGTAGCCGTCGTCATTCGGGTGGATGAGGTCGCTCATGAGATTACCCCTGCCGAGAATCCCCGCATAGATATTCGGAACCAGCACAGATCCTGTCTCTCTGGCAAGTTCTTCATAGGCATCGGCAAACCCTTTTCCGAACAGCGGGATATCGATGCCTCCAATGACCACGAGCGCCCCCGTGTCCTGGATTCTAAGAACAAGTGTTCTGAGATTCTCGAAGGCGACCTCTCTGGGCACCTTGTTCTTGAGGTCGTTGCCGCCAAGGGTGAGGATCACGATCTTCGGCGATCGCACCAGCACATCACGATCGAGCCTCTCGAGAGCATCCTCTGTCGTGTCGCCGGGAACCCCTTCATTGATCACCTCTTCACCGATGAGGCGGGAGAGGTGGCTCGGATAATCGTTGCCGTCTGCCGCCCCGATGCCGTATGTCAGGCTGTCGCCAAAACAGATGATGTGGGTGCCGCCGGGGTGTGAATTCCTGATCTCATATCCCCGGGGAAGGACAAAATACCCGAGGAGTACGGCCGCAGCGATCGTACAGAACAAGAATAAGAGAGCTTTCTTCACGTGCCCATCCCCTCGATCTCCGTTCATACATGCCATTCTTTGTAAAAAAGTGTATCACAGCTCTCCCATCGAGAAAAGTCAGGAGAACACAGCTCAATCCTTGCTAGAATATGGATATACAACCCGACGATTTTTGCACCCGCACTCCTATGACATTATTATTACTGCTAGGAGATTACACCAGGGAGGAGACCATATGCCGAAAGTACGTGATATCATGACGGGGAAGAACCTGATCACGCTGACCCTGGATATGGGGGTGATCGAGGCTGCCAGAGTCCTCATGGACAACCATATCAACGGCGCACCGGTGCTGGACGACACGGGCAGCCTCGTGGGAATCCTGTGCAGGGATGACCTGATATCACAGCAGAAGAAGATCCCCCTGCCGTCTTTCTTTGTGGTGCTCGACGGCATCATCCCCTTGTCGTCACCGCGGCACCTCGAGAAGGAGATGGAGAAAATATCCGCCACCACAGTGGAACACGCCATGACACGCAAACCTGTTACCGTGAGGGAGGATACGGATGTGGAGGAGGTGGCGCACCTCATGGTGGACAGGAAGATCCACACCATCCCGGTTCTCGATGCCCGGGGCCGCCTGGTGGGGATTATCGGGAAGGAAGATATCCTGAAAATACTGATCCCTTCGAAGGAGAAGTGACCTTCCGGGACTCGGTCTGCATGCAAGGGACACGTGAAGGGTCCTCAGTGATTCCGTTCTCGTGCCACCGGTGTGGGATTGCGCGGTGTGTGCACTTCCCCGCGTCCTGATTAAAAAATCCACTCATGGGATGAGAGTTTGTGTCGATACGTATTGTACAACGA
>JBNGDS010000092.1:0-9533 GCA_049975365.1 Desulfomonilia bacterium | reverse complement strand
GCAGGTCTCCATTGCCCTCTCCCTCGAGAGAATCATGGAAATGATGGAGGATACACACTAGCCAATCGCACACAGGGCGTAGTGATAGTGGTATGTACAGGAATGGAACACATAATCGACCATTCACCGTTGGAGCATCTTCACAGAAGACCTCAGAACCAGAAGACCAAGCAGTCCTTTAGCATATAACCATTTATCATATACGACAATTGAGGAATTCAGCCATGGCAGAACTTGAGATACAAAACGTCTACAAAATTTTCGGCGACAAACCTGATGAGGCCATCATTCTTCTCAAGAACGGCACATCGAAAGAAGAGGTCTTGGAAAAAACCGGGCAGGTCGTGGGTGTGCAGGATGTCAGCTTCCACCTGAAATCAGGGAGTCTCTTCTGTATTATGGGTCTGTCAGGCAGCGGCAAATCCACCCTGCTCCGCTGCATCAATCGTCTGGTAGAGCCGACGAGCGGTGAGATCTATCTTGAAAGCAACGGAAATCGGGTCGATGTAACACACCTGACTAAAAAAGAGCTGAGAGTCGTACGAGAAAAACAGATGGCCATGATTTTTCAACACTTTGCCCTCTTTCCCTATCGAACCGTACTTTCAAACGTCGCCTTCGGCCTCGAGGTACAGGGAATACCAAAAAAGGACCGTGAGCAGAAGGCGCAGGAAATACTCGACCTTGTCGGCCTCGGCGAATGGGGCAAGGTATATCCTCCACAATTGTCAGGCGGCATGCAGCAGCGTGTCGGCCTGGCTCGGGCCCTTGCGTCCGAAGGAGACCTCCTGCTCATGGACGAACCCTTCAGCGCATTGGACCCACTCATCAAAGTCAATATGCAGGACGAACTCATCAACCTGCAGAATCAGGTCAAGCGGACCATTCTTTTCGTGACCCATGATCTGGACGAAGCCCTCAAACTTGGTGACAAGATCGCCATCATGGAACAGGGCAGCATCGTCCAGATGGGAACACCTGAACAAATTATCGTCAATCCGAAAACCGAGTATGTGTCGCGATTCGTAGAGAACGCCGATGCCACAGGTGTCATAACACTGGGAACCATAGCACAGAAACTTCCTCTCGGTTCAGATAGTTTCACACCGGTGGATGCATCAGTCCTGGGGAAAGAACCCTCCCTTTTTGCACGGTACCGTGATGTTGTGTACTGCCTGGATGAAGACTCACGGCCACTCGGATGTGTTCGCCGGGGTAGAACCTTTCCCCTCAGGTCGGTGCACAAGCACATGCCGGCAAAGGACGCCCGCAGAGTCTTTTTGATGGCCAATGATCAGATGCTTTTGAAAGACCTCATGTACGTCCGTCTCGAAACATCGGTCAATCCCGTTGTGGTCGTATCCGATACCGGTGTGTTCCAGGGAGTCATCACAGAAAAAGAAGTCCTTCAGGGAATCCTTGAGAAGGGGCGTTCCAGTGGCAATGCAAAGGAACATGCCGACAAAGGAGCGATCCTATGAACAATCCAATGAACCAACCCGGCCGGTCCGCCCATTTCCTTCGGTGTTCATTTCTCACAGCGATACTGCTCCACTTTCTTCCTGTCCCTGCTCTCTCGCAGGAATACGGATCCGATCTGTTCGACGAAATCGGAAAGAGAAGCCTCATCCCACTAGATGACTGGATTGATGTTGGTATCGACTGGATCGCCTTGAATTTCATGGGCCTGTTCGATGCCATCACGTACATCATCACCCATATCAACAGCGGCATCCTCGCGGTGCTCTCGTTCGTTCCGGTCATCCCCCTTGCCTTCAATGAGTCCTCGATGGCCATTCCTCTTCTGGGCATTCTCCTGATTCCGCTTCTGTGGCGGTTTACAACTCTGGGAACTGGCATCTTCGCCTTTCTAGGTTTGTGGTTCACAGCTAACGTGGGGCTGTGGCCCGAAACCATGGAAACCTTTTCACTCACTCTGACGGCAGCATTCATAGCTCTTTTCTTCGGCATTCCCACAGGAATCGTGGCGGGCAAGTCGGACATCGTGGAACGCATCGTACGGCCCATCCTGGATTTCATGCAGACCCTCCCTGTATTTGTCTACCTCATACCCGCCGTCATCCTCTTCGGACTGGGCCCTGCTCCAGGAGTTGTGGCAACGACTATTTTCGCAATTCCCCCTGCTGTTCGCCTGACCAACCTGGGAATACGCGGCGTGCCTGTAGAACTGGTGGAAGCAGGAGAGGCCTTTGGATGCGGCTACTTTCAGTTGCTCTGGAAAATACAGCTTCCCATGGCACGGCCCTCGATCATGGCCGGTGTGAACCAGACCATCATGCTGTCTCTTTCGATGGTCGTCATCGCAGCCCTGATAGGCGCCGGTGGTCTCGGCATCGAAGTGGTCCGAAGCATCCAGAGAATGCTCGTTGGAAAGGGCTTTGTAGCAGGAATCGCCGTGGTCATCGTTGCCATCATCCTAGATAGGGCAACGCGGAGCATCGGACAGCGCAGACTTGGCTGACGGTCATGGAACCACAATGAAGGGAATCCGGAAAGAATCGGACACATACAGATACCATGAAAGGGGGTGAATGTTTTTAAGAGAACGTACGTACAGAAACAGGACAGAGAGGGACAAAATCCCTCCGATATCAGTTTAACTATCCAAAAAAAGGAGTGAATCATGATACAGAGTAAGAAATTTTTGTACTGCCTGCTGATCACGATAGTCATGACGGTAACACTGACATTCACAACGGCGGTGGCTCAGGAAAAGAAAACGCTTAACTTCGGTGTTGTGGCATGGTCTGAAGCGCTGGCAGAAGGAGAACTGATCAAATACATCATGGAAAAAGAAATCGGCCAGCCAGTCAAGATCACCAACCCCGATATCGGGGTGGCTTATACAGCCGTGGCCAATGGCGACCTGGACCTTTTCATTGAATCCTGGCTCCCCATGACCCACGAGGCGTACTGGGACAAGATCGCCAGCAAGGTCTGCGATTTCGGCCCCATCTATGAGGATGCAAGTCTCGGGTGGGCCGTGCCCAACTACATACCGAAGGAGGTCTTGAATTCGGTTGAAGATCTGGGCAAGGAGGAAGTGAAGGAAAAATGCGACGGAAAGATAATCGGAATTGATCCCGGTTCCGGCCTGATGCAGCACTCCGCTCTCATGATGAAACGCTACCCGGAACTGAAGGACTGGAAACTCATCGAAGGCAGTGATTATGCCATGGTTGCTTCCCTGAAACGCGCCATGCAGCGCAAGGAGTGGATCGTTGTCACCCTCTGGAAACCTCACTTTGCCTTCAGCCGGTTCGACATCAGGTATATCGAAGAACCACGGAAAATCCTCGGAACGGAAGAACGGAGCCACATGATCGGCCGTCGTGATTTCATGGATGTCTTTCCATCCGAGGTCAGCAGTTTCCTGTCACGGATGTACTTCACCATCGCTCAAGTCAACGAGCTCGTCGACCTCTATGAGAAAGATGAAGACACCGCCGCTGAGAAATTCATCAAGAATCATCCAAAGCTCGTACACTACTGGGTAACCGGCGAGGTTGGTGATTGACAGATCCCTCCTGGAATACCGCGTGCGTATACCGCAGCGATATTCCAGAAAAGAGTATCGTCTGAAAACGGCCGTCCTTCGGGACGGCTTTTTTCTGTGCGTGCATCTGAGATATTCCTGTGTCCGAAAAGAATCACCCCTTCCCGCTCCGCATGATGACAGACTCCATGCATTGAACCAGCAGAAGCCATCCATCCCGGCGGTCGCTGCTTTTCTGGCAGAGAACTCATGGTACCCGGGCAGCATGTTCAGACAGCTCCTGCCCAGAAGCACGGCCTCCCAGCGTTCTGCCACACATCATCCAAAAGACGAATTTCCCTTGTCTTTCCTCCCAACCACACTGTACTTTCTCCTTGACACACTCTCAGTGCCCCCCTATACTTTTTTCCTTCTATTCAGGCAATAGAAGGGATTGTGGCGGAGGGTTTTCTGCCGTTCCGACCACAAATCACATCTTGTTACAGGGGAGGAGATTCACGTATGAAACTATTGAAGTATGCTGCCATTGTGTGTGGTTTGGTGTGCCTTCTTGCACCCGCATCTGCTCTGGGGGAATCAGGAACCGTCGTCATCGGCCTCCAGGGTCCCATTACCGGTGCATGGGCCTATGAAGGACAGATGGCGAAGCAGTCCTGCGAGATCGCTGCAGAGTTGATCAACAAGAAAGGCGGTATCCTCGGCGGGAAAATGATCGAGCTGAGGGTGGTGGATGATGCAGGAGAGCCCAAGACAGGGGCGCTCGCCGCACAGAAGCTGGTAGGGCAGAAGGATGTTGTGGCATCGGTATCCACTTATGGCTCTTCCGTGTGCGAACCGGCCTCGAACATCTACGAAAAGTTCAAGAAGGTGAACATCGGCTATGGGGTGACCGCGGTTCGCTTGACCCAGAGGGGTTTTCAGTATTTCTTCCGGACCTGCGGCAGAGACGATTCCCAGGGCAAGTTTTTTGCCGATTTTGTCCCCAAGAAATTCAACGCCACACGCATCGCGATCATGCATGACAATACCGCGTTCGGCAAGGGGCTGGCAGAAGATACGAAACGAGCCCTCGAACCCATGACGGCGTCAAAGGTAGTGGAAATCGTGTACTACGATGCCATCACCCCTGGGGAAAAGGATTTCAGGGTACCTCTGACGAATCTGAGGGAGAGCAAACCCGACGTATGGTACTTCACCGGGTACTACGCTGAGGCGGCACTGCTCGTGAGCCAGGCCAGGGATATCGGGATCACCTGCCCGTTTGTCGGGGGAAACGCTGCCATCAACAATGAGTTCGTCAAGATCGCGGGTCTCGACATCGCCAAGGGATGCTACATGACCAACGAACCGCTCCCTGGGGATCTCCCTTATTCTGAGGCGAGGGAATTCCTTGCAGCGTACAAGAACAAGTTCGGCGAGATTCCCTCGAGCCCGTGGCCGATCTATGCTGCCGATGCTCTGAATATCATTGCCTATGCCGTGGACAAGACCGGGTCAACCGATTCCGATGTGCTGGCGGCATACCTGAGAAACGAAGTAAACGGTGTCCCTGGAATCACCGGCCCCATAGGATTCACGCAAGAGGGAGACCGTGAAGGTGTTCCATTCTATCTGTACGTTGTTGACGAGCAGGGCAGCATTGTCGTATCACAATAGGCCCGAATAACGAAAACAGACACCACGAGGACACATGCACGTACTTCTTGAGCAGCTCATAAACGGGCTGACGATCGGCTCTTTCTACGCGCTCATCGCGCTCGGATACTCCATGGTCTATGGTATCCTGAAGCTGATCAACTTTGCCCATGGTGATTTTTTTACCTTGGGCTCATACCTGGGGTACACCGTACTCGTCTTCGGGGTTGCTGCATTCACCACGCATTTTGGATTGTGGGGAGGGCTGATGGTGGCGATGGTCATCGCTGCCGTCAGCCTTGCCATCGTGGGTATCATCGTGGAGAGGCTGGCCTATCGGCCGGTGTATCCTGCAGGAAGGCTGCCGGCTGTGGTATCGGCGCTCGGGGCATCGATCTTCCTGCAGAACACCATCATGGTAGTCTGGGGGCCGAGGTATCAGGCCTATCCCGCAAAACTCATCCCCAACGTGCACATCCAGTTCGGGGATATCCACATAACGCTGCTCCAGATCATGATCCTTGTCCTGTCATTCTTCCTCATGGCGTTGCTGTACTACATCGTTCAGAAAACGACTTTTGGAGCAGCAATCAGGGCGACGGCCCTCGACCGGAAAACCGCGTCCCTCATGGGGATCAATATCAACAAGGTAATCTTCTTCGTCTTTACCCTGGGGCCGGCACTGGGAGCCATGACAGGGATCATGGTCGGCATGTACTACCGGCAGATCAGCTTCACCATGGGCTGGAACTATGGGCTCAAGGCGTTCACCGCCTCCGTCCTCGGCGGAATCGGGAACATTCCCGGAGCCATGGTTGGTGGCCTTATCCTGGGAGTACTGGAGATGCTCGGTGCAGCATACATCTCTACTGCATGGAAGGACGTCTTCGTCTTCCTGATTCTGATCTTGGTACTCATCTTCAGACCGACCGGAATCCTGGGAGAAAAACTGGCGGAAAAAGTGTAACGGGAATGGAACAGGCAGTGCTGAACAACAATCGCCGATTTCAGGTATCCAAGCAGTCTCTGATTCTGATTCTTCTTGGTGCGTTTATCATCTACCCGTTCGTTGCAAGCGATTATTTCATTGATATCGCCTTTTTCTTCGGCATCTACGCACTGCTTGGCCTCAGTCTGAACATCGTCCTCGGGGAAGTCGGATTGTTTGATCTCGGTCACGCCGGATTTTATGCCATCGGCGCCTATACCACAGCGATTCTCAATACCCGATATGGTATCCCGATCCTGGTCCTTCTTCCGGTAAGCGCCATCGCCGCAGGCCTATTCGCGTACCTGGTCTGTTCGCCAATCATCCACCTCCAGGGGGACTACCTTCTCATCGTCACGCTCGGAATGGGGGAGATAGTGAGACTCGCTCTTATCAATAATCCCTTCGAACTCACCGGTGGTCCCAATGGCGTATTCGGCATTGATTTTCCCTCACTGGGCAGCTGGCTCGTGATCGATTCTTCAATGGAATACTACTACCTTATCTGGATAATGGTGGGCGTCAGCATCTGGGGGCTGACGAGGCTCCAGGATTCGCGGATCGGAAGAGCATGGAACTTCATACGCGAAGACGAGATTGCAGCCAAGGCAACAGGTGTTGACGTGAGATCCTACAAGCTGCTTGCCTTTGTCCTGGGAGCAGGACTTGCTGGAGTCGCGGGGAACATCTACGCAAGCAAGCTCATGTGTGTCTCTCCCGAGAGCTTTACATTCTGGGAATCCTGCCTCATGTTCTGCATCGTGCTCATCGGTGGCATGGGCTCCATCCCCGGGGTGCTCATCGGAGCTGCATTCATCAGCCTGTTCCCTGAGATTTTCAGGCCATTCGCCATGTATCGGATGCTCGTTTTCGGATCAGCCATGATCCTCATGATGATGTTCAGACCTGGTGGCTTCTGGCCGCGCAAGCGGGGGGCGGTATCATTCCAGTCCCTCTTGAGCACGAGCGGGAGAGAGGATGTGTAAGCCAAAAGCCCGCACAGACGAGAACATTGTCCTAGAGACACAACGGCTCACGAAGATCTTCGGCGGTCTCACCGCTGTGAATCTCTTCGATCTCAAGGTCCATAGAGGTGAGATCTTAAGCCTCATCGGACCAAATGGAGCAGGAAAGACCACTGTTTTCAACGTGGTGACGGGTATCTACACCCCCGAGATCGGTGAAGTCCTTTTCAAGGGCGCCCGGATCACGGGAAGAAAGCCGCACCAGATCGTTGCAACAGGCATTGCTCGAACGTTTCAGAACATCAGGCTGTTCCCTGATATGACCTGTCTTGAAAACATCATGGCCGGACAGCACTGTCGGGGCAGGGCAGGAGTAGTTACTTCCCTCCTGCGGACCCCTGGACAGCGGCGAGAGGAGAGGCGAATCAGGGAGAGTGCTGAATCTCGTTTGCGGCAGGTGAACCTGGCCCGAGTACGCGACGAGCTCGCGAAAAATATTCCCTATGGTTCCCAGCGAATGCTGGAGATTGCCCGTGCCCTTGCTTCAGAACCGGATCTGCTGGTTCTCGACGAGCCGAGCAGCGGACTGAATACACGAGAAACTCAAGATCTGATGAGATTTCTCCAGACTCTTATCGAGCAGGAAGATATCACCATACTGCTCATTGAACACGACATGAACGTGGTGATGGGAATTTCCGACTGGGTCGTGGTCATGGACGAGGGGAGAAAGATTGCTGAAGGAAACCCCGAGGACATTTACCGGAACCAGCGTGTCATAGAGGCCTACCTGGGCAAAGACGAAGAGGACGAGTGAATCAGTGAATACCCTGCTCAGCATAGAAAACCTGTGTATCGCCTACGGAGCCATCGAGGCGATACAAGGGATCTCCCTGGCGCTTGAGGATGGAGAAATCGTTACCGTGCTCGGTGCAAACGGTGCAGGAAAATCGACCCTCCTTCAGGCTATCTCGGGTCTCATCCCGATCAGAAGCGGAACAGTGCGATATCGTGACGAGGTCATCAACAGGATCCCCCCGTACGAGATCGTTCTGAAGGGTATTTCGCTTTCGCCGGAGGGGAGGAAGGTGTTCTCGACCCTGACAGTTGATGAAAATCTCAATCTTGGGGCATTCACCAGGCGGAAAAAACCCGAGGGAGTCTCCGAAGCAAAGGAACGCGTGTTTTCTCTCTTCCCTATCCTGAAAAGGCGGTACAAACAACTCGCCGGCACGCTCTCTGGAGGGGAACAGCAGATGCTTGCCATCGGCAGGGCCCTCATGAGTACTCCCAAGGTCCTCCTTCTGGACGAGCCGTCACTGGGTCTAGCCCCGATTCTCGTGAAGCAGATCTTCGACATCATACGGGAGATCAATCAGCAGGGGACGTCCATCCTCCTGGTTGAACAGAATGTGCACAAGGCTCTCAGTGTCGCCAAAAGGGGGTATGTGCTGGAAAATGGGAATATCTCCGCATCCGGCTCGGCCTTGGAATTGAAATCCGACGAGCGGATACAGGAGGCATACCTGGGCGGCACGACCCTGAAGAAAAAACGAACATCCCTCGCTGACAAGGACGATCACCACTAGAGAATCCCGGCTGTTTTCCTGAGAAATTCTTGCCGGCTCTCCCGAACACTCTCTTCCTGTCCCCTGAAGTGGATATCGGCTCTTCGGGGGAAGTCATCTCTTCACGTTCTCCCCCTGTTCATCCACGAGAGTGAAATCCAGCAGTCCCTTGAGCCTGTCTACACGGGTGAGCCTCACCGTGACGACATCACCGATTCTTGGGGGATGTATATTGGGTCTCTGCTTTCTTCCTCGCCATGATCTGCCATGAGTCTTCGGAGCTGCTGGGATGAGTCCATCCACCGGTGGATCAGTGACTTCAACGAACATTCCATAGGGGACGATGCTGGTCACAACCGCGGAGAACTCATGCCCGATACGCCGAGCCATAAACAAGGCAGCCTTGAGTTTCACGGCTTCCATCATGGCCTCGTCCGTTGTTTCTTCTCTCCTCGATGTCTCGCTGCCAACGTACTTGAGATATTTGTTGAGTTTGGTCCGTTCCTTTCCTGACAGGGGTGCATCTCTCAGGGCCATCTTGACGAGTCGGTGGATCACGAGATCCGGATATCGCCTGATGGGCGATGTGAAGTGAAGGTATCCTCGGGTAGCAAGACCAAAATGTCCGAGGTCCTCATGTGAGTACCGTGCTCTCATCAGCGCCCTGAGAATATGCTGGTTCACAAAGCGTGAAAGGGGGGTGCCTGTGTAATATTCAGAGAGATCCTGGAGGGCCTGCGGCAGACGAGACCTGGACATGATGGCTGCATGAAGCCGCGTGTATTCTGCCTGGGGAAGGCCTATCTCCTTCATCGTTTCACACAGCTCCCGGAGATCCTCCTCACGAGGGTGTTCATGAA
>JBNGDS010000091.1:0-9677 GCA_049975365.1 Desulfomonilia bacterium | reverse complement strand
GACGGCGAGGTGACAGCAGTGGATATAGATCTTGGAAGCCTTGAGGAGCTTCAGAGAAAAGCTGACCAGGAAGGTCTCTCCGACCGCATCAGAATAAGGCTCTCCACGCTTACCGACCTGGAATTCCCTGAAGGATATTTCGATATCATCTGGAGCGAAGGATCGATCTTCGTCATTGGATTCGAACAGGGGCTTGTTCAGTGGAAACCTTTCCTGAAGCAGGAAGGCTTCCTCGTGATTCACGAGATGGTCTGGCTCAAGCCGGAGCCCCCCGAAGAGATCAGGACCTACTGGGAGAACATCTACCCGGGAATATGTGACATCGACTCCTGCCTTCATACGATTAAAACCTCGGGATATCGGCTCATCGGCCACTTTCACCTGCCTGAAGACCTGTGGTGGAGAGAGTATTACGAGCCACTCCAAATGCACATATATGAACTGCGTCAGAAGTATGCCGAGAACACGGCGATCCTGAAGATGCTTGACAAGGAACAGCACGAAATAGATCTCTACAGGAAATACCGGTCATGGTACGGCTCCGCCTTCTTCGTGATCCAGAAGCACGCATCCACGCCCTGATTCCCAGGCGGAAAACCCAGGGCTTGACAGCGCTGTCCAACACTGACACAGATGGTGGGATACAGTGGAAGAAAGGATGCTCGTGCAGATACCGGACAGCACCCAGACCCCGCATCAGGAGCAGATAAAGCTTGCCGAAGTCTTCACCTCGGTATCGCTCCTCGGCCCGCCCATGTGCGATACGCTCCTGGATCTCGTGTGCCACCTCTTCAGCCCGGAAGAGGCATCCATTGCCCGATATCTTCCCTTCTACCTGCCCAAGTCCCTTGAAAGAATCGCACGGAAGGCCAGGAGGAGACCGGAGGAGATCAGAGAGCTGCTGTCCAGGCTGGCCGAACGTCGTGTCATCTATTCCAACAGCAGGGGGTTTGCTCTCCTGCCGCTCATTCCGGGCATGTTCGAATACCTGCTCATGGACGGACGCGACACCCCGTGGCACCGCAGATATGCGCAGCTCATCATCGACCTCTTTGGAACCGGGTATTCAAGCCGATACAACACCTCTCCTTCCCCGCTCATCAAGAACATCCCCATCCAGACCGCGATCGAGGGGGAAAGCCGTGTGGTGGATGCAGACCTCATGAGCGAGATGATCGACTCCCACGACAGGCTCGCGGTGCTGAACGTGTGCCAGTGCAGGCAGTCTCACATGTTCGTAGGGCATGAGTGCAGCCGCTCTGGACCTGATGACGGCTGCCTAGTGTTCGGGACCTTTGCAGAGAGCACGGTGGAGACTGGAAGCGGCCGATCCGTGAGCAGGGAGGAGATGAAGGAAATCGTGCAGGACAGGTGGGAGAAGAACCTGGTATTCATGTCAGCAAACCTCCTTCCCTCGAGCTCGAATGCGATCTGTACGTGCTGTGACTGCTGCTGCCACTACCTGGAATCCATCAACAAGTTCAATGGGCGCATGTCCCTGGCCCCGTCCCACTTTCTTGCCCAGGTGGATGAGAACGCCTGCACATCGTGTGGGAGGTGCGTTCAGGTGTGCACTACCCACGCCCATACTGTAGAAGACAGGGTCCACACGTACATCGAAGAAAACTGCATCGGGTGCGGCCTGTGCGTCAGAGCGTGCCCGGTGAACGCGATCTCACTGAAGGATAACCCTGCCTATCGCCCACCTTCGAAGAGCTGGCTTCACCACGGCCTGAGGATACTCCCCAGGAGCTTTCTCTCAGCCATGAAAATCAAGCTCACCGACTCCTTCACTGGTCATCATCAGGAATAATATCGATCACGGTCACCTCGGGCGGTGAGAGAAAGCGGATCGGCGGGCCCCACGTCCCGGTGCCACGGCTCACGTACAGGTGAGATCCCTTTCCCAGTTCATGCCACCCCGTGACGTGATCGTAGAACTGCCTGACCATGAGGGAGAAGGGGAAGATCTGACCGTTGTGCGTGTGCCCCGAGAGCTGAAGGTCGTACAGACCCAGCGTGCTTTCCTTCAGGTACGGCTGATGCTTGAGAAGCAGAGTAAACGTATCCTTCGGGACACTCGAGAGCAGATCCTCCTCCCGTTTCCCTGCAGTCATGTGAAACCGCCTGGCTGTAGGATCATCCACACCCGCGACCGTGATCATGCCTGGGATCGTCACGGCCTCACCCCTGAGCATGGTAAAGCCTGCCTGGTGAATGATATCCAGTGAGTGGTCAAGCCCTGCATAGAACTCGTGATTGCCTGTCACGGCAAATTTTCCATACCGAGGCTGGATCTCTCTGAAGACATCGGGAAGTCCCTTCAGGCTGTCGATCTGCCCGTCCACCAGGTCCCCTGTGGACACAAGGATATCCGGATCTGTCTCCTGTATCACCTTCACGATCTTCTGCAGTCTCCATCCCCTGACAACAAGCCCGAGATGAACATCCGATACCTGGACGATCCGCACCCTGCCCATTGATTCCGGTATCTTGGACGACTTCATGTGTATCATCTCAGGCCGGATGGTGATGGCCTCGAAAAACCCGTAGAGGGATATGCCGAGGGCCAGAATCAGGGGGATGAGGAAGGCATTGAACGAGGACGGCATGAGGGGGCCCACATCCCTGTGGAAGAGAAACCCTGCCCCAGAGACCAGGATCCGATAAATATCTATCAGCAGCGATGCACAGAAGAAGAGGAACAGGACCCCCATCCAGGTATAGCCGATGCAAGAGAGCGCTCTTGCCGGAAAATCATACCCCTGCCACTCCAGAGTCCTGATCAGGATGGGAGAAAATGTCATGACGGCAAAGAGAATGCCCAGGGCCACGCCTGGAACAAAACCGAAACTGAAGGCCGCCCGCATCTTGATGAATGTGTAGATGTGGACGGCGCTGTAAATTCCGAAGATGGTGATCAAAAACACGGACATATCATTCTCCCTGAAAATCTGTTTCCGTGGGACATACCCGTACATGGCGGTTCATCACGTATCCCATACTCCCTTAATAGGGCCTTTGGATACACTTGAACAGATGCTGTGTATTCTCCATCCTTTCCAAGAAACACATTGTGCCAATACAGGTCTTCCGTTATCATCATGACTCAGATCCCGGTCATCTGTGAACAGGAGGCTCACCCATGATCACAGGAGAGAACAAAGATCTCTCAGGATGGATAGAGTCGATAATCCGTGATTTCATCAACGATCCCCTCGAAAACACGCTCTGGCCAGGTGGGACTGAGCGTGCATGGGCCGATCCCCTCGTGGGGTTCTCCCGCGGGGACGACCCGCTGTTCGAGTCCTACAAGGAACATGTCGGGCCGTTCCACTGGACACCGGCCGAGGCATTCCGGCTTGCCTTTCCCCAAATCCCTGCAGAGCCCGAAGAACTCACCATCATCAGCTGGGTGCTGCCCAAGACCAAGGCGACCAGGGATGACAACAGCAGAGAGACCATCTATCCCTCTGAGCGATGGGCACGGGCAAGGATATTCGGTGAACAGATCAATGACGGGCTGAAACAGCATGTGGTCACATCTCTTAGCGCACAAGGATACGATGCCCTGGCCCCTTCCCTGCTTTCGTCATGGTCCTGGCAGACCTCCGAACGGTTCGGGTTTGCCTCCACCTGGTCGGAACGTCATGTGGCGTATGCATCTGGGCTGGGGACCTTCGGCCTGTGCGATGGACTGATCACTGCGAAAGGAAAGGCCATGCGGGCAGGCTCGGTAATTGCCAGAATAGACATTCCGGCAACGCCGAGGCCCTACACCCACCACAGGCAGTACTGTCTTTTTTACACGAACAAGGCATGCGTCGCGTGCATCGCCCGCTGCCCGGTGAATGCAATCAGTGAAAGCGGTCATGACAAGATGAAGTGCTTCAATCACCTGGCAGCAATTATTGCCCCGTACGTGAAGTCTCAATTCGGATTCGACGGCTACGGCTGCGGCCTGTGCCAGACAGGGGTGCCCTGTGAATCGGGAATCCCTGATGCAGGTGTTCAAGAATCAGCGCACACGATAAATATCCATGAAAATCCCTCCCCGGGAAAGAACTGACACAAGGAGAACTGATATGATCGGCATGGCTTCAATACTCCTGTTCCTGCTCATCGGTATCGCGGCAGGAATCAGTGCCGGGCTGTTCGGCATCGGCGGTGGGGTGATCATTGTCCCGGCTCTCATCTACCTGGCCGGCTTCTCCCAGCACAGCGCTGTTGGTACGAGCCTCGCCATCCTCCTTCCTCCTGTAGGCCTTGCTGCAGTCATCGAGTTCTACCGGCACGGTCATGTCGATATCAAGGTAGGTCTGCTTGTCGCGCTGGGTCTGTTCCTCGGCGCATGGCTCGGTGCATTCGTGGCAAACAAGCTCTCTGGAGCGCACCTGCGCCTCTATTTCGGCCTGTTCGTCATTCTTCTGGGCGTGTATATCGTCTACAATTCGATGAAAAAGCTGGGCGCACTCTGATCCTGCCGCTGCTTGGAACTGTCTGATCATGCATCCGGATTCGTGAAACACAGTCCGCTCTCTGTGTATTCAAAAGGATGAAAAACCCTTCCTCTCCGGAGGACTATGCGTAGCCGTTCTGCCTGAACCAGGTGATGGACTCCTGTATGGAATCCTCGACGGGCCTGAACTCGAGGCCCAGTTCACCTCTTGCCTTTGCATTGTCGAAGAAGAGATACTTGGATGCATAGGCGATATCCGGTGGAGTCGACAACGGGGTTTTGAAGCTCACGTGGTCTGACCACCACTTCAGGAGAGCTGTCCCTGCTATCATGGCCGGGACCGGGACTTTGAAGATTTTCCTTCCTTCAAACCCGGCCAGCCGACACACCAGATGTATGAATTCATGCATCTCGATGTTTCGGTTGCCGAGGATGTAGAGGTTGCCCGTCCTGCCCTTCTGCGCAGCGAGCACGTGGCCTCGCGCGACATCCCTCACGTCCACGATGTTGATCCCGCCGTTGAAGTATGCCCTGCTGATTCCTCTCAGGATATCCACAATCACCTGACCGGTTGGGGTGGGGACACTGTCATTGGGACCGAACGGGAAGCAGGGGTTCACCACCACGAGGTCGAGCCCGTGTTTCGCAAAGCCGAGAGCCTCTTGCTGAGAAAGGTACTTGGTGAGCACGTAGTGGTTGCCAAGCGTGTACTGGTTGAAGGGAGTGTCTTCCCTGCTCACCTCTCTGCCGGAGTTGACCCCGAGAGCTGCGATCGAACTGGTGAAGACCACCCGCTTCACACCTGAATTCAGGGCAGCCCACATTACATTCCGTGTTCCCTGCAGGTTTACCTCGTAGATCCTGCTCCAGTCTTTCATCCAGATGGAAAAGATCGCGGCGAGATGGAACAGGGTGTCCACACCCTCGAGCGCTGATGCCACGGCATCCGGGTCGAGGACATCGCCTGTCACCTGCTCCACATCAAGGCCGTTAATATTCATCGTGTTCTCTCCAGGACGAATGAGGGCACGAACCTCAACACCTTCGCCAAGCAGATCACGAACTACATGGGAGCCGATAAAACCGGCAGCACCGGTCACCAGGGCCTTCTTCATGGTATAACCCTCCTTTGCACACCTATTTCACAACCAAAAAAGTCACTGAACACGAACCTGGAAATGATGCACTGTTTCCGTGCAAAATGTCAATTTCCAAGTTTCTTCACTGGAAAGACATCGGGCCTATCTGAGCCAGATTTCCTTGAGGATGAGCGGGATCAGCAGCAGCAGGATGTGCAGTTCCGCCCGGATACTTTGCAGGAGATATGTCCCGAGGCTGTCAGATGGCGCTGCTGTGACACCCGAGAATCGCGGCAGCCACCGGGGGATTTTCTCCAGGAACTCGACATATCCCTGACCATACTTTCTCTTCAGGTGATCCTCCTCGTAGAGAACGGTCATGTGGTAGGTGAATGCGCAGGCGATGATCATGACCGGCACAAACCACAGGAGCCCCGCGAGAACGGTGATGCCGACAAGGATAGCGGTGTTGCCGATATAGATGGGATTCCGAACGTAGACGTACGGTCCTGTGAGGGTCAGCTTCTTGTGTTCCTTCAGGCGGTAGTGAAGGTGAACCTGGGCCCAGACACGCAGAAAGAGACCAAGGGCGAACAGGACAGCCCCAAGAGGGTATATGATCCATGGAATCTGCACATCACCGCGATCCCAGAATATGGCAAACAGGTAAAACGGGACGATCAACGCCCCCCTCAGCTTGTACCAGATTTTTCGCGGCTCACCCATCTCAACTCCTCGTTCGAACCTTCTGTCTTCTTTCCTGTACAGATCTCCAGGAATTTCATCAGTCCTGATCCACATACGTTCAAGTAGACAGGATTGTTGGAAAATTGTGCACAGTTCTAGGATGAGAGGATGTTCAAAGTCAACACTGAAAAGAAACGATGATCACACCTGTTGGCTGACGTTGGGATACTCACTGTTATAGTTCGCGATGATGGTTTCCCGCACCCTGTCCATGAGTTCCTGCAGAGTTTCTTTGGTATACCCGGTGGTTTCCACGGGATCCCCCACTACGACCTCGATAGTCCCGGGGGTGAACACCAGGCTCTTTTTCGGCAGTATCTTCCTGCTTCCGTTGACCGTGACCGGCAGGATCGGGAATCCCTTTTCCACAGCCATCATGAACCCTCCCTTCTTGAAGGGTTGAATCCGGCCGTCGGGAGATCGTGTTCCCTCCGCGAAAAACATCACGCTCACTCCGGGTGGAAGGCGATCCATCCCCTCATGGATACTCTGGATGGCTTTTGAAGGGTTTGACCTGTCGATGAACACATTCCTGGAGGCATAGAGAGCATACCCGAACAGGGGCACGTTCTTGAGCTCCTGTTTGATAATCCACCTGAACTGTATCCCCAGGGTTGTGACCAGTGAGAGGATATCGTATTCCGACTGGTGATTCGATATGATGATGTATGATCTCCCTTTCTGGATCTTCTCGCGGTTTCTTATGACCGGTCGAACACACGTGACCTTCAGCATGAGAAAGGCCCAGATCCTGGATATGGAAAACGCGAGATTACCGCTTGAGCTGAGAAGTGCTGCGGCCGTCATGGGGATGAACAGGATGAGGGTGGCGAGAGCAGCCCAGAGACTGATCCAGATGATCTTGAGTACAGCTATCGCTCTCTTCTTCATACGATGGTCGGCTACCTGCCCAGGAGGTTGAAATCCTTCGTATTATCTCATCACTGTTCTGATCTCATTGTAAAACTATTGTAAATGTTCGAGTGTTTCTTTCTGTTGCCACGGAAGACCCCCCTCTTGGGAAACGGATCCGCCCTTTGGCGAGGGACAAGCGCCTGAAGAGCTGTGAAACTCCGGGATGCAGTGTTTCAGACATTCTTTCATAAGTGATCGTACTCGGAAGTCATCCATCAATCCTTCCTTTCAGTGCACCAATATGGTATGGGGACACACAAAGAACCACCCCTGGGATACAGCTGTTCCCTCACAACCAACACGGAGAAGGAGAAGACACGCAGCATGAACACGGTTCTTGGAGAAGATCTCCCGGTAAAAAGGATGTTCCAGTGGCCAGGGGCAAAGGTTCTGCCCGGACAGAGCAACATCCCTCAGGATATCATCCAGTCGCTCACCCACAAGCTCAACCGCCTGCATGAGCAGCATGCCCTCAAGATTATCCCTGCACGGGATTGCAGCCTCGATGACCAGTGTCTGAAAATAATCGAGGTGATCAGCCCCCTGACTGTCACCATCGAAGATCCTTCACATGTGGTCTACACCTTCGAACTTGATCCCGACAGGCTGGACATACGTGCTGTATACAAGCCCGAAGGCGGTCCACCCATTGTTTCGAACATCATGGTATTTCACGATTACAAGGCCACCTTGTACATGACCAGGACGCTGAGCACCTACTACGTCGGTGCACCTGCTCATATCATGGTTCAGACCAAGATCCACGAAATCACGGAATACCTCTTCAATCAGATATCCAAAGAGATCTTTCCCCATGCATTCCTCGAACACCTGGGGACAGCTGACTTCTCCCTGCTGATCCGCGAGTTCGTTACCCGCTTCTACTACCACATCAACTCTGAAGGGGTAGCTCTGGGTGAAAAGTTTTACTGGAATATCTTCGAGCAGATCTTCACACCGGAGAAGCTCCATTCGTACATCCACTCCCGTGGGGCAAGGACAAAAATGGCTTCCGGCATTCCTCCCATACAACTCATCGCCGATCTCACGGAAAAGGTGGACACCCTCGCCAGGGATCTCCTGACATACATCAATTCGAGCAGGGTATCGCACCTCACCCTTGAACACCTTGACACGATCGTAGAGATCAGCCTGCTCGACAAGTTCCTGTTCCCCGAACACGCAATCGACAAGATTCTCGAACCATTGAGCGATGAAGACATCTACCTGCAGATCGCACAGAACTGTTCATCAGAGTTTCTCGCATATCTCCTTGTCTCTCACTATCCGAACATCCTCAAGGCAAGACGGAGCCTCAAGCACCTGAAGATCATCCAGTATGAACTCATCGAGAATCTCGT
This sequence comes from Desulfomonilia bacterium, assembly GCA_049975365.1. Classification (GTDB taxonomy): domain Bacteria; phylum Desulfobacterota; class Desulfomonilia; order UBA1062; family UBA1062; genus DSBG01. Next base: position 1,116 of record JBNGDS010000091.1, on the reverse strand, counting down.
GAGGACGGGAACCTATGACTTTGACACCAGCAGGCGTGTCGTGAGGGAACGAATCGAGACATTTGAAACCATCCATGCCTCAGAAGATGAAGACGATCTCAGGCACGAAATCATCTCCACTCTGTTCGAACCGTTCTGTCTTGAGTTCAAGCAGCAGGTCCCGCAACTTCTGCTCGACCGGAAGCTGTTGATCCATGAAGAAGCCTCCACCCTTTTTTCAGGTGATACGGATTTCTTCGACAATGTAGCCTCCATCGAGCGCTTTGCCAGCGAACATCCCTGCCTGACTGACCTGGACAGGCAGATCATAACGGACAAGCTCCATACCTGGTCCACCTTCATGAATGACATCGCCTCGGATTTCCTCGAGAGATGGCAATCCTGGAAAGGATGCCTGAACGATGAGATCGCCTCTCTCCAGCGTGACAGCCTCATCCCTGATGGACTGAGGGGCTCCTCTGCCCTGAAAGACATCAACAGACTGCTGTGCTATCTGTTTACACGGGTATACCTGAATGTGCCGCGCTTCAAGGACATCAGCAAACCAACCATCATCTTCATTCACGGTGGTGCCGGCGTAGGCAAGAGCACCATCGGAAACGTAATATCCAAAAAGCTCGGCATTCCGACATATTTCAGGGCGACCATCACCAGGGAGGTCATGCGTCACTTCATCCCGCACCATCTGGGGAGCGAAATTCATCGCTCCAGCTATCAGGGCAGGCCCACCATCGAGGGATTCTACCAGCAGAGCTTCAGGGTTTCGCGGGCCATCGAGGCTGTCCTGGACAGGGCCATCAAGGAGAACACCAGCGTCATGATAGAAAGCGGCGTCCTCCTTCCCGGAACGCTGTCCAGCAGGTACTACGAGAGGGCGAATATCGTGGAGGTGTTTCTCGCCGCACCCGAGAATCAGATCACCCACAGGCGCATGCTGGTTGGATCGGTTTCCCTGGGAAAAGACAAGGCGAAGCGACTGAAGAATTTTCATCCAATCCGGCTGATCGATTTCGTCATGAAGAAAATCGCTCGTGACAGGAAGATTACCGTGATCGAGCACAAGGATGTCCCTGAGATCATTTCTGAAATCATGGTGAGGGCCCTGAACCCATATTC
>JBNGDS010000090.1:0-9791 GCA_049975365.1 Desulfomonilia bacterium | reverse complement strand
CATCTCATGGTGGACAGGAAGATCCACACCATCCCGGTTCTTGACGCCCGGGATCGCCTGGTGGGGATTATCGGGAAGGAAGATATCCTGAAATTACTGCTCCCTTCGAAAGAGAAGTGACCTTCCGAGACTCAGCCCGCATGCCGGGGACACATGGAGGATCCTCAGTGATTCCGTCCTCGTGCTACCGGTGTGGGATTGCGCGGTGTGTGCACCTCCACGCGTCCTGGTTAAAAAAAATCCACTCATGGGATGAGAGTTTGTGTCGATACGTATTGTACAACGAAGACTCAGCACCGATGAGACTTCCCCATAGGTCGCCAGGCAGCCGGATGACTGCCTGGCGTTATTTTTTCATCATCTTTACACAGAACACCATCTGGACACGGGGACAAGAATTTCCTAGCGAAGGCGATTCCTCGATGCATCCCTCACATCGTGGACGAACGCATCGATATCTCCGTCCGTGGTATCCCAGGAGCACATGAGCCGTGCTCCGCCATCGCCTATGAACGTGTAGAAGCGCCATCCCTTGTCCTTGAGCTCGGCGATCACGTTCTTCGGCATTTCCACGAACACGGAGTTTGCCTCGCGCGGGAACATGATGCGAAGTTCCGGAATATCTCTGAGCTGTTCCTCCAGACGCCCGGCACACCTGTTTGCATGCCGTGCATTCTTCATCCAGGTGTCGTCCGTGAGCAGGCCGATCCAGGGAGCGGAGAGAAACCGCATCTTTGAGGCGAGCTGTCCAGCCTGCTTGCACCGGTAGTCGAATTCGTGGGCCAATTCCGTGTTGAAGAAGATCACCGCCTCTCCCACCGCAATACCGTTCTTCACACCGCCAAGGCACAATACATCGACTCCCACCTTCCAGGTGATATCCTTGGGGGCTGCATCCAGCGAAACAAGTGCATTGGCAAACCGTGCTCCATCCATGTGCAGCCGAAGGTCCAGCTCTTCGGCGACCATACCGATCGCTGAGAGTTCTTCTTTCGTATACACGGTGCCGAGCTCTGTTGCCTGGGTGATGCTGATGGCACGGGGTTTCGGATAGTGGATGTCGGTCCTTTTCCGTGCAACAGAGACGATCTCATCCGGGGATATCTTTCCGTTCTCGCCTCCACCCAGCAGGATCTTCGTTCCGTTCGAGAAGAATTCAGGGGCACCACACTCATCGGTCTCTATGTGCGCTGACCGGTGACAGACTATGCTGTGGTACGAGTGGCACAATGATGCCAGGGCAAGCGAGTTCGCTGCGGTTCCGTTGAACACGAAGAACACCTCACAGTCTGTCTCGAAGATGTCGCGGAGCATGTTGCAGACCCTTTCGGTGTAGGTATCCTCCCCATAGGGAAGCGCATGTCCGGCATTTGCCTCTTCGATCGCCTTGAGGGCCTCAGGGCATATACCTGCATAATTATCGCTGGCAAACTGACGCCTCAGTCCGGTATCTCCCATCTTTCTACTCCTTCACGAACGTATACGATGAATGGACGTATACCCCGGTACCATATTTCTTAGGAGATCTCCAGCTTTTGACAGGAAAGGGGAAGCTTGGAAAACCCTCAGAGCCGAGCTTTCCAGGAGGCGTATCGAGAGACATGGCTCACAGAGCGCAGCGCTTCATCGATGTCGCTGTACACCGGGATCCCGTGCTTGAGAAAAACGTCACGGGTTTCCCGGATGATGGCCTCGATGTCCATTGAATCCTGTCCCTGCTTGTAGTCAGGCAGGACGAGGAGAATGGGTTTTCCGGTGATGTCCACGACCTCTCTGCAGACCTCTGCGAATTCTCTGAAGGGAACCACGTCTTTTACGGGGAGGCCGAATCCCAGCGCCAGTGACTTGTAATGGTGCAGAAGCTGTATCAGCACCTGGATATCCACACGCGGGTCTTTCGCTGCCTGGAGAAATGCCTCGCGGTAGGCCTGGGGGCCGGTAAAGGGGTTTGCGGCATCGATGGGATTCCTCGCGCTGGAGCCCGGACGGGGGAGCACCTCCATGATCTTTTCGGATATCTCGCTGTCCAGGAGAGGCAGTTCCATTCCAAACCGTTCCGCAGAATCACCAGCGCTGACACCAAAGGCTCCCCCTGCACCGGCAAAGGTGATACCTCGGTACTCTCGTATGGGGAGCATCGAGAATGCGAGAGCGGCCTGAGCAAGCTCCCACAGGTCTCCCACCTGAATGGCGCCCGCCTGCCTGAGAACGGATTCCCAGATGACCCTGCTCCCCCCAAGTGAGGCTGTGTGGCTTTCCACTGCACGGCTTCCAGCCTCGCTGAGACCGCCCTTGTTGATGATCACGGGTTTTTCCCTTGACGCTTGTTTCAAAACCTCCAGAAACTCTCTCCCCTCCTTGACTCCTTCGATATACATGGTGATGATTTTGGTTTCCGGGTCTTGCCCGAAATAGTTCAGGAGTTCGTTTTCACGGAGGTCTGCACCATTTCCGAAACTGATGACCTTGGAAAACCTAACCCCCATCCACTTTCCTATCTGGGCAAAATCCGCGGACATCCCCCCGCTCTGGGACGTGAATGCAACTGGACCCTTCTCACGGGAAAAATCAGCTCCGGGCAGCATGGTAAGTCCGCTTTCCGGGCAGTAGATCCCGAAACAGTTCGGGCCGATGACCCTGATCCCCCGTGCTGCAATCTCCTGGATCTCGCGTTCGAGGGAGGCGCCCTCTGCGGTCCCGGTTTCGGAAAAACCGGCCGACAATACCTCTGCACCTGCCACACCTTTTTGCCTGCACTGTTCGAGCGCAGGTGGAACAGCATCTGCAGGGACAGCAATGATGGCAAAATCCACTGGCTCTGGAATCTCATCCAAGGTTGTATAGATCTTCAGATCCCGGTATTGACCTCCCCGTGAATTGACAGGATAGATTGTCCCGGGAAACCCAATCTCAAGATGTGAGTCGAGGACCCCGTTTCCGAACAAGTTCCATTTCTCGGAGACACCCATAATTGCAATGCTCTCAGGGTGAAATATCCTCTCGAATGAATCGCGAGCTGTTTCCGGATGGCTGCATGTCATGAGAAATCCTCTCTGAAAATGTCATTGAATTCCTGAAAATACATTCAAACAGTATTGTTTTCTGTTTTCCGTGGTGTTGTCAATGACTTTTCCTCCTGAACAGCCTGATCCTTTACAGAAATTCTTTTCCACCCTATACTTCACCATGAAGGGAGGCACTGGTGCCCAAGGAGAACACGCACCTGTACTTTGCCCACAGGCTCCTGGAAGATTTCAGGGAAACGGAACTCCTGCGTGAGATCTCGCTTCACATCGACTCCTACTACCTGGGCTCCATCATTCCTGACACCTTCTTCTACAGTTCGAACCCTGCTCTGGAGGCGGTTTCTGAGTTCATCCACGGCAAGGAGGGCAATCCCACGAACACCATGATCCTCGACGTGCTCGACCGCGGTGCCCGCGGGAACGATCTCGTCCTGATCCTCGGATTCATTACCCACTGTGCGCTGGACATAGTCTTTCACCCGGTCATCTACTATCTCTCTGGTAACTATTACGATACCGACCCTGAGCGGAAATCCCGGGCGGCATACATGCATCGCCACATCGAAACATGCCTGGACATCTCGCTGGGAAACACGATGCGCCTGCATGAACGCATCAGGCCTCATGTGATGAAAGGCCTGATATTCGAGCAGCGTGTCTCGGATCGATCCGGAGTGCCGGGAACGCAGATCAGACGCACGATACTGAAACAGATCCTGATCAACAGGCTTTTCGAGAGCCGGAGTACCTACCGGCTCGCATGCCTGCTTGCCCGGAAAGGGATCGTGTTCAAGGATACGTCGAAACTCGGTCTGTTCTATGGGGATGTGACGCATCCGGGGAAGAATCTCGAACAGGTCTTTCCCTACAGGGATCTTTTTTCCGGGGAGGAACTCGAGACCTCGTTCCATGACCTCTTCGGCAGAGCGCGAAAAATGGCAGCCGGCATGGTGGAGGCCGCGTATCTCTTCTCAAAAGGACAGATCTCCCGGGATCATCTCATCGAGAGAATTCCCGGGCAAAGCCTTGATACAGGGGTGATGCACACCCCCACAGAAACGATCAGGTATACCACGGACATCACTGGTCACCAGCTGTGCTGAACACCTCATGTCCGGACGGATGTACCGTCGGGAACGAAGAATCCCTTTTTCACGTCTGCTGGGCTTAAAATTCCGACCAGTTCTTCTGGTAGGTTGGGTCGTACTTAAACGAGAGTTTCATACGGGCTCTGTACGCAATGACCTTCCCGTTCTCCACTTTCAAGTCGAGCTCGACAACTTCGGCTATTCTCAGGTCTTTCAGGCTCTTGCAGGCCGTATCAACGGCATTCTTGGATGCCTCTTCCCAGGATTTCTCACTCGTCCCCACCAGTTCGATCACCTTGTAGATACTCTCCGGCATGGCCTCCCTCCTCGGAACACAATGTAAAGGCTGTGAAATCGGTTACGAATACCCCCCTTTGTACTGGTATTCCACGTCTTCTGTATGTACCATGTTAAGGCACGATCCGGCGGAGTCAAGACCTCCGGTTAGCCCCTTGGGGGCGACTCGTCACTCAGGAAAAAGATTCTCTACCTATAAGAATTTCCAGTTGATTCAGTTGACTTTTGCAGGACTCTTCTTTAATTTAAACAGTGTGTATTGGCCCGTGTCGTAAAAGGCTTCGATAAGAATACTATCGGGATTTCTTAACCAGGGTTCAACCCTGTATGAAGAGCGGGGTAAGGTCTGAATGATGAAGTACACATCTATTCCTTCCGTAATCGTGGCACTGTGTTTCCTCATCACCGCAACACCGGTGTCTGCCGGCCAGGTGGTGACGGATGAGGTGAAGCTCTGGGCAAAGCAGGCAATTGAACAGGAAAAGACTCTCTCTTCCGCCCCTGCGCCCAATACCCTTGCAGTACTCTATTTCAACAACACCACTGATTCAGCACAGCTTGACCCTCTGCAGAAAGGCCTGGCGTTCATGCTCATGACCGACCTTTCCAAGGTGGATCAGATCGAGCTCGTCGAACGGGTGAAGCTCCAGGCGCTTGTGGATGAACTCGATCTCGGGATATCCGGCCTGGTGGAGACGAAGACCGCCCCACGGGTCGGCAGACTGCTACAGGCAACCTACGTTGTCGGCGGTGATCTCCTGAAGGAAGCCACCGCCGAGTTGAAGATCGATTCCGACATGCTCAAGGTGCCTGACGAGAGCATCATTGGGCAGCCTTCGACCGAGGGCATGCTCGAGCAGATTTTTGCCCTCGAGAAACAGCTCCTGTTCCAGATCATCGAGATCCTGAAGGTGCAGCCGACACCGGAGGAGAAGATCGAGCTCGAGAAGCCCCTGACAACGGATATCGACGCCCTGTTCTACCTCTTCCGTGCCATCGACAGCTCGGACAGGGGGAACTACCGCAAGGCCGAGATCCTCTACAAGAAGGCCCTGGGGCAAGATCCCGGCCTGAATTCAGCACAGGAGGCCCTGGATGAACTCGCCCGTCTCAACCTTGTCACCCCCAGGGACCGGAGCAAGGCCCTGCTGGAAAACATACAGGACAGTACCTCAAACACCAGCAGCCTGACCACCCGGGATACTGACCTGAGGTCGAGCGACCCTGATATCATCATCAGGAGAACAGGCCAGATCCACGTTCAATGGTAAGCCAGAGGTGTGGAGAAAGTATGCTGCAGAATTCGCGACGTATTCAAACCTATCGGAACGGCAGGCAGGGCAGTGATCGAGTGAAATCACGGTCCCATCTTTTGGTATGTGTTCTCCTGATCACGGGGCTCGTGTTCCTGAGTTCCTGCCAGGGCAGTTCCAGCTCAAACCCTGGAACGGGATCGATCACGTTCGGCATACAGTTTCCCGACAGTTCCTCCTCAAGCCAACAGGCACCCGCCAGATACAAGGATGCATCCTTTGACTGCGAGGAATTCGGCCTTGCGAGCGTCGAGGCCCTCGTGTACGATGCAGACGATGCCGTTGTCGCGCAGGGGGGTCCCTGGGAATGCGACCTGGGTGAAGGCACGATACCCGGGGTTCCCGAAGGCTCGGACATGACCATTGTCCTGGAGCTCATGGATGATTCCGGGACCGTGACCTACCGAGGGGAACGATCCGGCGTCACCGTTGCTCCTGGTGAGGTGACCGATGTAGGTCTCATCCTCATCAGGTCCCTGGGCAACAATGCCCCCGAGTTCACCCAGCAGGAAGATCAGTCGGTTGCTGAAGGAGAGATCCTCACCTTCACGGTCAGTGCCACAGACTTCGACAGTGATCCCCTGACCTATTCAGCCTCCAATCTACCGGACGGGGCGACCTTCAACAGCTCAACAGGCGAATTCAGCTGGGTCGCAGGGTGCACCGCTGCAGGAACATACACCGTGACCTTCACGGTGAGCGATGACGGTTCTCCCCCCCTTACCGACAGCATGGATGTGGTCATCACGGTCACAGTCGCCAACTGCCCGCCAGTGTTCGAGCCCATCTCCGACATCACGGCGCTTGAAGGGGACGACATCCGCTTCAGAGTTGTCGCCATCGACCCTGAGGAAGATGTTATCACCTACGAGGCGGAAAACCTGCCCCTGGGCGCCGAGTTCAGTCCCTCGACCGGCGAATTTACATGGAACACCACTGCCAGCAGTACCGGTGAATACATCGTGACCTTCACGGCCACGGACAACGGGGAGCCGAACCAGACTGCAACCGTGGATGTGACAATCACGGTGACGAGCAACCGGCCGCCCGTGCTGGAAACGATCGGGACTCAATCGATGGGCGAGGGAGATGAAATTCAGATTATTCTTTCTGCAAATGACCCTGACGGAGATGCAATCACCTACTATGCCGCAGACCTCCCGCTGTACAATGCGTCCTTTAACCCCGATACCCGGGAATTTTCCTGGCAGACACAGACATCAGGAGATCAGGGCGAACACAAGGTGCTCTTCATCGTGGTGGATGATGGGTACCCACCGTTGAGTGACTACGAAGAGGTTGTTATCGAAGTAGGAGACATGACTGGTCGTCACTACCCGGTCCTGAATCCGATCGGGCCGAAATCTGTTGCAAATGTCGGTGATTTCCTCTCGTTCACCATCAGTGCAACGGACAGTGATGACGATTCGCTCTTGTACTATGGGGATGATGTCACTGGAAAGGCAGTTGTCCCGGGCTTTGAGCTAAACTCGAGCACCGGGGAATTCACATGGGACAGCAGCAATGCGAATGAACCAGGGAACTACTATGTCCTGTTCGAAGTTGAGCAGTATCCCAACTACATCTACACTGACTCTGAAGAAGTTACCATCACCGTGGGAGGTGTAAACAGACCACCTGTGCTCACACCAATCGGCGAACGGCTCATGAACAACGGGGAGGTGCTTACATTCGTGGTAACCGCGACTGACCCGGAAGATGATCTGCTGTTCTATTCCATAGAAAGCCCAAGCCCGGTGGGCGGGTTACCGGCAGGGATGAGCATGGACTCTGGCACCCAGACCTTCACCTGGGACCTCTCCGGTGCCGGGAGTTACATGGATCCTGGAAGTTATGCTGTCAGGGTCGTTGTCGAGGATGGTTCTTCGAGTGATTTTGAAGATGTGACTATACGGGTCATAGAATGATCTTTCTCAACATATCAGGGGCTGTGAGCTTGCTGACAAGGGAAATGACCGTGTAAAGGGGCATGAAACAATGAAGAAATATTTCAGTGTACTGTGTGTACTAGTGATGATTTTCTGGGGAGGAACCGGCTTTGCTGCAGCACAGACAGAGGTCTCGAGCGGGTTCCACTTCGACTGGTGGGCCAGCGACGATGATGACTCGGGCCTCCAGTTCTACATCCCGGTCCAGGTTTCATCCCAGATTCGGGATGTCTCCATCGAACTGCTGAGCGCCTACGTGTACACGAAGGTCGACCCGTCAGCCGGATCTGCAGAGTCGCTGATCGACTTCTCCGACACAAAGCTCAACTTTGCCTACCAGATCATCGACGAGTTCACCTTCGACATCCTCCTGGGCCTCGGGTTCAATCTGCCCACCGGCAAGACCGATCTGAGTGAAGACGAGCTCGTGCTCGTCGTGCCGCCCGATCTCTTCTCCATCACCACCTATGGTGAAGGGTTGAACATAAATCCCACCATCACCCTGGCCAACCAGTGGGACCGGTGGGTGGCCGGTGTCGGCATCGGATACACGTGGAGGGGTAAGTACGACTACAGCGAAACGATCGAGGACTATGACCCGGGCGACATGATCACCGTCACCGGCGAGGTGGGCCATGATTTCTCCTCACAGTGGTTCGGCAAGCTCTACGGGCAGTTTGTAACGTATGACACAGACACGCTGGACGGCGATGACTTCTACGAGGAAGGCGATGTGGTGCTCATCGGTGCCGGCCTCAGGTATGACAGGGACATCTGGGATCTCGCCTTTTCGCTGAATGCCATCTTCAGAGACAAGAGCAAGGTGCTCCAGGGTACCGCCCTGCCCACGGAGGAGAGAAACAGCCACGGTGATGAGTACGTATCCAGGATCTCCTACCGCTATCTCCGTGATGATGCCACCATGGTACGGACATCGGTGGAAGTTCTCCTGCTGCAGGAGAACGATTATGCCTCGACATCTCCCTTCTACGTCGGGAAGCGGCAGAAAATCACGCTGGGTGCCGGTCTGGACAAAACCCTGCGCCAGGACCTGAAGGCTTCCTTCGATATCTCCGGATTCTTCATGAACGACGACAAGAACTGGTATCACCCGGACGAAGACCTGAAATTCCGCGGGTTCAGCCTCTCGGCCTGCATCACCAAGCAGTTCTGAGAGGAGATCTCATACAGCAGAGACACGGGACAGGCATACCGAGGCCGGATGTCCATCTCTTCCATGCAGCGGTCCGGGAGAATATGAAATATATTTCACCATTTGAGGAATTTTTTTCGCTGGGTCACATGCAGCTCCGCTGGCTGGGTACGTCGCTGGCATGTAACATGTTAATTCTTATCGATATATTATATGCTATGAGGGTTGCACAGTTTTTGCTTTAATTTACACTGCATATTTTGAATGGTCTCCCTCTCAGGAATTACAGTCAGCGGGAGAGAAGGCACAGGGGCAGTGAAATACCGGTTCAGGTTTTTTTCGGCAGCATTGATTCTGTTTTTCGTAAGCACCCTCCTGCTCTGTTCGTGCAGCGGGTCCTCGGATTCATCCCCGGAAGCCTCTGACAGCGCAGGCGCCATTGCCTTTTCCATCATGCTCTCTCCCGAATCCACCTCGGATCAGCCCCGGTACAAGGCAGCACTCCTTGACTGCGATGCTCTGGGCATCGTGAGCGTCGAGGCAGATGTCTTTGACGAAACCGATACCCTGATCGCCGAGGGCGGCCCGTGGGAATGCAGTCTGGGTGAGGGCACGATCTACGGCGTGAAGCAGGGGAACAACCGCACTGTTCTGATCTTCCTGAAAGACAGCGAGAATATCGTCCGATATAAGGGCGAAAAAACAGAGATCACCGTGATTGGAGGCCGGACAACGGATGCAGGCGTGATCATCGTTGTGGAGGCTGAGGAAGACAACCTGCCGCCTGCAGCAACCGACGATGCGGCGCGCGGTGTCCGCGGAGGAAGGATCGAGGCCCTTGAGAATGGATTCTCCAGCGTGCTGAACAATGACAGCGACCCGGACGGCGACCCGCTCACCGTGAGCTCGGTCCCGGTGGTTTCTCCCGAACACGGGACCCTGGTCCTGAACTCGGACGGCACCTT
>JBNGDS010000089.1:0-9855 GCA_049975365.1 Desulfomonilia bacterium | reverse complement strand
ATAGCAGATGCCCTGGAAAAAATTATTGAAAGAATCAAAATTATCTGAAATAGAATAAAAATGGGCTATAATTAAAAGTAAAATTGGAATTGTAAGTATAAATAAAGTTCAGAGTTAGTGTATAAAAAAAATAATTATGATTGTGATATACTTTAAATAAAAATAAACTTCAGGAGGAGGGTATGAAAAAACTGTGTAAGGGGATTTTCTTCGTATTGTTGTTTGTCATGCTTGCAGGCGTATCGGTTTGTCTCGCAGGCAGCACCTATGACAAGGTAAACACCGACGGGGTCGTCCGGGTAGGACTCATGTACAACTCAATCCCGGCTGCCTACTTCAATGACAAGAACGAATGGGTCGGGTTCGATGTGGACATAGCCGAAGAGGTGGTGAAGCGCATCGCCGGGTACATGGGGAAAGAACTCGAGGTGGAGCGTGTCAAGGTGAACAACAAGACACGTATCTCCTTCCTGACCTCGGACAGGATCGACATGTCGACCGCAAACATGACCCACAAGCGAGAGCGGGACAAGACCATCGATTTCTCCATCACCTATTTCTTCGATGGACAGAAAGTCCTCGCGAAGAAAGGCAAGTTCACAAAACTCGAGGATTTTGTAGGCAAGAAACTCGCATCGATGCAGGGAACCACCAGTGAAAAGAATGCCATCAATCTCCTGAAGAGGCTCGGAGATCCGAATGCTGAGAAGAATGTTATCAGTTACCAGGACGAGCCCTCCTGCTTCCTCGCGCTCCAGCAGGACAAGGTGGCCGGCTGGACAACCGACAGCACGATCCTGCTCGGCTATGCCGCAAAGGAACCGGGGAAATATGAACTCGTCGGTGACTTCTTCAGCGATGAGCCCTACGGCATTGGACTGCCCGAGAACGACAGCCAGTGGAGAGACTCGGTAAACTTTGCTCTCCAGGATATGTGGGCCGACGGCACCTATATGCAGATCTACAACAAGTGGTATGGGCCTGATACTCCGTACTACTTCCCCATGACAGAAAAGATCGAGATGTGGCCATAAGTTTTTGAAAAACAAATGAAAATCAAAATCTGCGGCCCTATCTTCAATCCGGGCCGCAGATTTTTTGATGTGTCCGGCGGGCACAGAGCAGCATGATCACACAGCAAAGAGGACATACGTGAAATCATCACACGACTTTCTCAAACAGATCGGGGTGTTTGCAGTCATTGCACTTGCCCTCTACCTGATCTTTTCGCATGCGGATTTCGGGTATGACTTTCACTGGGCCGTTCTTTATGAGGTCAATCCAACCTACAAGGAGATCTTCGGCATCTGGCTCTTGAGGGGTCTTGCCCTCACGATCGAGATCTCTCTGATCAGCACAGGCATCGCGCTCGTGATGGGCACCATATTCGGCATCGCCAGGCTCTCACACTTCAAGCCGACCTATTACCTGGCGACAGGGTATGTGGAATTTTTCAGAAACACCCCGCTGCTCGTACAGCTGTTCTTCTGGTACTTCGCATTCCCTATGGCGCTTCCCGAGGGGATGCGCATCTTCCTCAACGAGCATAACCTGGAGTTCTGGGCTGCAACCATTGGACTCGGAATCTACACAGGCGCGTTCGTAGCCGAGATCGTGCGCGCCGGGATACAGGCAATACCCCACGGACACGTAGAGGCAGCGCTTTCATCGGGTCTGACCGGGCCGCAGATGCTCAGGTTCGTCATCCTTCCCCAGGCGTTCCGCATCATCATCCCTCCGCTGGGCAGCGAGTTCCTTAACAACATGAAGAACTCCTCCCTTGCCATGACCATCGGTGTTGCAGAACTCTGCTGGCAGTCCCAGCAGATAGAATCATTCACCTTCAGAGGGTTCGAGGCGACGTCTGCCGCATCTCTCATCTATCTCGGCCTTTCGCTGTCCATCTCCGTGATCATGAACACCATCAACCATCATCTCAAAATCGGCCAGGCGAGGCGTCTGAATGCCGCCGACAGGTTCTTTGGTGCACTGTTCCGCCCTGTCCTGCTGCTGTTCAAGCTGGTGTCCATCGTGATCAAAGGGGTGAAAATGCTGTTCAGGATAGGTGAGTTCGCACCTGTCCACGAAGAATCATTGTACGTCTCTGTGTGGTACCGCATGCTCCTGGTTGTGTGGAAATGGCTCACGACCGTGGTCAAGGGCCTGTTCGTGCTCCTGTTCATCGGGGTGATCGCACTGGCTATCATGGCCGTTTTTTCCTTCAACTGGACAATCATCCTGAAAAACCTCCGATCCCTGCTCATCTGGACCTTTCCCCACGGAGGTCCGGGAGAGATCTTCTTCGGCATGGGTGGCCTGACACTGAGCATCATCCTTGCAGCCATAGCACTGTTCGTGAGCTTCTTTATCGGGCTGGTGTTCGGGCTTGGCAGACTGAGCAAAAATCCGCTCATCAGCACACCGAGTGTCCTGTACATCGAGATCATCAGAGGCAACCCCCTCATCATGGTGATCTTCTGGGTATACTTCTTCTCCCCCATTGTCACAGGGATGCAGATCGATGTGTTCTGGAGTGCCACCATCGCATTCACAATCTTTTCAGGTGCCTACCTCGCGGAGATCGTACGGGCGGGGGTGAGCGCAATCCCCTCCGGACAGGTTGAAGCCGCTACCGCATCGGGGCTGAATTATTTTCAGACTATGCGCCGTGTAGTGCTCCCCCAGGCACTCAAGATCATGATCCCTGCATTTGTGGGGCAGTTTATCGCACTGTTCAAGGATACTTCCCTTGCCTACATCATCGGTGTCTTTGAGCTCACCACAATAGCCCAGACACTGAACAACAGGCTTATGATCTACCCATTCGAGATCTACACCACGATCGCGGCACTCTACTTCATATGCTGCTACAGCATGAGCATGGTTGCAAAACGGCTTGAACAGACGTACACACCGACAAAGAGGGGCCTTTCCGCTACGGCCATGCCATGACGTTTCACATCAGGAACACCGCATCAGGTGTGAGCCATCTCTGGTTTTGTCATTTTGTCAACACTTCTGATCCGTTTCAAAGGTTTTTGCCAGTTTGTCATTCTCTTTCTCAACGGTCATGACCCGTGTGACACATTGGCATGTATCCCGTACAGCAGGGAAATATATGTTAATAAATTCAATATGATAGAAATTGATCTCTTTGGCATGTCTTTTGCCTTATCTCCTATAGGAAGAAAAGAAAAGGAGATCAAAGATGTTAACCCTTTGGATCATAATCGGATGTTTGTTCCTCACTGGCATCGGAATCAGGTTTCTGTACAGGGTTCTCGGGCTCTCTCCTGCTGAAGCCACCGCGGTATTTGTCCTCATCGTCCTTCTGGTGGGAGTCAACTCAGGCCCGGCCAGGCAGATCATAGCACAGCTGTTCTAGGGAGACGCACATGAAGAACGTCAAGAAATACAGGCTGCCGAAGGCACTGCTGAAGAAGATCACCAGGATCAGCGCGTACAGCTTTATCCTGGTCATCATGACATTCCTCGGCCTCTATGGTGGTCTGTATCTCGATCAGGTGACCAATATGGCACCGAACTTCACCTTGCTCGGCCTCATCCTCGGAATCGTTATCGGGTTCAAGGGGTTCATACAGGAAGTCATCAATGAAAGGAGAAACGTGTCATGACACTGGTATTCACAGGAATCGGGATCGTGTCGTGTATCGCCATCGCAGTACGATTTGCAGCACGGATAGCAGCACGTGAGCCTCTTGCGTCTCGAGTGAAGTAGTCATCTCCATCCAATACGCCTCCTACCGGAGACTGAACCGTTTCAGGTCTGGGTCCGGTTTTCTTTTTTCTTCATCCGCACACATCCTTTGTTTCCTATTCCTTTCCATGACCGTGCTTCAGACTCTTCTCCGGACTGTGTTGACATCATGTTCACCCTGCACATTTCCCGCCCGAAACACCGGCAGAACCTTTTCTCGAGATTCAACGTCTCACCCCACGGCGTCTTTTTTGAATCATGAGCAGCAGACACCCTGAAAATCCTCTCCCATACACATCTTCCAAGGATTGACGTAATACATTTCAAAAGCCATTGTACTTGACACGTTTGGCCAAACTCCTTTAATGTGATCGGGTCAATTTTCTTGAGCGAGGTTGCGTTTGATCAGGATAGAAAATATTCACAAGTGGTTTGGTGATTTCCACGTTCTCCAGGGCATATCGGAACACATCGAAAAGGCTGAGGTGGTGGTCGTCTGTGGTCCCAGCGGTTCCGGGAAAAGCACGTTCATACGGTGCATCAACCGCCTGGAGGAGGTTCAGGAGGGAGAAATCTACGTTGAAGGGAAAAACATCACCGACCCGACCATGGACATCAATCAGCTCAGGGCTGACATCGGCATGGTGTTCCAGCAGTTCAACCTCTACCCGCACATTACGGTTTTGAGAAACGTGACCCTCGCACCCATCAAGGTGAAGAAAATGTCGAAGAAAGAGGCCGAGGAACTGGCCTTTGAGCTTCTCGAGCGGGTCGGCATTCATGACCAGGCCCACAAGTATCCTGCAGAGCTCTCCGGTGGCCAGCAGCAGCGTGTTGCCATCGCCCGTGGGCTTGCCATGAGGCCGAAGATCATGCTCTTTGACGAGCCTACATCTGCCCTCGACCCGGAGATGATCAACGAGGTGCTCAATGTCATGAAAGACCTCGCACGGGCAGGTATGACCATGATCGTGGTGACCCACGAGATGGGGTTTGCACGTGAGGTAGCGAACAGGATCTTCTTCATGGATTTTGGAAAGATCCTGGAAAAAGGCTCTCCTGAACATTTCTTCAAGAATCCGCAGCATGATCGGACCAAGCTTTTCTTAAAGGAAATTCTGTAAGGGAAAACCATTTTTGAAGGAGGAATCTGTATGAAAAAATTTTCCTATGTTCTTCTGGTAATCTTGATGATGTCTTTCACAGGTGCGGCGTTTGCCGATGATCTGGAAGATATCAAGGCCAAGGGTGTGCTCGTGGCAGGCGTGAAGGATGCTGTGGTCCCGTTCGGGTATGTGGATGAGCAGACCAAGGAACTCGTGGGCCTGGATGTGGACATCTGCAGGGAGATCGCCAACAAGCTTGGCGTGAAACTGGAACTCAAACCCGTGACATCCGCCACCAGGATACCGCAGATCTCAGAGGGGATGGTGGACATCGCTGCATGCACCATGACCCACAAACTCTCCCGGGACGATGTCATCGACTTTAGCATCACCTACTTCATGGACGGACAGAAACTGCTCGTCAAGAAAGGCAGCGGCATAAAGAGCTACAAGGACCTGGCGGGCACCAAAGTGGGAACCGCGAAAGGATCAACAAGCGAGAAGAATATTGCGGCAGTGCAGCCCAACTGCACCGTGCTCTCCTTTGAAGGCTACCCCCAGGCATTCCTCGCCCTGAAGCAGGGCAAGGTTGCTGCCGTGACCACGGATTCGGTCATCCTGGTGGGCCTGAAGGGCAGCGACGAGAACCCGGAGAAGTGGGAAATCGTCGGCGACTTCTTCTCTGATGAACCCTATGGGATCGGATTGCGGGAAAACCAGTCCAATCTGCGCGACTTCATCAACCGGTCACTCATGGAGATGTGGAGAGACGGCACCTACAGAAAGCTCTATGACAAGTGGCTCGGCCCTGACACCAAGTACTACATGCCGCTGACCTGGACCATGGAGACTTGGCCGGAATAAGGTTTTTATCTATACGATCTATACGAGGTGCCTCCTGAGGGGAGGCACCCTTCACCTGGAGAGCATCTGTGCACTACGAATTCAACTGGATGATCGTTCTGACCGGAGAATACCGGGAATGGATTATCCAGGGATTCATCATCACCATGAAGATCTCCAGCATCTCCATCCTGCTCTCCCTCATCCTCGGGACAGCGGTGACCACCCTGAGGATGACCAAGATCAAGATCTTCGAGTGGATCACCATCTCCTACATTGAGTTTTTCAGGAACACCCCGCTTTTGATCCAGCTCTTTTTCTGGTATTTCGGGTCGTATGTGCTCTTCCCGGAATCCCTCAACCAGTGGTTCTATGCCCATGACTACGAATTTGCCATGGGCGTGGTATCCCTGACGATCTACACTTCTGCGTTCATTGCCGAGGAGATCCGTTCGGGCATCCTGTCGATTCCCAAGGAACAGATGGAGGCATCACGGGCCACAGGACTCTCGTTCATTCAGTCCATGTCCTACGTGGTTCTCCCCCAGGCCTTCCGGATCGTCATTCCGACCCTGATCTCACAGTTTTTGAACCTGACCAAGAATTCATCTCTGGCCATGACCATCGGGGTAATGGAACTGACCTACATGGCCAGACAGATCGAGTCGTACAGTTTCAGGGGCTTCGAGGCATTTACCGTGGCAACGCTGCTCTACATCTTTCTTTCGCTCTTCATCTCGCTGGTGATCAATGTGTACAACAAGAAATTCCTGCGGATGATCAAATACTAGGAGGCACCGGTGCACTGGGACGTGGTATGGAACAACATGGATTATTTCCTCCTGGGCCGGTTCCCGGCCGGTCCCCTCGGGGGACTAGCCCTGAGCATCATCCTTGCACTAGGCGGGATATTCTTTGCCTTCTGGGTAGGGATTGTATTCGGACTCATGCGCCTCTCCAAGAGGTGGTACATCCGGTATCCCTCCATCGTCTACATCGAGATCATCAGGGGAACCCCCTTGCTGCTTCTTATTTTCTGGTTCTATTTTCTGGCTCCTGTCGTGCTCGGCAGGCCCCTGCCGGAGGCACGCAGCACGCTTGTGGCATTCACGGTCTTTACCGGCGCCTATGTCGCTGAAATCGTACGGGCAGGCATCCAGTCCATTGCCAAGGGCCAGATGGAGGCTGCCCGGAGCTCGGGGCTGAACTATCGTCAGGCGATGACCTACATCATCCTTCCCCAGGCCCTGAGAAACATGATCCCATCCTTCGTCAACCAGTTTGTCTCCCTCACCAAGGACACCTCTCTGGCCTACATCATCGGGGTACAGGAACTCACCCGGGCTGCAACCCAGGTGAACAACAGGACATTGAACGCACCTGCCGAAATCTTCTTCACCATCGCGGTCATCTATTTCATCATCTGTTTCGCACTCACCCAGACGAGCAGATACCTGGAGAAGAAGCTCAGCTACAAGACTGCTGGAAAAATCCGAAGGCAGGAAATCGAACTCCTGGAACCGAAGATCGAGCCGCCCTCGTAGCGTCCTCCCCAAGTATTTTCTCACAGGGTGCACACTCTACTTCAGGTACGCTTTTTTCCTGTCCAAGAATGGAATGGTGAGTGGACAGAATATTCAAGGACGCATCACGTCGCTTTGCTTTTTGCCATGTTTCGTACGATGGACGAGCCGAGCACATACACCCATACCATCAGCGCTGCAGCGATGATCCGGGGAACGATAACCCAGAACAGAGATGCACCAAGGGCAACGAACAACAGGGTATCCTCGATCAGCGAGTGACTGATCCCAAGGGAAAGGTTGAGCCGTATGAGAGCGTCTTTGTCCACCTGCCCTGTCCGTGCCTCTGCAATGAGCACCCCGGAACCGTAGGCAAGGCCGAATACGAGGCCAGCCATCCACATGAATGCTGCATTCCGGGGAAGCCCGTTGATGGACGTGAACGGCCTGAGGAGTGAAACCACAGGCGCAAACGCCTTGAAGAACCTCATGACATCGATCAGGAGGGTGATCCCCGCAATGATGAGGATCACCTTTATGGTGAGTTCAGATGTCTGTCGAATCCAGATCAGCATGGTATCTGACAGGCCATGTTCAGGGTCGGACATCGCGGACCCCATGCCAACACCAGTGTGTCTGAATTCTTCCGGGAGAATGAAGGAGAGGACTATTCCCACGACGGCTGCAGCAGCGATCCGGAAGACCGTCATGATCAGCCCTGAAACCCCTGTCTTTGACTGAACCGCCGACTCCACCACGAGATTGTGACAGATCAGCATCATCACCGCGATTATGGTGATGCTCCACACATCGAGACCCAAGGGAATCATCACGGCGATGCCTGCGTAGATGTTGATCAGGGCCCCAGCAATCAGGACGAGCGACGCCTCTGCGGGCAGGGAAAAGAGCCGCATGACAGGCGAGAGAAACCCGGCACAGTATTCCATGACCCCGGTGTACTGGAGTATGGTCATACCCAGGGAAATGGGGATCATGATGATGAGAATGGACCACGATGCCTCGAGGCTCTTCCTGCCGGATCGTGAGAGAACATCTGTGAGTGTTTCTTCCATCTTCCCTCATAAACCATATTCCACACAAAAAATCAGCACCGTATGTGCATTGTTCACGGGTTCGCAGTATGAGGAGACCTGAGTGGGCATGGATATTCTGTGCAGATTCTGGTACGACCATTCTAGGCTGCATGGAGGAATGTATGGGCGGAGACAGTCCGGGTACGACGGATCATCGAGCACAGGTCATAGTCCTTGGGAGCGGTGACGCCTTTGGAAGCGGCGGCAGGCTTCAGCCTTCGCTCCTGGTGAATACCGGGGGCACTCGCTTCCTTGTCGACTGCGGCACAACAACCCTCATTGCCTTGAAACGCTTTGATCTGGATCCCGCCGATATCGATTCCATTCTCATCACCCACCTGCACGGTGACCACTTCGGTGGAATTCCGTTCCTTCTCCGGGAGACACAGATCCTCGGCAGGAGATCAAAGCCGCTGACCATTGCCGGCCCTGCAGGAATCCATGACCGTGTCATGACTGTCATGACCAGCTTCTTTCCTGGGTCGGCTCACATCGAATTCAACTTTGACCTCGCCTTCGTGGAGCTGAACCCTGACGTACCGACATCGCTTCAGGAACTCATCGTTCATGCCTACCCCGCTATCCATACGCCCGGCACGCATCCGCTCTCGCTGAGGGTTGAATGGAATGACAAGGCGATCGCGTGCTCCGGAGATACCGAGTGGCACCCCGGGCTGATCGACGCTGCACGGGATGCGGATCTCTTTGTCTGTGAATGTTTTGAATATGGCCTGAAGCGAAAGAATCACATCGACTACCAGACCCTGATGAACAATCGTCATCTCCTCCGCTGCAGGAGGATCATGCTCACCCACATGAACTCTTCCATGCTGGAGAGGTGTGAATCCCTCGAGCTTGAATGTGCCAGAGACGGTCAGATTGTCTGGATCTAAGGAGGAAGATATGATTTCACGCATCGACCACGTGGCCATCGCTGTTCAGGACTTTGACAAGGCATCCGATTTCCTCACAGGAGTATTCGGGGCAGTTCCCGGCACAGGCAGTGAAGACACCTCAATGCGATACTACTGGCAGAATATGGCGCTGGGCGACCTGACCAGGCTTGAGCTCCTCGCACCCACCGGAGATGGTAGCTTTCTGGATGCTTTCCTGAAAAACAGAGCTGGCGGTGTGCACCACATCACCCTGCAGACACCCGACATCCATGATGCGCGAGAGCATCTCGAGAGCGTGGGCGTTCCCTATTTCGGATTCAATGATGCATGGGATGTCTGGAAGGAGCTCTTCATCCATCCCAAGGATGCCTTCGGTGTGCTCTTTCAGATTGCCGAATTCGAGGCAGATGACTGGCTCTCGGAATCCGTGAAGATGCCCCCAAAAAAGAGATGGAATGTGGATCATACAGAATCGGGGTGCGAGGTGACCCTCTCGCACCCCGGTGGAGGCACGGCACGCCTGAGCTTTTCGAAAGAAGAGATCAGGGAGCTGATCCGTGATCTGGAGGATGCACTCTGAAAACGGCATCCATTTCTCCTTCCGGATTCTTCTTGCACTTTCTGCCCGATGGTCATGGCTTGATTGTGCGTGACCGTGATCCGTCTCTCTGGTAG
>JBNGDS010000088.1:0-10020 GCA_049975365.1 Desulfomonilia bacterium | reverse complement strand
TTCCTCCTGAGATGGTGGCAAAGATGGACACCCTGCGCTTGAGTTTTATCCGCCCGCACTTCGGGCACGTGGGAACTTTCTCTGTGTTCACTGACCTGGAAAAGAAATTGTAGATTGTATTGCACTTATGACAATAGAACTCGTAGATCGGCATCTTTTCTCCTCACACATACTCTTCACGAGTGATAGTTATGTAATACACTCGCCCGGAAAATCAAGAACGGATTTTTCCCTCTTTCCGGGATACAGCGGTGACTGCCTATCGCGGTATATCGAGACCACAGTGAGAGCAGTATTGGAAAAAACGCCGCTTGTACCACTTGACCGCGAGATAGAACGCGTACCAGGCAGATCCTGAGAATGCCTGACTCAGGCGGGCACCCTCTACTGTGAAATCATCATCCCAATCCTCCCGGTAGTTTTCAAAGGCAGACCTCGGCCATGCGTGCTCATCATAGGAAAACTCGTCATGATGGTCAAAAAGTCGGTGGTTCAGGATCAGCTCTCTCCAATCTTCGATCCTCTGATGGCGCGGGGCCTCGTGCACCAGCGTTTCGAACAGTGTGGCGAAATCACGGGTTGGCACGCTCCTGTCGCGGTGGCTTCTGTGCTTGGCGAGAAACCTCTCCAGATATCCGCGGATAGCCTGAAAGGCTTCGGCAAACCGCTTGCGGTTATCAATCATGCCTGAAAAGATGTACGAGTCGGAAAACTCGTCGCTGTAGTCATATTCATAGGACCACACCACTGATGGGATGTCAGGGTAATCAAGGGCCTGCCCGTGTCCATAGGCCGGTATGGTCATGTCGAGCACGGCGTCGAGTTTGTCTCTGATGAAGAATTTCACACCTCGTGTGAGGGTGTCCTTCCAGTCCGCAGGCATGCCGTAGATGGCCCTGCAGTCCCTGATATCATTGACCTTGCTGATGAGACCGGAAAAGCCGTGGTGGGAATACGAATCCGCATAGGCGTGAAGGGCGATGCCCAGTTTGATGAGATCCGTTCCTGCCATGGCATCTTCGAGAATAGCCCTGATCACAGGCGAGTCTGTTCTGCACCGCATCCTTTTCACGAAGTTCGCACCCTTGCACCCGGGGACAAAATGAAAGGCGCACGTGTTGTGAACCATGGAGGTATAATTGATCGTTTTGATCATCGTGTAGGAATGGCACGTGGCCATGTTGAAAAAGCATGCCTTTCCCTCGACGGTGTCGTGTGTAATTGTGTTCGGATCTCCCTCGATCACGACATGATTGAGTTTTGCATCATCAACGTACTGTGATGCATAGGCGACCTTCAGGGCACTCGGTTTCTTGAACCCGCATGCCCTCAAGAATGCGAGCAGTGCATAGTAGTGGGCATCGATCTGCATTGTTCCAGCCTCGTGTGCGTACTCCCGTGTAGATATGATCGGGAAAATCATGATTCTTCATGACCGTGCATCCCGTGACCGGAATATCACTATTGCACACACTCCGATCACAGCTGCCCCATCGCCCATTCATTGGAATTATTCTGAAGACGTGCTTCAAACACGTCACGACGCTGTTGCTGTTGAATCTATGCTGTTTTTTTCTTGACTTTTCGGCGTGATATGCTAGGGATACTGCAGAATTAGGAATCTCATCTATGAAATCAGGATCACATTGCCGATAGATAACCTACACAATCAACTCAAGGAGTATCCATGCATTTCAACGAATTGCACCTAGACGAGCGTATTCTGCTCGGCATCTCAGATGCGGGATTTTCCGAGTGCACACCTGTCCAGGAGGCAACCTTCAGATACAGCCTCACGGGAAGAGATGTGTGTGCCCAGTCTCAGACCGGCACAGGAAAAACCGCGGCGTTTCTCATTTCGATCTTCCAGAGCCTTGATCACGACAGGTCACGCAAAGCCCTCATCATCGTGCCCACCAGGGAGCTTGCCGTGCAGGTAAAAACCGAGGCACTCTCACTGGGTTCCCACTTCGACTTTTCCATAGCCTGCATACACGGCGGCGTGGGGTACCATACCCAGGAACAGCAGCTCAAGAACGATCCGGACATCATCGTTGGGACCCCGGGGAGGCTGCTTGACTTTCACCGGTCACGGAAATTGAGCTTCAAGAGCGTCGGAATACTCGTCATCGACGAGGCGGACAGGCTCTTCGACATGGGATTCATCCCCGATCTGAGAAAGATGCTCCGTGCCATGCCTCCCTCTCACAAGCGTCAGACTATGTTGTTCAGCGCAACACTGAGCTTCCTGGTCAAGGATCTGGCCTGGCGATATATGAACAACCCGGTAGAGATCGAGATCGCACCGGAGCATCTCACCGTGGACACAGTTACCCAGGAACTCTACCACGTGGGCAATGATGAAAAGTTCCGGCTCTTTCTTGGCCTGCTTGCTCGGGAACACCCCAGGAACTGCCTGGTGTTCACCAACATGAAGCAGACTGCAACCGAGCTCTCCCGCCGTCTTGCAGAAAATGGCATCCAGAGTGAGTTCATCACCGGTGATCTGCCGCAGAAAAAACGTCTCAGGATCATCGAGGAACTCAAGAGCGGGACTATTCCCCTCCTTGTAGCGACGAACGTTGCAGCACGAGGTCTTCACGTCGATGATCTCGACCTCGTGGTCAACTACGACCTTCCTGAGGACTGCGAGGATTATGTCCATCGGATCGGACGAACCGCACGGGCCGGAAAAGAGGGAAAGGCCATTTCCCTTGCCTGCGAGCGATATGTCAACGCCCTTGGACCGATCGAAAAGTTTCTCGGCGTGAAGATCCCGGTGATCTGGCCTGAGGACGATCTGTTTGCCGAAGACAGGAGCACGCGGCAGCGAAGACATGTCAGAGATTCACGCAAGAGGAGCAGGCCCAAGGCCAGGAAAGAGGTGTCATCCTGCACAAGGACGCATTAACCCAGGTCCACGTCCATGAAAGCAAAAACGGGATGAGGAGGACAACCTCATCCCGCTGAACGACTCGAACACGTCGAACTATCTCGACATGAGGACGCGCCCCAGTGTCATGATCTCCGCTTCCTTGGTCCCCTCATAGAGCTCGAGTATCTTGGCGTCTCGATACCACTTCTGGACCTTGTACTCGTTGATATAGCCATAGCCGCCGTGAAGCTCCACTGCCAGGTTCGCACAGAACACTGCTGTCTGTCCGCCGAAGTACTTGGACATTGCAGAGATGTGATAATCCGGTTTCTGGCTGTCCAGGGACACCGCGGCCTTGTAGGTCATGTTCCTTAAAGCCTCTATCCGTATCCACATCTCTGCGAGTTTGTGCATGCTGAGCTGGAAAGACCCGAGGGGTTTCCCGAACGCCGTCCGCTCTCTGCAGTATTTTACAGACTCATCCAGACATCCCTGCGAAAGCCCGAGGGCCTGAGCCGCCACGAATATTCGGGTGGTGTCAAAGAAGTGCATGAGCTGGTAGAATCCTGCACCCCTGGTTCCGATGAGGTTCTCCTTGGGAACCCACACCTCCTCAAAGGCGATCTCTGCCGTGTCGCTGGCCCTGATACCGAGCTTGCCCTTGATCTTCGTTCTCGTCACACCTTCGGCATCAGAAGGAACGATGAATTGGCTGAAGCTCTTATGGACCTTCTCCCCAGGATCAGTGACAGCCTGGACAACCATCCAGTCACACACCGTGCCGTTGGTGATAAACATCTTGTTCCCGGTGAGAACATACCCTTCACCCTTGTCAATAGCCCTGGCCTTGTACCCCGCCACATCGGTGCCTGCGTTGGGTTCGGTATAGGCCCCTGCGCAGACCGTTTCCCCTGCACAGATCGGCGGCAAGTACTGCTTCTTCTGCTCCTCTGTACCGTAATAGTACAGGTTCTCGCACCCGAAGGACGCGGCGATCACGTTCAGGCCAACTCCCATATCCACCCGCGAGAGCTGTTCGGTAACGAGGGCGTTGCCGAGAAAGCCTACCCCTGCTCCACCATACTCTTCCGAGATCCAGCATCCAACGAGCCCGTTCTCGGCTGCCTTCATCCTGATCTCCGGTGTGTACCGCTCCTGTTCGTCGGCCTCTTCTGCAATCGGTTCAATCTCGTTGACGGCGAACTTGTACGCCATGTCGGACAGCATGCGCATTTCTTCTGACAATTCAAAATCCATCGTATTCTCCTCCCAATACATTCATTTGGTGTGTAGTTCGACCATACACTTTTACAAGATCATCACCCTGGGATCAATAGTGTTTTGTAGTCATTGCTTTTATGCTGTCCGTTCATCATCGCACACGATATCGACGCCTGGTTGCATACTGAAACAGCAGCTCTATTATTATAGAAGATTGGTCAGGTATCGATATTCTACAGACACGGTGGGACAGCACGGATATCCTCCGGTGCAGGGAACCGTTCCATGATCAGTCCCTACAGGGAAGAATGATATGTGCGAGATAATGCTGGTATATCCGTATTCCCATCAGAATACTCGTACCACCATGCTCTTTCATCCTCTGGGTATTGCTCAAATCACCGCATTGCTCCGCCAAGACGGATTCGATGTCACTGTCATGGACATGACATTTGGAGATGATGACGATGTCTACTTTGCATTGGAGAAAGTGAATCCAAAAATCATAGGCATCTATATCATGCTCACCATGAATGAACGGGCGCTGATCATTGCAAAGAAAATCAAAGAGATGTTTCCTGATGCACTGCTGGTATGCGGAGGCCCCATGCCGACCTTGAATCCTGACCGATTCTGCCGCGTATTCGATTTCGTATTCAGAGGAGAGGCAGTGGACTCTTTCCCTCGATTTTGTAGAGACTATCTGAAGGGGAGAAATCGGGAATGCGTGCTCCTTCATTCGGGTGACTATCCTGGTCTCTACCATCGTGCCGATCGGACTGGCACTGTTTCTGCGATACCGACCAAACAGTCAGATGAGAGAAGGCTCAATCTTCTCCCGCTGCCGGATCGGAGTGACTACAACCATTCACTCTATCATCAGTTCTGGATAGAACGAGAAGGGTTTTCTCCAGCAGGAATCATGACCACGTTTGGTTGTCCCTACTCGTGCGACTTCTGTTCAAAACCAATATTTGGAAACTACTTTCGTCGCAGAAATATCGACAACATACTGCAAGAGATACATGACATCAAATCCTGGGGGTATGATGGGTTGTGGATCGCAGACGACT
This sequence comes from Desulfomonilia bacterium, assembly GCA_049975365.1. GTDB lineage: Bacteria > Desulfobacterota > Desulfomonilia > UBA1062 > UBA1062 > DSBG01. The sequence goes on along the minus strand of JBNGDS010000088.1, from coordinate 4,851 downwards.
GCTTTACGCTGGAACTCGACCACGTGAAGTCCTTCTGCACAAGGATGATCAGTGAGAACCTGGAGATGCAGTGGACATGCCTATCCCGTACAGAAGAAATTCCTCTTGATATCATTGAACTCATGAAACTGGCCGGATGCAGGAAGGTGTTTTTCGGTCTGGAATCCGGTGACAATTCAGTGCTCAGACTCATGAACAAGCACACAACAGTGGAATGTGCAGAAAAAACACTCTCTCGATTCTCGAAGTGCGGTATCGAGACAGCTGGATTCTTCATGGTAGGGTACCCTGGTGAATCCTACACTACCATTGAGCACACCTTTGCATGGGCTCTGGAACTCCCATTAGACGAAATATCATTCACCATTCCGTTCCCATTGCCGGGAACAGGCCTGTACAGAAAAGTCAAGAACGTTCAGAAGGATGCTGACTGGCAATTCGAGAACGAGAATCACATGATCTACAGTTCGGAGTTTGACGAGGCATACCTGCGCAAACGTATAGACGAAACCTATGAAAAATTTATTGAACGAAAAAATCGCCATCTCCATCTCTGAAGATCTTTCCTTCGTTCACGATCCATCCGTCGCACAAGGGAAAACCCGGAATATGGCGAAAGGTCTCTTTCTGAGATACAGAGGCAAGATGTGTGCAGGTGAATCAGCGGGGATGGGTCTACCAATTCTCAAGAATGATCGAGAGACCATCTTCCCATCGCTTATTTCACTGAACATGCATGGGCAAAGTGTTCTGAAAAAAAGATTCGCATTCGATCATACATTAACATGGCATGCCCTGGGCAGGACCATTCCCTCTGTGTTCTGTCGGATTGTAGAATCAGGTGTAGAAAAGTACAAAAAGCTTCCCCATCTCCAGCACATTCTCCTGGGACTGCGAGATATAATCTTTAGACTTTTCCTCGTTCATTCCGTTATGAAAAAGGGAGCTGTAAGGGGATACTGCACTATCGTATATGAAAAGACATTCGATGGACTTGTTATTTCAGCCGACGGAAGCTTTGATCAGAAAAGTTGTCGGGTATTCATCCTTAATGAGGTTGATGGACGGTCGTTCAACCGACTCCGAATAGGCGAGACTTCCCTTCAGGATACCCAGATCCCTGCATGGCAAGTCGCACGTTCCGGATACAGACTGGAGAGCTCTCTTCTCGGCATTGGATATTCAATAGCTTTTGTTCCAAAGCCGGAAACAGAGGACATCAGCGTGTTCTGCGGAAGAGAGCTTGCACTGGACCTTGACTGGGCAGGATTTTCAATTGAGACCAAAATCCTGCCGATCACCTATGAGATCCATGTTCATGAATGATGGATCTCATCTATCCTGTCACGAGCTATAGGGGAAAATACATGCCTGATCCCTATTTGAATCAGATCGGGCTCATTTTTTTGAGATTCTCAATGGCCTCCAGGGTTCCGATGATGATGAGCCGGTCACCGGTTTTGAGCGTCTCGGCAAGCCCCGGTGAGCTTATCCGCAGATCTCCCCTGAGAATACCCACAACGGTTGCACCATAGTCCTGGCGGAACCTGAGATCCGCCAGGGTCTTCCCTGCATGGGGCGATGCTGCTCCCACCTCGATCTCGGCCATGGTGAAGTTATCGAGGGGGTTCATCTCACCGGCGTCTTCGATCTCGTGGAGAATGACCTCGGCATGCCCGAGATCGACGGGATCACCCATCATGACCAGATGATCGCCTGGGTAGAGTGTGAATTCAGGTCCCGGGTCGTAATAGATTCTTCCTGCACGACGCACGGCGAGGATGGACAATCCTGTCTTCTGTCTCAGCGGCAGGGACCGGATGTCGCTGCCCGAGAAGACGGATCCCGGCCTGAGCCGTATCTCCTGAACGGTCAGGGGCCAGTCCACATCGGCGGGGAGAAGAAACATGGCTTCACTCAGGGAATCAGCACCCTGCTCTGCTGCATCCCTGTAGGGACGAAGCACCACGTGAGCTCCCGCATCCCTGTATGCCTGTGCATCTTCTTCTGTCCGCGCGGTCAGCGCAACTTTTCCCTCGAACCCGCGGTCCTTGAGTCGATGGAACAGATCCAGATTGAGCGTCCGGTCTCTGATCGTGCTGAGCACCCACCGGGTGCAGTTCAGCGGCAGGTGTTCCATGAGTTCTGGATCGCCCACATCACCGAAGAGGTCCTCCACCCCGAGAGCCTGCACCCTTTTCAGGACCTGGGGGTCGAAGTCAACTCCCATGATCCTTCGGTTTCTCTCCAGGAGATGCTCTGTGAGCCCGTACCCGTAGTTCCCAAGGCCGATCACGATGACATCGATCTCGGGCAAGACGCACTGTGTGCCGATATCGCGCTCCCGGTGGGGATAACGCTTTTCAAACACTCGAAGCAACCCGGAGAGCACCTGATACAGCTGTGCGGAGTTGAGTATCATGTAGGTGGAGACAAAGATGGTCACGATCCCCACAAGAGTGATGATGCCCATGGTCTCTGAGGAGATGTGTCCCATGCTCAATCCCAGTGCACCGAGAATGAGGGAGAACTCACTGATCTGGGCAACAGTGAGGCCTGCAAGAAAGCCTGTTCGCCTGCGATACCCCATGATTCCCATAATGATCATGACGATGATAGGATTCCCCACGAGAACGAACAGTGAGAGCACCGCCGCTTTACCCATCTGCGAGCCCACAGAGGTCAGCTCCAGCCGGGCACCGAGATCCAGAAAGAAGAACAGGAGGAGAAAATCCCTCAAGCTTACAAGGCGGGCCCCGATGGCCTCCCGGTACTGTGTCGAAGCGAGAGACACGCCGCCAAGGAATGCACCCACCTCCTTGCTGAATCCGAGAAAGTCTCCAAGTGCACCGAGAAACACCGCCCAGGCAACGGCGAACAGGATCAGCAGCTCATTGTTCCGGGCAAGCATGTGGGTGAGCCTGGGGAGAACAAACTTCATGAGAAGCCCGATTCCCAGGAGAAACCCCAGGCCTTTGCCTGCAATCCATGCAATTTCCCACAGTGCCTCCTGCTGCTCCATGGTCCCTCCGGCAAGGGCTGTCAGGGAAATCAATGCCAGGATCGCCACAATGTCCTGCACGATGAGGAATCCCATGGCGATCCGCCCATGGAGGGAATCGATCTCCCGCTTGTCACTCAAGAGCTTGACGATGATGATGGTGCTGGAGAACGTGAGGGCGACCGCTACATAGAGAGCACCAACCGTGGACAACCCGAAGCCGAGGGAGATGAAAAAGCCGAAGATCGTGGTGAAGATGATCTGACCCAACCCGGTTGCAAGGGCGACCGGTCCTGTCGTTCTGATGAGGTTCAGGTCGAGCCGCAACCCCACCACGAACAGGAGCAGGGAAATCCCGATCTGAGCCAGCAGGTCGATCTTGTCGTGCGCCCGGATGATGCCAAAGCCGGATGGACCAGCCATGATGCCGGTGATAAGGAACGCCACGATCAAAGGCTGCCTGAGGGCAAGGCCAAGAATGCCGAAGAAGGTTGCGAGCAGAAGAATCGACGCAATCTCGAGAAAGACGCTGTCCATTTCCTATGATCTCCTGTTTCTGGAACCGGTGATGGGAAGGCGCAGTGTTCCCTGCAGGGAAAGATTCCGTGCACCCCGGTTGTAGCTGATGTACTGGAAGGCCCATCGGATCATGACGATAATCCGGTTCTCGAACTTGATGAGCAGGACCAGGTGGATAAAGAGCCACAGCAGCCAGGCGAAAAAACCACCGAATTGCACGGTGTGAAAATCCGCAATCGCTGCATGGCGGCCGATGACTGCCAGCGTGCCTTTGTCGAAATATTTGAAGTTCTTTCCCCGGAACTTCCCTCCCAGTCGATCCCGGATGAGCCTGGAGACATAGCGGCCCTGCTGCGTGGCAACTGGAGCAAGACCCGGCAGGGGATGCCCTCTTTTGCCCGTGCTGTATCCGAGGTCGCCGATCACGAAGATCTCAGGGCGCCTGGAAACAGTGAGATCCGGGTTCACCATGACCCTGCCCTGGTGATCTGTGCGACCTCCGGTCTTTTGTGCCAGTTTTTCTCCTAGAGGGGACGCCTTCACGCCTGATGCCCACAACACGGTCCGTGCTGAAATGAATTCTCTCCCGTGCGGTCGTTCCACTGTGACACCCCTGTCTGAAATATCCACGACCATGGTCTCGGCACATGTGGTGATGCCAAGGTGGTTGAGGGACTGCTCCGTTATCCGTGAAAGACGTCGTGGGTATGATGGAAGAATGCGTTCCGCCCCGTCGAGGAGCATGATCGTCGATTCCTCGGGCCTGATGGAGCGGAATTCATATTTCAGGGTGTTCCGGGCAATCTCGGAGAGCATTCCTGAGAGCTCGATTCCGGTCGGGCCGCTGCCGATCACCACGAATGTGAGCCATTCCTTGCGCACTTCAGGATCAGGCTCCCGCTCCGCCACCTCGAATGCATAGAAGATGCGTTGCCGCATCCTGCCGGAATCCTCGATTGTTTTCAATCCCGGCGCGTACTGTTCCCAGTCATCATGTCCGTGGTAGTGGTTCACCATGCCAGCTGCCACCACCAGGGTATCATAGTCAACCTCACCATCTGTGAGAATCACCCGTCTGTGTTCGATGTCAAAATCCACCGCCTCACCCAGAAGCACTCTGACGTTCTTCTGCTTCCTGAGGATGTGCCGCAGCGGCGATGTCACTTCAGACGGGCAGAGGAGGCCAGTTGCTACCTGGTAAAGCAAAGGCTGGAAGAGGTGGAAGTTCCTCTTGTCGATGAGCGTCACATCAACTGGCAGATATTCCAGAGATCGCGCCGCTGTGAGCCCTCCGAATCCTCCTCCGACAATGACAACACGGTGCAGTCTCT